>JBEIRK010000036.1:0-19415 GCA_040376005.1 Flavobacteriales bacterium
TCGAAAGGATATTATACATGATTAGGTAAGGAGATAAATCAAGCTGTATTTGCAAATACACTCAATAACTAATTTACCAAACCCATATATTGATTTACTGCCTTTATTGTCTATCGCTTTGACTTTGCACCCGAATTACTTATCTAACCCCTCTAGCAGATTCGCGTGGGAACAAACGTGTATTTTTAAAAACTACCTTCCTGTCGCTGCTCTTGCTCATGAATAGTATGCTGTAACTATTGGGAAACCCCGTAGCTTCATTTTATTGAGTCGTAATAAAATAGGTTGACAGTTCCCATGATGTCAAATCACTTTCCAACCACCGTCAGTATAAACCTGAGTTGCGGTTCTTTATCTCAAATGCGTATACTCCCAATGAAAACAGCTTAAACGAGAGATTCCAGCCTGAAGGTATGTATTATTGGCAATCCTACGAAATGAAAATTTACAACCGTTACGGTCAAAAGATTTATGACAATAACGAATGCTTAAATTCTTGGGATGGTACCTTTAATGGAGAAATAGTTTCCGATGGTGTATATGCATACTCCATAAATATTGTTGACTTAAAAGGGGAGGTGTACACGTTTAATGGTACCATTGACCTCATGCGCTAATAAAAGAAAGTATTAACTCACAGGCTTAAAACCTTCAAATGCATTCTTACAGTTATTGCAGTAATGCAAGCTTCTGCAAAGGGTAGGCCCAAATGGGCTTTTTAGTGTAGTATTGCGGCTGCCACATAAGGGGCAAGGTGTATCACTTAACACATCCAATTCTATGTAGCCATCATGCTTGGGCGGTGGGGCAAGACCGTGTTTTAAGAGGGCTTGTAATCCTTTTTCACTAATCATGTTGGTATTCCACTGCACAGCAAAGCTTGTAGTAACACTGGCATCTGGAATCCCTGCTTCATGCAACCTTTGAATTACCAACTCTTCCATTACTTTCAATGCAGGACACCCGCTAAAAGTAGGAGTGAGGGTCACATGGACTTGCGTGTCCGAAACCACATCAACCCCAGTTACAATGCCCATATCCACGATGCTTATCGTTGGAATTTCAGGGTCCATAACCTCTTCTAATAGGGTATAGACCGAATCTGATGTAATTGGCATTGCCTGTTGTTGTGGGTGAGTTAAAAAATTGATCTTACCAGTCTGCTCCTGGATCGATGCGGAAGACCTCGGTCATCTCATCAAGCAAGGGTTGCAAGTGTTCTGTATGGTAGCCTTTTCTCCCTCCATATGCAGGGGTAACTTCAGAAATAACTGGTATATTTAGTCCAGCTGCTTGCACAACTGCACTCACTTTTGCGTACCATTTTTCTTGCAAGGCTTTCTCACCTCCAAAAATATTGGCCTCAATAAGTTCTGCTTCGTAATCACTCGGTTCAAAAATGCCCAAAGCAAGTGGAAATCCTACATTTATTGCGCTTTGAATGCGCGCTTTGCTTTCCTCATTGCCATTCGCCAATTGCATAATCCAGGTATCGGCATGCATGGTGTGGTACTTGATTTCACCTCTAAACTTCTTGGCAACCATAGCCAAAGGTTCGAAAATGCTATTTGAAAGCATATCAAAACGCAAAGCATCGGCATGATCATAGAAGAAATGGCGCACCAGGCTAAAGTCGTATTCGCCCATTGGCATCTCCACCAAATGGCAACAATGAAACTGATTGTCATTGCGGGTAAAGGCAACAGTATCAGGCTCTGATTCCCCCATTTCATGGAGGATTTCAAAAATGGCGTGCGATTGGCCGATTTTATCCTGTGCCATGCTGCTGAAAGCAATATCCTCTTCCAAAACGGGACCTAGACCCGTCCATTCACTATTTCTATGTCCAATAATCAATAGGTCGTCCGCCATGCGGTACAACATATCCTTGAGTCCTTCTACGTGTTTATCAGTAAGTTCCATTATTTCGCTACCCTCTCTTTATATGCTTTAATTCTATCCATCACCTTGTAACTTTCTGGGTCACGGTGGTGTTTTTCAGCTGTAAGCTCAAAAATATCCGCATCTTCATAGGCCGTTGCATGAACGTCTACTGTTTTTACTACCCATAGATTTACCACAGTGCCACGACGGGCGTATTGTTCTTTCCCAAACATCAGGGCCAATTCATGGTTAGGCGCATGCACCGAACCCACGTGCTGGTGCTGCATGCCGCGCTTTACCTGTGCAAACACTCATAGGTCTGCCAATGGTCCAAATTTTCTAAATGTCCAATATCGGTTGATTCATCAATATTGGCTCTTGTGATTCTTGGGTCTAAACTCTTTATTGTCATGGGGTGAGAAGAATTCTTTCGTTGTATCGGTTTTTGCCGAAGCGAACCTGCAAGAAGTAGGTGCCTTGGCTTAAGTTGCTAAGTTCTGTGGATATAAGTTGGGGTCCAGATACTGCTTGGCCTTGCTGTTCGTAAACAACCTGACCAGAAGCATTGCGAACTTCAATTTGGTACAAGCCACTTTCTGGTGCATTCATTTTTAAAACACCAGTTCCATGACTTGGGTTGGGGTAAAAACTTGCTTTGAAAGATGGGAGTGCGGCAGTTTGTGTCGACCAAATATCAAATCGAATGTCATCAAAAATAGCGTAGCTATTCAGTGAGTTGATGTCTTCAATTGAACTATCACTTACCATCAATGCGATGGTTGCACTGTCTGGAACACCTGTGAACGCTGGATTGTAAGTAATGTCTTCTGATATTTCTGTAAATCCAATATGGCTAACCGCATCCATGAATTGCACAGAGCCAACGATGCTATCCGCATCCCAAACATTTACCCAAATGATGGCCACATCTCCTTTTTCCAAAGAAGACTTTAGTGTTCCACGTATGCTTGAATATCTTTGGTTAATCGCAAATGATGGTGTAAATACATCTGATTCCGATACGGAAGTACCGGGGCGAATACTCAGCAGTATGCCGGGTAGGGTGTCCATCTCAGCGCTTTCACCATCTTGAATCGTTATGCCCCGAATTTCACAGGCAAGTGATCCTCCAACACCCGAGTTGGATTTGGTAGAATTTGAAATCAGACTCCCTTCATTGCTATAATACAGTGCAGAAGAAACCCAATGGGTAGGATATTCAACATTACTTCCATGCCAATTTTCAAAACTGTAATTTGGAATAGTTGGCGCAGCGGAGTTGTCCTTTAACTTGAATGTAATTGCATCGATATCGATGCTACCAGAAGAATACGGGCCAAACACAGCATCTGCAGAAGCAATCCATATATATGCGCTATCTGCAACTAAGTTTGGGGTCCCAGATATATAGTTTATTGGAAAACTGATGTTGGTCCAATTTCCGCTGTTTCCAGTCAATTCACCAAAACCTACGGCAATAAGCTCTCCTGCTTTTAGGAAACCAACCTGGACACTTGCAGTATCACCACCCAATAAAGGATTAAACATAACATTAAAGCTGTCTGGTGTCGCTGCATAAGAAAAAGCCGACGTGAAGTAAGCTGAGGTGTCAAAATTGGCCTGCAATGCATAGCTAACGCCTTGTGATTGCTTGTTTTTAAAACGGAGTGCAGCACCCGTTTTGCCAGATACCTTTGTGAAATCGCCATCCAAACTCCAGTTTTCAGGCACTACCTTACTCTGTGTAGACCAATTTTCAAAACCACCATTGGGAACTTGTGCAGAAGCCCAATTCATGCATCCAAATAGCATGGCAATGAGGATGGAGCTTTTATGTTGAGTTATTTTCATAGGGTTTTGACAGAAGTATTGAAGAATGGTTGCCTGAGAATTAAGAAAGTGGAGCTACATATTGTGCATCTTTGCTCAATATCGCCCTGCGCACCCAACGGCCTTTTTCTTCCGCCATGCGGCGAACTGCTAAACGTTCGGCGTTGCAAGGGCCATTGCCGTTGATTACCTGTTTGAATACTTCCCAATCTGGCTCTGTATAATCCCACTTGCCCGTTTCTGCATTTTTCTTCAGGTTTGGGTCGGGTAAGGTTAAGCCTAAATCCCAAATCTTAGGGACATACATGTTCAAAAACTGCTGGCGCATGTCATCATTGCTGGCCATCTTTACTTTCCACTTCATTAGTGTTTCTGTATGCACAGATAGTTTGTCGCTAGGACCGAAGAAATGCATAATTGGAGGCCACCAACGGTTCAATGCATCTTGCACCATGGCGCGCTGCACGGGAGTTCCTGTTGCCAAGAAAACCACATTGTCGTGTCCATATTTCAAGTGGAACGACTCTTCAGCACAAATCCTCTCTAAGGCACGGCAATAAGGACCGTAGCTGCCTTTGCTATTTGCCAATTGGTTCACAATGGCACCGGCATCAATCAACCAAGCAATAACCGCACTGTCTGCCCAAGTAACTGCTGGGTAGTTAAATACATTGCTATACTTGCTTTTGCCATCAATAAGGTCATTAATCATTTCTTCTCTGCTCTTACCCAAGGTTTCGCAGGCAGAATACAACAACTGCGCATGTCCAACTTCGTCTTGTACTTTGGCCATTAAAGCCAATTTACGACGAAAACCAGGTGCGCGTGTAATCCAAGTACCCTCAGGCAATGCTCCTATTATTTCAGAATGTGCATGCTGCTCAATCATACGAATCAGCTGCTTTCTGTATTGTTTAGGCATCCAATCCTGGGGCTCGATTTTGTCACCAGCTGCAATTCTGGCTTCAAAAGCAGCCAACTTTACCGGATCCTCATCAGCAGTCAGACTGTTTATCGCTGGCTTGTTGGGATCATTTTCGATGTAAGCATTTCCGTACATGGTATGTTGTTTTATTTTTTTAATCCTGTTAGTATAAACTCCGTTAGTTTTTCCGCTATTTGTTGCGGATCCATTTCGCCCTCTGGATTGTACCATTCTACTACCCAGTTTAATGAAGATAGAATTGTAAGTACAGCAAATTTATTATTCACTTCGTTAAACAATCCCTCATCTTCTCCTGTCACCAAGATTTTGCGAAACTCATTTTCATATTCATCACGAAGAAAAATGAATTCTTTGCGCGGCTCGTCCGCCAAATTTCGCCACTCATGAATAAACACAAAACTTGCATTTAGGTTTTCAGTGATGATGCGAATGTGATTGCGCACTGCCATCGCCAATCTCTCAGATGCATTAAAGTAAATGTCATTTACCTCGTGTATCCCTGTGAGAAATTTCTCCGCCATTTCAAAGCAGGTGCTGCGAAGAATTTCGTCTTTGCTGCTAATGTGGTTATACAAACTTGCCGCCTCTATTTGAAGGGCCGATGCAATATCACGCATGCTCGTTCCTTGATAGCCCTGCGAACGCATCATCTTCTGCGCTGTAGCTATGATTTGTTCGCGACGTGTCAGTTCTGTCATGGAGTTTAATTAGGCTAACGAACGTTAGTTTATACTGCAAACATAAGCGGTGGTATTGATATTAACAAGTAGAATTTAGAATCTGACTCTGTGTAGAAAACACAAAAGGCCGGGATTCCCCGACCTTTTTGATAGATGTTTTTGAATTTCAATGATTTGCTTATTCCACGGTGATGGTCCAAGGCATCCGCATTTGCACGCCTCTCCATTCCTCCATTTTACGAACCTGTTTCCAGGTGCTATATACGTCGCCCATTTCCGCTTGCAATACTTGCTGCGCCACTTCACCCGCTGCGTTGTCGCCAAATAACAATTCAAATGGGGTTTTAAGCGTGGGTAAAGAAACCACTCTGTATTCCTTGAGTTTTGCCTTCCAAGCCGCACTCTGAATGGCGCGCTGTATGCCTCCGTATTGGTCTACAAGCTTCAATTGCTTGGCCTGCATAGCTGTGTATACATGTCCTTCTGCTAAGCCAGCCACAGTAGCTGTATCAAGTTTTCTGCCTTTGGCCACAATTTGAATAAAATCACCATATATATCCTGCACCATTTCCTGAAAATACATGCGCATTCCGTCAGATAATGGTTGGTCTGGTCTCCAACCGTTGGCAAACTCACCCGTAGGCACGGTTTCGTACGCCAAGCCCATTTTTTCTTTGTATAATTTTGAAGTATTCGGGATAAGTGCAAATACTCCGATAGAACCTGTTACGGTATTGGGATAGGCGAATATGCTATCACCTCCGCAAGCGATATAATATCCGCCGCTGGCCGCCACATCTCCAAAGGAAATGATTACAGGTTTTACCTTCTTACAGAGTTCCACTTCGCGCGCTATGATGTCTGATGCATTGCTACTCCCCCCCGGACTATTCACTCTCAATACCACTGCTTTGATGCTCTTGTCCAAACGCGCTTTACGAATGCTAGCGGCTATGGTTTCACTTCCAATGCCATCGCCACTCTCGTTTTTACCCATATTGATTTCGCCTGTAGCATAGATCACAGCAATTTTATCTTTGCTGTATGCCTCATTGTCTTCGCTTTTGGTGTAAGCCGCAAATCCCATGGGCTTGAACTTTTCATTTTCTTTTAGGCCAATTTTCTTGCGAATTTCACTTTCAACCTCATCCTCGTATTTTAACCCATCCACTAGCTTGTACTCTAAACTTGTCTTTGCATTTCTTGCCAAAAACTTGTGCGCCACATCCGCCAATTGCGCAGAATCCAGTTTGCGGCTTTGGGCAATGGTCTTAATGTGGTAGCCAAAAAGTTGGGTTATATACGCTTTGATTTGCTCCTTGTTCGGCTCACTCAAGCTGGTTTGTATAAATGGTTCTACCGCACCTTTGTATTTGCCGGCTTTGAATACTTCAAATTCTACCCCGAGTTTGTCCAACATTCCTTTGTAGAATGCTACCCTGCCTGCAAATCCATTAAACTCAATAAAGCCTTTTGGGTTGAGATAGATCTTATCGCAGGCACTGGCAATAAAATACCCTCCGTCTGTCATAACCTCGGCATAGGCATATACGAATTTACCCGATTTGCGGAACTCAAGTATCTTGGTTCTAATTTCATCTGCTGTGGCCAAACCGCCTGCATATAGGTCTGTACGCAATAGAATCCCTTTAATTTTTGGGTCGTTCTTTGCGCGGTCCAGTCCGCGTATAATTTTGTCAAGCCCAACAGCAGGAGCCACAACGCTGCCCGAGGGATCGCCAAATGCTTCGAAAGGATTGTTGGCCAACCGTTCTGGTACATCCCCGCTGAGCTTTAATTCTAATACGGTGTTATCTGCAACCTTTACCTCACCTGAACCTGAGCTCACAATGCCTGCAATGAGGATGCCGAAAAACAGAATTACCACGAATATGCCCAACAAGAAGCCAAGCATGCTGGCAAATACAGATTTTAAAAAACTTTTCATTTGAATTGACCTGCAATTAATAGCCTGCAATGATAAGCAGCGAATTGCTTTCGTTCAAGTCTATTCTTGAAGCGATAAACTGAAACTATATCTCTCGATTCCTCCCGTTGGTCGTCAACAATGGCGCGAAACAAATCCTTTCATGCGTTTTTCCTTGTCCTTGTTAGTGAAACTACAAAAAAAAATACTGAAATTCGCGTACCTGAAACTGTACCTTTTCAGTATTTTGATTCCTTTTTTGAGGGATTGGCATACTTTTAGTGTTCTTAAAAATATACACTTTAAAATTATAAGTGTATACTAAAGAAAACGAAAAAGATGTTCAAAATTACAGACAAAAGGAGAGATTATGAGAAACAAACTTACACACTTAGCGGTTGCAACCCTTGCGGTATGCAGCTTTAACGCAGTCAATGCACAGCAAGCCGTAGGCTTGTATGCCGGCAATCACAACACCCCTTATTCTGCATTTCAGAATCCAGCAAATGTGTTTCCTGATAAAAATCGGGTGTATGTGAACTTCTGGGGAGCCAACTTGGGTTTCACCAGCAACTTCCTCAATTACAATGCTCCCTTTGGATTGGTGAGAATGCTTAACGGAGAATATCCCGATGCATACAAGCAAGGTGGACATCTTGCTTTCAATCAAGATTGGGTGACTTGGGATAAAACCAACAGAGCAAAGCTGTATTACCTCAATGAAGTGTATGGTCCAAGTGTTCATTTTAGAGCTGGTAACCGTGTAGCGCTGGGTTTCGGTTTGCGCGGAATTAGTGGTGTGAGCCTTACGGGTCTTTCTACTGAAACCAGCAGATTGTTGCGCTATGGATTAGATACCAATGGTTTGGCCTTTCAAGGCCCCAATGGACTTCAGAAAAACACAAGCTACACCAATGGCGCATTTAGCATGTCTAACCAAAAATACCAAGAATGGTACTTTTCTTTAGGTGGTGTTACCCGCGACAGAGGACCGCACTTTGTGAAATGGGGCGGTAATGCCAAATTGCTCCTCGGAACGGGTGCTGCAGGTTTGCACGGTGATGGATTTACCTATGTTGTGAATGATAACAACCAATTGCAGTTGAGCAATGTAAATGCACAATACTACCATACCGAAGAACTCACCGCTGGCACCACCTTACAGTATCCTTTAGGCTTGAAATTTGATTTTCTCAATGGAGTTGGTGCTGGTTTTGACTTGGGTTTTATGTATGAGTATCGCCCCAATAAAGACCGTAAAACGGTAAGAGATTGGTGGACTTGTGAGGATGAAAAAAACAATGATTATGATTGGAAATTCGGCGCTAGCCTTACTGATATTGGATTTATTGCCTATAACGGCGACAGCCGTAAGCTAGATTATACCGGCACCAAGAACTGGAACATCAATAAGGATGTTATAAACCAGCACACTTTCTTGCAAGGTACCGATGATCGTTTTGCCAAAGTGGATCAAGGATTCTTTGATGATACCGCAATGAAAGCAGGTATCAATGACCGATTCACCGTGACTACTCCAATGGCATTGAATGCACAATTAGACCTGAAATTGGCAAACAAACTATACTTAGGTTTCAATTGGACCCAAAATTTGAAAGCTACAGGCAGCGCAGGTTTGAGAAAGACATCTTATGTAACTGCTGTGCCACGCTGGGAAACGGAATATGCAGAAATTGGAGTGCCTATTACCTTAACCCGCGACTACAGCGCATTGAACGTGGGCTTGTACGGAAGATTAGGTCCTGTAATCTTGGGTACGGATAACCTTGCCGGCCTAGCCTCTTTTATAGGCAACAAAAAATACAATGCAGCAAATCTTTACTTCGCTGTGCGCATGCAAATTCAAGCCTGCGACTGGCGTGTGTATCATCATGAAACATACAAAGATACCGTGGTTAAAGATTCTGTGCATACCAGCGATACACTTACTTTCTGGGAAAAAGACACGGTTTATATAGAGAAGATTGTAAAAGATACCGTGCGCATTCAGAAAACCGATACTGTACGTGTTATTGAATACCGCAAATTGGAAAATGGAGGTGGCACTGGAAGCGGATCTGGAACAACTGCCGAAGAACTGCGTAAGAAGGAAGATGCTTTGAAGAAAAAAGAAGAGGATTTGCGCAAGCGCGAAGCCATCCTTACCGAGAAAGAAACTAAGGAAATGGGCAAAGGCACTGACTGCGACAAGCGTATTGCGGATCTGGAGGAACAATTGCGCAGAGAACGCGAGTTGTATACCAAACTGAATACCCAGTTCCAGGACTGTCGCGATGAGAGAGAACGAATCAATATTCGAATCGTGAGCATGGAAAGAGAATTGGATCTGCTTCGTGGTGAAAATACTACCCTAAAAACGCAGAATACAGACCTGCAAAACGAAATTATTCGTTTGAAAGGTGAAATCACCCGCCTCAAAACTAACAATAAGCCATGCGATGCTCAAGTGAAAACACTAGATAGCCTGTTAACTATTGAGCAAGGCCGCAATGAAGAACTGCGCAAGGAGAATAGCCGCCAAAAAGCGGAAGTTCAAGGTAAGACCACCGAGAATGAAGATCTGAAAAAGAAAATAGCTGCGCTTGAAGAAGAGATTCGCAAACTCAAGGCTGCTGCTGGTACCAATGCGGAAAAGGATGCAAAAATTCTTGACCTAGAAAAACAGCTGAGTGATGCAAAAGCCAAAGTAACGGGTCTTGAAAAACAGCTGGAAGATCTGCGCAAAGAATACCAATTTGAAATCCAGAAAAACAAGGATTTAGAAGCGAAATTGAAAAATTGCGGCAGCAGTGAAGAAAGCGCGAAACTCAAGGCAGAACTTGATGCACAGAAAAAGAAATGTGATGATTTGGATGCCAAGATTAAAGCCTTGGAAGCTGAGAATACCAATTTGAAGTCTGAAAACAGCAGCCTGAAAGCTAAAGTTACTGCGCTGGAAAAAGATGTAACAGAATTGACTGGCACTGTGAGCACGCTAAATAAGAAGATTGCCGATTTGGAGGAACAACTTAAGAATTGTGGCGATGCAGCTGAATTGGCGAGACTGAAAGCAGAAATCGATGCCTTGAAGAAGAGCAATAGCGAAAAAGATGCACAGATTTCTGCCTTGAAGAATGATAAGAGCAAATTGGAATCTGATTTGAGCACCGCAAAAGCGAAAATCACCGACTTGGAAAATCAATTGAAAGAATGCCAAGGCAAAGACTGTGGTGAATTGGAAGAAGAATTGGCGCAGTATAAGCTGAAGTATGACAATGCAAAAGCGCAATACGACGCCGTATACGCGGAATACAATGCCCTCTTGGCAGACTACAATAAACTAAAAAGCCAGTTGGCGGATTGCGAGCAGAAATTGAAAAACTGCAGCAGCAATAGCGATGATTTCAGCAAACTTGAAGCAGAGATTGCAAAAATGAAAGCAACCATCATTGAGCTTAACGGTCAGGTAGAGAGTAAGCAAAAGTCTCTTGATGTGCTTCAAGAAGCCTATGATAAGAGCCAAACTGAAAAAGCCACTTTGCAGAAAGAGGTGAATAGCCTGCAAGGCCAAGTGAAAAGCCTCAACGCGCGCATTACCATGCTAGAAGAAGAGCTGAAACTGTGCAAAGAAGCTGGAAATGGTGGGGGAGGTTCTGGAGGGAATTAATCCCTAGATTTCAAGCTTTATTTGCTGTAACGAGTATAAAAAAAGGGCTGCTATTGCAGCCCTTTTTTGTTGATTATCTATTTCATCAACCCTTTTTCGTTTCAGTGGGTTATTTAATTCGCGCGATGTCAGTGCACTATAGGCTAGTTATGCCGCGGCCCACAATACCCAAATTCTTATTTACTGGGTAATTTCTGAGATTCATACTTGCGCATGAATGCCCGCAATTCTTCGAGACTCTTTATTTCTGTTGACTGGGTGCGAATCACAATTTGTTTTTGTGTGCCGTATTTAACCACACGGTCAAAACTATTGGCATCATATACCGCAAACTTTTGGGTGTTTTTCAGTGGAATCATCAAATAACACCGGTCTTTGCTTGTGAATTCAAGATGAATGCTACCTGCACTGTCTGGAATTACTTTGCGTACGCGATTTTCACCGGCAAAAACTTGGTATACAATAGGCTGGAAGGCATCTTTGTGATAGCTTTTAACACGCACATCGCGCTGTTGTATTTTCTTTTCACTTTGATTCCAACCATTGGCGTAATGACCGAATTCTCGAATCTCATAGGTGCGCAGTCCGCTTTCCATGGATTCCTTACCAAGGCCTTCCTGTTTGGTGTACTCAGGATGCGCATAGACATCATAGGTATGCATGTCTTTGCCTGAAAATATAGAAACCATGAATTGCCAAAAATTCAATCTTGAAGGAATACTATCGATTACAACATCACCTGAGGCGTCCTCCTGTATTGTATTATTGCCCATACCTGCCTCAGCCAATATTTGCCACTGCGAACCTGCATTTTTCTTATAGCCTTGATTGTTCTTGGCTTTCTGATTGGGTAAAAAACTGAGGTAAAGCGGGGCTTCTTCGTTAATTACAATGGAAGAACCTACAACCTGTAATTCAAATGCCCCATTATTTATTGGCAATATTGCGCCCGATTCTTCAATTAGGGTTTGGCTTACAATCATGGCTGCAACATCGCGAATATCGCGATAGAGCAGTTTTATCTTGCCCGTTGCTGCATTTCCTTGCCTATCTTTAAATGAAGATTTCTGCACCCAGAGATATCCGAAATTCCGCAAGGTATATCGTGCGGGTAGTTGCGTCATATCAATGGTTATTGTGTCAAATGGGCATTCAATGTTCCATGAGGTAGCCTTGTCTCGCTTTTCGATGCTTTGCATGGGCAAAGGGGCATCAAAATCCTGGACCAATGTTGGCTCGGTGAATTCAAATCCGAACAGGCTATCGTTTGGTGTTTCATAATCAGCATACTGTCCCATTTCTTGCCCGTACATAACTGCGCCGGCTTTCTTAAATGGATTGTTGCTTATTTCTGCAGAAGTTATACTGTCGTCGTCACTTTGATTGGGTGTTTGAACTGCGGCTTGAGCCGCTGGGTTGACAAACTTTTGCTCAATTACTTGCTGACCAACATAAACCCAAGTTGCGATTCCGGCAACCACAGCGGTTGCAGCTCCACCGAGCACACTGAGCTTGCTATACCAAGGAACGTGCCCCTTTACTTTTATAAGCATTGCATTGAAATCAGCTGCCGGCGGTATCTGCGGCGCTGCTTCATCTATGCTGAATTTGTACTTTCTGTTTTTCATGCGTGTCCCTCCCTCTGAAAGACCTCCTTTAGTCTGCCTAAAATGCGGTGCAGCCGAACCCTGGCATTGCTTTCATTTGTGTCCATGTATCCTGCGATTTCCGTGAAGCTTCTTTTTTCAAAATACCGCATTACGATGATTTCTACATCTTCGATTTTTAGGTGTTCTAGTGCCCTCAAGAGATTCTTAATATTGTCTTCATCGGCTAATTTCGATTCAAATTCAACCGCGATTTCTTGTATGCCTTCGGTTTGTACCCAAATTTTGCGTTCCTTCTTCTGTTGTCTGTAGTAATTGCCAAGCTCACTCGCTGCGATGCGGTACAACCAACTGCCGAAAGGGAAACCTTGGATTTTGAATTTCCCAATGGAAACCATGGCTTTTTCAAATGTAATGGCCGCGATGTCAGCTACGGTGTTTTTATCATCACAGCGACGGTAGATATACTCATAAATAGGTTTGTAATACCGCTGATAGAGTGGTTCAAAATGACGCAAGTCTTTTTGTGCAGCAAGAATCCATTGGGTCTCCTCCTCAAGCAGCAAGGTGCGACTTTCGGTATGTGAATTCATTGACTCCATATGGGTGATACTGATGCCCATTTAACAGATATAACGTGTAAACGCAGAAACGTTACACAATATTCATCTTCTAAAATGAAGCGTGCAGGCGCAGGTTTAAGCGCCTGCCTGTTAGGTATTCTGGAATGCCGTACACGCGGTTGTTTAAATCGTTAACCCAAGAGTACGCAATAACATTGTTGATGCCCAATAAATTGAATACTTCCAAACTAATCCATGCCTCTTTTATCGCCTTGAAGTGTTTGCCTTTATAACCTCTTGGCCCTATTGCTCCCTTTAATATTTTACTCATACCAAGGTCAAGACGCCTGTAGGGTGGGATCGTGCCTGGTTTTTGAGAGTAGCGTGCATTTCCGCCTAGGTAATAAGGCAGTGCTGATCCTATAAGTAAATTGATATTTACCCTAAAGGTAGGATTGCTTGGCAATTCATCTTGGAAAACCGCTGCAAAGTTCATTCTGCGGTCCGTAGGCCTGCGCAACCAATCTGTAGTGCGCAACTCTCCATTGGCATCTGTATACGTGATTCTCTCTTTGGATTGCAAAAAGGAGAGGGTAAACCAGCTTTCAAGTCCCTTTACAAACTCTCCATTTACCCTATTGTCTATTCCCGCCACATAGCCTTCGCTGTTGTTATTGGCATAGTAACGGATGCGAATATTGTCATACAAATAAGGATTCAAGGCAGCCATGGTCTTGTAATAGCCCTCTGTGCTTAACTTAAATCGACGGTCCCACATGTTGAAGAATCTATCCATGCCCGCCACAAAATGCCAACTTCTTTGCGCTTTGAGTTGGGTGTTTAATGTGCCATCAAATCCGCGTAATTCCCTGTAAAACCCTGGTTGATAATAAGCACCTACCGCCACCTTGATGATGACATCGTTCTTTTTTAAGCTATCAGGCAATCGCTTATTTACCGCTTTGTTCGGCTCATAGCTGAAATTGGCCCTAGGGGTAATAAATAATTCCTGATTCACCTCCCACCAAGAAGCACGCACTCCTGCGCCTAACCACATGTTGTTTGCCTTATTCAGGCGATATCTCTCCTGTATGTAAGCCTGTCCGCGCCAGCTGCTCAATTGGTTGCGGGCATTCACTACGTCGGCAAGCACTATCGTATCTGAAGCAAAACCAAACTGCGGCACATTGTAGTAATCGGAATCTTCATAACGCCACTCTTTATACTTGTCCTGCACCATCTCATGGCTGGCGCGCACCCCATACTTTATTTGATACTTGTCACCTGTCTTGCCGAAAACGCCAGAATGCCCAAATTGGAAAACCTTAGTCTGTAAGCTGTTTCTACCATGGTCTAAATAGTATCCAAATCCGAGGGTTTTTAAGGGTTCTCCCAAGGTGGATGATCCAATGTCTCTGTCCAATAAACTTAAATAGTACGCACCTTCCACGTCAAAATTCTCACTTTCATTGCTCCCAGTAACTCCCGCAAACCACTTGTATTCTTTTCGAGAATTGGCTTGAAATTTCACCGTCAGAGCTCCCATTCCATAATCGTATTGCATATTTTCAGCTCCCGCCATAAAAACATCCAATTGATAGGCTTCTTGTATGGTCCCAAATTCTGTTTTACGACTTTCGGGATACAAGGTATACCGATTGGCCGCCATATTGCCAAGAAACTCTGCAGTCCACCTGGGGCGAATTTGATAGGAGATGAGGGTTTGTACATCCGCAAAATTCATGGAATAACTTCCTTTTAAATCCAAACTGCGGGTAAGAAGGCTATTGCTGTAATAACGCACGCCACCAATCCATTTCAATCTTTTAGAACTGCCTTCTACAGATATCGAATTCAGCATAACCCCAAGATTCACTCGGGCTCCAAAACTGTCAGGCTTTACGTAGGTTACATCCAATACTGAACTCATTTTATCGCCAAACTGCGCTTCAAAACCGCCGGCACTAAATCTCAATGATTTTACCAGGTCAGGATTAATGAAAGACAAGCCTTCCTGCTGTCCGCTATGAATGAGCTGGGGTCGATAAATTTCAATGTCATTTACATAAATAAGGTTTTCATCAAAGTTCCCGCCCCGCACATTGTATTGAGAGGACAATTCGTTGCCGCTGCTCACGCCTCCCAGCGTTTTAATGATGCTTTCAACGCCGCCTCCAATGCTCGGGTTCAACTGAAGGTCTCTGGGTCTTATTTCATCAAAAAAGGGGGGCGTAACTGTTCCTGTTTCAATGCGAACTGCGGGCAATACATCCATGCCACTGCCTTCAATTATGGTATCACTAATTGCATTTTTAGCATTATTGGGAATGCGATACCCAAATATTTTTTTGTCTTTGATATAGCCTACAAAACTGTAAACATCTGCTGCTGCATAATCAAATGAAAATTTACCTAAACTATCAGTTACAGCAAGGTTATCGCCAAAACCCGCATGTACCTCTACATAGGGAATAGGCTTGCCTGCTCGGCTAATAACGGCACCCCTAAATAGGGTTTGGGCCTGTAAGAAACATGGAATTGCAAACGCAATGAGTAAGAGGCCTCTGTTTTTCACAATTACTTAACGTAAGTGGTGCAGTTTTGTTGTCTTAGGAAACTACTTTTTTCAATTGCGAAATCATAGCAACTGGATCTGACGCGGCAAATACCGTATTTCCGGCTACCAACACATCAGCACCCGCCTTCACCAAGGCTGCCGCGTTGTCTAGGGTTACACCGCCGTCAATTTCTATCTTCGCATTTGAATTGCGCTGCAATATCAATTCCTTTAACTCACTCACCTTGCGATAGGTGTTTTCAATGAACTTCTGCCCACCAAAACCAGGATTTACACTCATTACACATACCAAATCCGTATCTGCGATGATATCGCTTAATGCCGATGCAGGCGAATGCGGGTTTAATGCAATACCCGCTTTCATTTTATGGTTTTTAATTTCCTGCAAGGTTCTATGTAAATGGGTGCACGCCTCAATATGCACTGTAAGCACGTGGGCGCCTGCTTCTGCAAATCTGCTGATGTACCTGTCTGGATCAACGATCATCAAATGCACGTCCAAAGGCTTTTGTGCATGTTTGTTGAGTACCTGTACTACTGGAAAACCAAACGATATATTTGGAACGAATACCCCGTCCATAATGTCAACGTGAAACCAATCCGCGTCGCTGCGGTTTAGCATTTCAGAGTCGCGCTGTAAATTTCCAAAGTCAGCGGACAAAACAGAGGGGGCGATGAGTGCAGACATGGGGCAAAGTTAATGCAATCTATACCGCCACAGCAAAGGGTATCTCGGAATTTAATCGCTAGTTTTCCCCAAGGAAAAATATAGCTGTAAAAAGTATCGTTTTTAGCTATAAAGCGCTTTGTAGAGTTTGATGCAATCTTGTGCCTCTCGCACATCATGCACCCTCAATAACATTGCCTTTCTCTCCAATGCCACTGTATTGAGTATCATCGTGCCCTGCAAGGCGCCGGCTGCATCTGTTCCAAGTACTTTTTGAATCATTCCTTTTCGGCTTAAACCAACCAATATGGGTCTGTCGAACAATTGCAGCGTTTCTAGTTCCCGCAATAGGGTATAGTTATGCTCTAAGGTTTTGCCAAATCCAAATCCTGGATCTAGAATCCAATCCTGTATTCCCAAGGATTGAAATAAGGCAGACTTCTTCGTGAAGTAATCAATAACATCCTGCGTAACTTGTGTGTATGTTGGCTGCAATTGCATGGTCTCTGGCCGGCCCTTTTTGTGCATCGCTATGTATGGAATTCCGAGTGAAGCCACCAATGGGAGCATGTCTTCATCGTCGTCTCCGGCTGAAATGTCGTTGATCATGTCTGCCCCCGCAGCAACAGCGGCTTTTGCCACCTTGTGGTAGTATGTGTCTATACTAATCCAACAATCTGGAAACGCTTTTCGCACCGCTTCTATGGCTGGTACAACCCGTTCGATCTCTGCTTCAGCTGGGATTTGCACAGAACCGGGTCTGGTACTCTGACCACCCATATCCAAAATGTCTGCACCTTCCGCTGTCATTTGACCTGCAAGGTCAATTATGGCATGAGTGCTTGTGCGACTCTCTGCGTAAAATGAATCCGGTGTGGTGTTCAATATCCCCATCACTTTGGGTGAATCCAAGGTGAAGAATCTGCCTTTGGAACTAATACTGTGCATGAATGGGCAAATTTCGATGTTTTATAGCAATAAAAAAGGGTAGAGCCAATCTCTACCCTTTGGAATCAAGATTTCGTCTTTTGCCGAATAGGCTTATTTTACCGTTTCATCAGGGTTTCCAACCATATCACCAGGCTTCACCCATTCATCGAATTGTTCCGATGTAAGCAGGCCCAACTTAATAGCTGTTTCCTTTAAGGTACTATTTTCCTTGTGCGCAGTTTTTGCAATTTTGGCTGCATTTTCATACCCGATATGGGTGTTTAACGCAGTTACAAGCATCAGGCTCTGATCTACGAGTTTTTGAATGTTGCTGTGGTTTGCTTCAATGCCTTGTGCGCAGTTGGTATCAAATGAAAGACACGCTTGTCCAAGCAATCTCGCACTTTGAAGCAAGTTTGCCGCAATTACTGGCTTATATACATTCAATTCAAAGTGACCTTGGCTGCCTGCAAAGGAAACCGTAACATCATTACCCATAACCTGTGCGCACACCATGGTAAGTGCTTCAGGCTGGGTTGGGTTTACTTTTCCTGGCATGATAGAAGAACCTGGTTCGTTCTCTGGAATTAGGATTTCACCAATTCCACTGCGAGGACCGCTGCTGAGCATGCGAATGTCATTCGCGATTTTAAAGCAACTCACTGCGCAACGCTTGATAGCGCCATGAAGCTCTACCATTGCATCGTGAGCAGCCAATGCCTCGAATTTGTTCGGTGCAGTTACCAAGGGCAATCCTGTTTCAGTGGCAATAAGCGTTGCGACCAATTCTGAATAGCCTTTAGGCGTATTCAGTCCAGTTCCCACTGCCGTTCCTCCAAGTGCCAATTCACGGGCTGGAACCATAGCGCGGTTGAGTGCGCCAATTCCATTGTCGAGCTGGGTTACATATCCGCTAAACTCTTGACCCAAGGTTAGGGGAGTGGCATCCATGAAGTGCGTGCGACCAATTTTAACGATATCTTTAAACTCTCTCGCTTTGTGCTTTAAGGTAGTTTTTAATGCCTGTAAACCAGGTAGTGTATAGTCTACAACCTGTTGGAAAACAGCAATACTCATCGCTGTTGGGAAGGTGTCGTTTGAACTTTGACTTTTGTTTACATCGTCGTTGGGATGCAATACTTTCTTTTCGTCAGTAAGCTTTCCACCGCTGAGAACATGGGCGCGGTTTGCAATCACCTCATTCACGTTCATGTTGCTCTGCGTTCCGCTTCCCGTTTGCCAAATTACCAGTGGGAATTCAGCGTCAAGTTTTCCTTCAATGATTTCATCGGCAACTTGACAGATTAAATCGCATTTTTCCTTTGATAGCACTCCCAATTGGTGGTTTGCCATTGCAGCGCACTTCTTAAGTACACCAAATGCACGGATGATCTCAACAGGCATGCTGCCTTCCGGACCAATTTTAAAGTTATTTCTGCTGCGTTCTGTTTGCGCACCCCAGTAGCGGTCAGCGGGTACCCTTACCTCGCCCATGGTATCGTGTTCTATACGGTAGTCTGCCATAATTGTGGGGCGAAATTACAATATGCCCGTCAAGGTTAAAAGGATTATTAGGTTGAATCATAAATTAATATTATTGGGTTCTTGGGTTTCGTTTCTGCTTCTCTTCACTTGCAATCACTTGCTTTTTTTGATTTGTTTCGCTAACTTTGTTAGAATGAGAAATTTGCTTCTAAGCACTGTTCTTTTCGGTGCACTTCCGCTTTTTTCACAATCGGGTACCTATTGTATTCAAAACCGGTTTTCTGAAACAGCCTTCTTCGATAGCTCTAAAATAACTGTGGTTAAGGATGTTGTCTATTCTATTCCTTCAAAATGGCCCGGTAGTGGCGTAGATACCCTCAAGTTGGATTTGTATTATCCTTCAGATGCTGCAGAAACCTTGAGTAAGCGCCCAGCTATTGTGTTTTTCTATGGTGGTGCCTGGCTTTTTGGAAATAAAAATGATGCAGGTATCAAACAAAAATGCTACGAGTGGGCCCGCCGCGGATTTGTAGTTGCTGCGCCCAATTACCGTTTGGGTTGGAATTGCAATGCTTCGGATTTGTTAGGCACTTGCATTCTCTGTCAGGTAAATTACTTTGATATGAATACTGCAGTATACCGAGGTGCACA
>JBEIRK010000067.1:0-14624 GCA_040376005.1 Flavobacteriales bacterium
CCTTTACGCATGGAATGCGGGCACTGGCTTACGGTTTCTTGTAGACCGCCAAGCACATATCAACCTTCGAATGGACATGGCTTGGGGACAAGGAGGCAACAGCGGCTTTTATGTGGCCTTCGGTGAATCTTTTTAATGGTAAATACAGACAGTTGGGGAGCCTAATTGAACTACGAATATGGCGTGAAACCTCAAATAAAAACACCCATGTCGCAATAATTGATGCATTGTTATTTCTCAGTAAAGCAGCCACAGTTATTGAGGAATTGACAGATAAATATCAGGCATTGACGGTCGTAAGATTCAGGTGAGTATCTTTGCAACCATGGAATTCAACCGTCGAAACTTGAGTGATACGGAACTTTTGATGTTGTACAAGAAGCTCCTATTGCCAAGGGTGATTGAAGAGAAAATGCTCATTTTACTGCGTCAGGGCAAAGTGGGCAAGTGGTTCAGCGGCATTGGTCAGGAAGCCATATCTGTAGGCGCGACCATGGCATTGGAAGCGGATGAATACATCCTGCCATTGCACCGCAACCTGGGTGTTTTCACGAGCCGAAATATTCCTTTTCGTAAACTATTTGCCCAATGGCAAGGTAAAAAAAGCGGATTTTCAAAAGGCAGAGAACGCAGTTTCCATTTTGGCACCAATGAGCACCACATTGTAGGCATGATTAGCCATCTCGGAGCTATGCTCGGTGTGGCGAACGGCATAGCTACGGCGTCATTATTAAATAAAGAACAAAAGGTAACCTTGGTATTCAGTGGCGATGGAGGTACCAGTGAGGGCGATTTTCATGAAGCCATGAACGTAGCCGCGGTATGGCAACTGCCCGTGATTTTCTTAATTGAAAACAATGGGTATGGCCTTTCTACTCCTTCAAATGAGCAGTTTCGTTGCAAACAATTTATTGATAAAGGCATAGGATACGGAATGGAATCAGTGCAGATAGACGGAAACAACATTCTCGAGGTTTTTCATACCGTGAGTACCTTGGCTGAAGATTTGAGAAAAAATCCAAGACCGGTGCTCTTAGAATGCTTAACATTTCGCATGCGTGGTCATGAAGAGGCCAGTGGAACCAAATACGTACCCCCGCATTTATTCGAAATCTGGAAAGAAAAAGACCCCTTAGACAACTATGAAAAGTGGCTCATTGCCCAGGGCATCCTTGCGGAAGAACAAATTAAGGTGCAGCGCGAAGAATTTCTTCAATATCTAGAAACTGGATTAGAAGAAGTGTTTGCCGAACCTGAAGTAGTGCCTGTGTTGGAGGAAGAATTGGACGATATGTATGCACCCTACCACCATGAAGAAACCGCAGCTGCGGGACCTTCTTCTGAGAAGCGGCTTGTGGATGCCATAAGCGATGGACTGCGTCAAAGCATGCAAAAGCATTCCAATTTGGTGATTATGGGACAAGACGTCGCTGAATATGGAGGCGTTTTCAAAATCACAGAAGGGTTTTATCAAGAATTTGGCAAAGAACGCGTGCGCAACACACCGATAACTGAAAGCAGCATACTGGGCGCGGGTTATGGCTTGGCCATAAAAAAACACAAAGCCGTTGTAGAAATGCAATTTGCAGATTTTGTGACTTGTGGCTTCAACCAAATCGCGAATAACCTTGCAAAAAGCCACTATCGTTGGGGACAAGCTGCGGATGTTGTGGTGCGCATGCCTACAGGAGCAGGTGTGCAAGCCGGACCTTTTCACAGTCAGAGCAATGAAGCCTGGTTTTACCACATTCCAGGCTTAAAAATCTACTACCCATCAAATCCCTATGATGCTAAAGGACTGTTGGCCACTGCTATAAATGATCCGAACCCTATTCTGTTCTTTGAGCACAAACATCTTTACCGCAGTATCAGCGGGATAGTACCAGATGCCTACTACAACCTACCTGAAGGGAAAGCAACCGTGCATAATTTCGGCGATGACGTTACTATAATCACCTATGGTTGGGGTGTGCATAAGGCAATTGAGCACTGCACGCTTCACAATGTAGGTGCGCGTGTTGTGGATTTGCGCACGCTACTGCCTTGGGACAAGGAAACTGTTGCAGCGCAAGTAAAAGCTACTGGCAAAGTGCTGCTGCTCACCGAAGACACCCTTACAGGTAGCATCGCTTCAGATATCGCCTCTTGGGTTACAGAGCACTGTTTCGAACATTTGGATGCACCTGTAAAACGATTGGGAAGCCTTGATACACCGGTGCCCCTGGCAAAAAGTTTAGAAGACCATTTTCTCCCTTGGGGTCGCTTAGCGACAACCCTAGATGACTTACTGGGTTACTAATGAAAAACAGTATTGAAACCGAACGCTTGCTGCTAAGGCCGCTGTTGGCAGAAGATGCAGACGGCATGTTCGCATTGGATTCAGACCCTGAGGTGCATCGTTTTTTAGGCAATCAACCCATTGGCAGCAGAGAAGATGCGGTTAAGGTGATCGCATTTGTGCAAGAACAATATGAATCCCTAGGAATAGGCAGATGGGCTGTATTGGAAAAATCCACTGGTGAATTCATAGGTTGGTCGGGATTAAAAAGAATTACTGAGCCTTTTTTAGGCATGCCTTTTTACTACGATTTGGGGTACCGATTCAGAAACCAATTCTGGGGTAAGGGATACGCCACAGAATCTGCAAAGGCATGGGTAAATGAAGCATTTCACAAGCTGCAACTCCCAGAATTATTCGCATCGACCCATCTAGAAAACCACGCCTCAGCGGGTGTGCTTTTAAAATGTGGTTTTGAAGAACAGGCCCCTGTTGAACATGACGCTGACCCTTACCGTTGGTTTCATTTGAAGGCCTAAGTTGGCATGAACAGTGTCAAGAAATTGATACTATCGGTGGTATTTCCCATTTTTTACCGAAATTTGTGAGAATAAACCACCGGAGGTTTACGTTTTCTTAATACCCCTGCCTTTGAAAAAAGCACTTTTCATATCCCTTTTCGCAGCTGCGAGTACATTAGGTGCGCAGCATTTTGGACCTATAGCTAATGGACAATATGCTGGGGTGCATGCTACCAAAATCAACCCGGCCCTCACCGCCTATTCTGCCTTCAATTGGCATGTGAACATTGTGGGAGCTTGGGGTAACGTGAACAACAACTTCTTGAGTTTGCATCTACCCTACAGCATTTACCGCTTGCGGAATAACAGCATGCCCGAACAGTATAAGGATGATAACGGGAATCCAATATTTGATACTTCTTGGTTGCATGAACATCTCAATGGATTGAATAAACACGCAGCAGCAGGTGCCATGATTTATGGACCCTCTTTCACTGTTAAAATCAAGAATTTCCACATTGGCTTGGTTACAGAAGCCACTGGATTGGCACGTATAAGCGGATTAGACGAGAGCATTGCCCATGCTTTATACAAAGAGTTGGATACATCTCGTGGCGCGTTTGACCTATTCAAATGGGACTCCAAAGACAATTTTAGTCTACACCGCACTACGATAAGCGCCAATGCATGGATGGCGGTTGGGGCGAATGTGAGTTATGCTATCCCTTTGGAATGGAAACAACAAGCCTTGGTGGGGATTACCTTGAAAAAAGTATTTGGTTTTGGTGGAGGCTATTTGCAATGGGGCGATATGATTGCCTATAGGGTAAATAACGACAGTATTACGCTAAATAGAACCAATATTCGGTATTCCCAATATGGAAATAACGGCCGCGGAACTGGCTTAGACATTGGTGCCGCATGGGTATATCACAAGCCGGAATACAAACAAGCCGGAGGTTACAAAGACAACCATAGCAATTACTTTCTAAAATTAGGATTTAGTCTGCTGGACATAGGACGTATCCGTTATCGCGAAGCCTATATCGCCCAGGCGGTGAACAACCGTGTTGTGGGTTGGAATGTAGCCGATAAAAAAGCACAGTTTGAAAACCAAACTCCAGGTTCAGACTTGGTTGATGCTTTGGTAAACGAAATACCCGCATTTCGCAGTGGCAATGAGACTGAATATATTGGTTTGCCCACACGTATGGCAATTACGGCAGACTATCAGTTTAAGAAACACTGGTACATCAACGGAACTTGGCTGCAAAGTATGCGCGGACGGTATAGCAAACATGCCCGCCATCAAAGTTATCTGATGATTGCGCCGCGATACGAGGTAGACTTTTTTGAATTCAGTTTGCCCGTATTTATGGAATACGACTACCGCAGCTTACGTGCGGGAGCCTCCTTGCGTTTGGGACCCTTATACTTAGGCACAAATAGCTTGTTAACAATGATTCGCGCAAAGGGAATGCGTGATGCCGACTTCTATATTGGCATAACCCTTTCTGATATACCGGGGAACTGGAAAGACCGTTGGCTCAAGGAGCACGAGAATAAGCGCACGAGCAGCGAAGACTGCGAGAAAATGTAACTGCGCAAAAAAAGATTAAGCTCATAATGTAAACGTCAGAAGCACCTTCTGCATTTTTTTCGTTTAAATAGGCGATTGGTCGAAGTAGAACTGGTATTGTTTAGGAGTTTCGAAATCAATCCTTAATTTGGCAGCATGATTCGAGGATTACTATTTACAGCAGGAACTGCCGCATTGTTGGCGGGCTGTGCTGAGAAAAAGTCGGACTACCGCGCCATTCGTACAGAATACATGGATTCAACGGTTAGTCCTGCAGACGATTTTTACAACTTTGTCAATGGCCGTTGGATGAAGACCGCCGTTATCCCTGCCGATCGTGGCCGTTGGGGCGCCTTTGAGCAATTGGACAAACGCACAGACAGCATGACTTTGGCTGTATTAGAAAGCGCCGTAAAAAGTGGCGAATATGCCGCAACCACTGACCAAGGCAAGGCTGTAGCGCTGTATCAAAGCGTATTGGACACTGTAAATCGCAACAAACAAGGTATCGCACCACTTACCCCTTACCTCACTGAAATTGATAAAATCGAGAATCTAGCAGATTTAAATGCATATATCACCAAATACGTGCCTTATGGTGAAAGCACTTTGATGGGCTTGTCGTTTGAAGCAGATTTTAAAAACTCAAACAAAAATGCCTTATACATTTATCCTGCAGGTCTGGGCCTTCCTGATAGAGATTATTATTTGAATACAGACGAAAAAAGTGTTGCACTCCAAGCCAAGTACAAAGCACTCATTTCTGACATGATGCAGGTTTATGGAGTTGCAGCAGCGGATGCAAAAAGTAATGCTGAAAAAGTATTCTCATTTGAGAAAAAACTTGCCACTGCGATGCTCACCAAAGAATTGAGAAGACAGCCCTCTTTGCAGTACAATCCCAATTCCGTTGCTGATGCAGCAAAAATGGTTTCAAACCTCGATTTGGCTTCTTACTTATCCATATTGAAAGTAAAACCCGACACCATCATAGTAACAGAGCCAGCCTATTTGAAGGCGATGAATGGCATGATTCAAAATGGCAATATTGCGGATGTGAAATTGTTATTTAAATGGGCGACTATGCGCGGTGCGGCTACCTTGCTCAATGATCAAACAGATAAATTAAACTTTGAATTTTACGGCAAAACACTTTCAGGTACTCCGGCACAACGTGCGCGCAGCGAAAGAGCTTTGGATGTGGTTAACGGCAGTGTTGGAGAAGCATTGGGTAAATTATATGTAGAAAAATACTTCCCTGAAGAAGCCAAGAAGAAAGCCAACGAATTGGTTGCTGATCTTATTGCTGCATATAAAATACGCATCAATGGATTGGATTGGATGAGTGCAGAAACCAAGAAAAAGGCCTTGAATAAATTGGGTAAAATGATGATTAAAATCGGATACCCCGATAAATGGAAAGACTACAGCAAATTGGAAGTTAAATCCTATGCCAACGGAGGCTCTTACCTGCAAAATATGATGAATGCGGCCAAATTCAGCATTCAGAAAAATGTAGAAAAATATGGTAAGCCTGTTGACAAAACCGAATGGCAAATGTCACCACAAACGGTGAATGCATATTACAATCCAACCTACAATGAAATTGTATTTCCAGCGGCTATTTTACAAGCACCATTCTTCGATTTCCGCGCAGATGCAGCGGTGAATTATGGCGGTATCGGCGCGGTTATTGGACACGAAATTTCGCATGGTTTTGATGACCAAGGCGCACAATTCGACGCCGATGGAAACCTTGTAAACTGGTGGACTCCAGAAGATATGGCGAAGTTCCAAGCCAAAGGCAAAATGCTTGCAGATCAATACAGCGCCTATGAGGCATTGCCGGGCAAATTTGTAAATGGTGAATTTACTTTGGGTGAGAATATTGGCGACTTGGGTGGTGTATTCAGTGCATTTGAAGCATTGGGCCTTTATCTAAAACGCAGCGGCGAAAATGAAAAAATAGACGGTTATACTCCGGAACAACGTTTCTTCTTGAGCTGGGGAACCATATGGCGCAACAAAATTCGCGATGAGGAATTGGAACGCCGACTTATGACCGACCCACACTCGCCTGGTTATTTCAGAGCTATTGGACCCTTGCAAAACCACGAAGGTTTCTACAAGGCATTCCAAGTTAAACCGGGGAGTAAGATGTACAGACCGGACAGCCTGCGTGTTAAAATCTGGTAATACCTGCATTCAGATTAAATAAAAAAAGGGCACATGATGTGCCCTTTTTTATAGTGTATATTCTACAAAAAGTGCTGCATTACACATTAAATAAGAAATGCATGCAGTCACCATCTTTTACGATATATTCTTTTCCTTCCACACGCAACTTACCGTTGGCGCGACAAGCTGCTTCAGACTTTAATTCTACAAAATCATTATAGCCAATTACCTCAGCACGAATAAATCCTTTTTCAAAATCAGAGTGAATTTCACCCGCTGCACCTGGCCCCTTGGTTCCTTCTGTAATGGTCCATGCACGCACTTCTTTTACGCCTACGGTGAAGTAGGTAATGTAATTCAAAAGGCTATATGCTGCTTTAATAAGCTTCTCAGTACCACTTTCTTCAAGACCCATTTCGGATAAAAACAATTTGCGGTCATCAAAACTTTCAAGTTCAGCAATTTCGGCTTCGATAGCGGCGCTAATCATAAGAATACCTGCATTTTCATCTTGAATGGCTGCTTTTACTTTCTCTACAAAAGCATTACCAGTTACAACAGAATCTGGGTCTACATTGCACACATACAAAACAGGCTTGTCTGTAAGCAAATTGAGTTCTTTAATAATGGCTCTTTTTTCCGGCTCAATATCAAGTGTTCTGCCATTCTTACCCATCTCTAAATGGGCTTTAAACGCATCGCAAACCTCTAGCATTCTTGCTGCTTCTTTGTCCCCTGTTTGCGCTTGTTTGAATATCTTTTTAACACGCGCATCGATCGTTTCAAGGTCCTTCAGTTGAAGCTCGGTATCAATAATTTCTTTGTCCCTTACTGGGTCAACGCTGCCGTCAACGTGTATCACATTGGGGTCCTCGAAACAGCGCAGCACATGTAAAATAGCGTGTGTATTGCGAATATTACCTAGAAATTGGTTTCCAAGTCCATCACCTTTAGAAGCACCTTTTACCAATCCTGCAATGTCCACTATTTCAATGGTTGTAGGAACAACATTCTGAGGATTAACGAGGTCAGACAACACTGTCAGACGGTTATCAGGAACGGTAATGGTACCTACATTCGGTTCTATGGTGCAAAAAGGAAAATTTGCGGCCTGCGCTTTCGCGCTACTTACAGCGTTGAACAAGGTAGATTTTCCTACATTGGGAAGTCCAACAATACCACATTGCAATGACATATTCTTTTAGTTAGGAGTGAGGAGTTTTTAGTTGACAGTTGACAGTTTATAGTTGACAGTTACTCGCGGTGAGCTTATAGTTAACAGCGGTAAGAAAGTAAACAGGTGGGGAATAGCATAGTCCTTTTGTACCCGTATTGCGGCCAAAGCACGTGTTACCAAAAGAAATATTTCTGAAGACTTAATTAATTTCATTTTTTCGAGAGGTTTTTATAATAGCAGTTAAGATTTTTTGTAATTCAACCGCATCTCTCAAATAGGATTTGTAATCAATGTTATGAGTTATTGCAGAGGCATCAATCAGTTTAATCCAATACTCCGATTCCTGGGCTTCCTTCAATGATATTGTTAACTTATGAATGAAGTCTTTCCTACTATAACCACCCAATGCTTCATTAATATTTGCGCCTATAGATGTTCCACTTCGTAAAAGTTGTTTACCAATAACAAAATGATTTCTCTGAGCCAATTGCTCATGCAATTGGATTATTTTAACACCAAAATCAAATGACTTTTTAAGAACAATACTATTTTCTCTATTACTCATATTTAAAAAAATTAAAAATCTAATTATGTATTCAAACTATCAACTATAAACTGTCAACTATAAACTTTAAATCAGGTCTCCAATATCCTGAATCACCTTTCTAGCCAGGGCATCTGCCGTATTCTGGGTGTTGCTTTCAGCATAAATACGGATTATGGGTTCCGTATTGCTTTTGCGTAAATGTACCCAATCGCTATCGAATTCAATTCTAACACCATCAATGGTATTAATTGGGTGTTTTTTATATTTCTCTTTTAATGCAGCAAGCACGGCATCCACATCTGTGCCAGGTTGCAATTCCGCCTTATTTTTTGAGATAAAATAGTTGGGGTAACTTCTTCTCAAACCACTGGCGCTGCTGCCAGTCTTGGCCATGTGTGTAAGTAATAGCGCAATCCCTACCAAAGCGTCTCTTCCGTAGTGCAATTCAGGATAAATCACACCTCCATTGCCCTCACCACCGATAACCGCATGGTTGTCTTTCATTTTCTGAACCACATTCACTTCGCCCACGGCTGAAGCAAAATACTTTTGACCTGCTTTTTCGGTAATTTCACGAAGCGCGCGGGTGCTGCTAAGGTTACTTACCGTATTGCCTGGCGTATTGCGCAGGACATAATCAGAAACGGCAACAAGGGTATATTCTTCACCAAACATTTCTCCGTCCTCACAGACCAATGCCAAGCGGTCAACGTCCGGATCTACAACAATGCCCAAATTGCATTTTTTATCTTTCACAAGCGAAGCAATTTCACCCAGATGCTCAGGCAAAGGCTCAGGATTGTGCGCAAATTTTCCCGTAGCTTCGCCATTCAGTAATTCAATCTTTTTAACGCCAAGTGCATGCAACAAACGCGGCACAGCAATGCCACCCACGCTATTTACAGCATCAACAGCGATATGGTAATCTTTTGCAGCAATGGCCTCAACATCTACCAACGGAAGCGCCAAAATCATTTCAATATGGCGATCCAAATAATCTTTCTCCGTGTAGGTTCCCAATTCGTCAACAGCTGCGAACTCCATTTTCCCCGCTTCAGCAATTTCCAACAATGCTTGTCCATCGGCTTCTGAAATAAATTCACCTTTGGCATTCAGCAGCTTCAGTGCATTCCATTGCTTGGGATTATGGCTTGCTGTAATAATAATTCCGCCTGCGGCTTGTTCTTCGGGCACTGCAATTTCTACCGTTGGGGTAGTAGCCAAGCCCAAATCTACCACTTCAAATCCCATCCCTACCAAGGTATTGGCAATAAGATCGCGTACCATTGCGCCTGAAATGCGGGCATCGCGTCCAATTACAATTTTCTTCGCATTACCTGAGCTGCTGATCCAGGTTCCGTAGGCGGCAGAAAAGTTCACAATATCCACTGGGGTAAGGTTTTCACCTGCAATCCCCCCTATTGTTCCTCGAATTCCTGAAATAGATTTTATTAGCGTCATAAACGGGGCGGCAAAAATACTCAATTTTGAGGGTATTCTTGCATAAATTGGATTATGAAATTTATAACGGAAATTTAGGTTTTATGTATCAGAAGTGAATTACAGCATCAGCCTTGATTTAAGCGAATATAGGCTGCTAAAAAAACCAAATTCAAGCAATAGTTTGCGAGGAAGAAAGCGCGGTATGTTGTCATGAATTACCTTTGCAGCATGCAAAAACAACTCATAGAGTGCGTTCCCAATTTTAGTGAAGGCACAAATATGCATGTGATACAGCAAATTACAGCTGAAATTGAAAAAGTGGACGGGGTTCAACTCTTGGATGTAGACCCAGGAAAAGCGACCAATCGCACGGTTGTAACCTTTGTAGGAGAGCCCGCTGCAGTTGTTGAAGCCGCATTTTGTGCGATCAAGATGGCCGCCAGTCATATCGACATGAGCCAGCACAAAGGCGAGCACCCTCGTATGGGAGCTACCGATGTATGCCCTTTAGTACCAGTAAGTGGCATAAGCATGGAAGAAACTGCAGCATGGGCGATGAAACTTGCCGAACGCGTTGGGAATGAGCTCAATATCCCAGTGTATTTGTATGAATATGCACAACCCGATAAAAACCGAAACAATCTTAGCATTATTCGGGCAGGCGAATACGAAGGCTTTTTTGACAAAATCAAATTGCCAGAATGGAAACCTGATTTTGGACCTGATACTTTTAACCCCACGGCGGGTGGCACTGTAATTGGAGCCCGTGACTTCCTTGTTGCATACAATGTAAATCTCAATACAAAAAGCACCAGAATAGCCAATCGCATCGCCTTTGATGTGCGCGAAGCAGGGCGTGTAGTGCGCGAAGGCAACCCATACACAGGTAAAATCAAAACCGACGAACAGGGAGAACCGGTACGCATTCCCGGAAAACTGAAGCATGTTAAAGCCATTGGTTGGTACATTGAAGAGTATCAAATGGCACAGATTAGCATAAACCTCACCAATTATAAAGCAACCCCATTGTACCGTGTTTTCGAAGCGTGCAGAGAAAGTGCTGACGAACGCGGAGCAAGGGTTACTGGCAGCGAATTGGTAGGGCTTGTTCCCCTTGAACCCATGTTGCAAGCCGGTAAATATTTCCTAGAAAAACAGGGATTGAGCAGCGGGGTAAGCGAAGAAGAACTTATCTGGACAGCAGTAAAAAGCATGGGCTTGGATGAATTAGGGCCCTTTGACCCTAAAAAGAAAATCATCGAGTATTTACTGCAAGATTCCGCCCATGAAAAGTTGATTTCACTCAGTGTAAAAGCCTTTGCCAACGAAACAGCTTCCGATAGCCCAGCGCCTGGAGGCGGGTCTGTTGCAGCTGCTGTGGGCGCCTTTGGTGTTGCCCTGGGAACAATGGTGGCAAACCTCTCCGCAGCCAAAAGAGGTTGGGAAGAAAAAACCTCTACATTCAGCAACTGGGCTGAAAAAGGACAGCATATAAAAAGCCAAATGCTCGCATTGGTTGACGAAGACACACGGGCGTTCAATACTATCATGCAGGCCTTTTGCCTCCCTAAAGACAATGAGCATCAAAAGGCAGAACGCAAAGCTGCCATACAAGCTGCCAGTAAATACGCAACGGAAGTTCCTTTCAAAACGCTAGAAACTGCGGTGCATGCCCTTCCATTGATAGATGAAATGGTAAAAATCGGCAACCCCAATTCCCTCAGCGACGCGGGTGTGGGCGCTGCATGCTTACTCACAGCCATGCAAGGCGCTTGGATGAATGTGCTCATCAATGCCCAAGGCCTCGATGATAAACCATGGGCAGAAAACATCACTGCCAAGGCTCGCCTGCTCATAGAAGAAGGTCGCAGAGAATGCAACCGCATGGTTGAAGAAGTAGAAACACGTTTGCAAGCCTAATGCGCACGCTGCTGCTGATACTGCTCTCAGCGCCCATACTTCTGTGCGCGCAATTCGCACCTGCCGCGGGCAAACCCGGCAGCACAGCCATTGCTTATGACAGCAGTTGTTTTAAAGACTGGGCAGCAACCTGCAGTATACGTCGCGGACTCAGAGATACCACCCAGCCTGACTCCGGCTTCGTCAACGTAGGCGATGCAAGCGCAGCCCTAGGCCCCGCCAAGGAAAATGGAGTAGTCAGTTTGGGCGATGGCGGCAGCGCAATACTCACCTTCAAGCACCCTATAAAAAATGGGCCTGGTTTCGATTTTGCAGTATTTGAAAACTCCTTTTTAGATACTTTTTTAGAATTGGCATTTGTGGAAGTAAGCACCGATGGGCAGCATTATGTGCGCTTCCCCGCTGTGAGCTTGACCGACACCGTAGTACAAACACCCGCTTTTGGATATACTTTTCCTGAAAAAATCAATAATTTGGCAGGAAAATATCGCGTGGGATACGGCACCCCTTTCGATTTAGAGGAATTAAAAGATTCCGCAGGAATAGACTTAGAAGATGTGCGCTTCATTAAAATTATTGATGTGATAGGAAGCTTGCGGGACACAATAGCCCAACGCGACTATTTGGGCCATAAAATAAACGACCCCTGGCCTACCCCATTTCCATCCTCTGGATTCGATCTTGACGCGGTAGGCGTAATCCATTCTTCCATTTCTTACCTCAAAAATCCAACCCTTGTAACAAGTAAAATACATCCGAATCCCTCCAATGGAAATTTCACAATTTCGCACTGCCAAGCACAGCGATTTACCCTGTATTCTATGCAAGGAATCGCGGTACACCAAGGAGAAATACAAGAAGGAATAAATTCAATTCACGCAGCCCTTCCAGCAGGGATATACAGCCTTCACTTTGAAAAAAACAATGTGAAAGAAATGCTACAAATACTATCAGAATAATTCATGAAAGACTATAAAAAATACTTTATTGTGCCTGCAAGCCCCGAGGAGGTTTATTTGGCACTAACCCAGCCCCTGAGCATTAAACTGTGGACAGGTGAAGAAGCAGAAATGAGCACCGAACCCAATTCCGAATTCAGTTTATGGGAAGGCAGTATTGTGGGCAAAAACCTTGAATTTGAGCCCAACAAGAAGATCGTGCAACAGTGGTATTTTGGGGAGGAGAAAGAAGCCTCTATTGTCACCCTAAAATTACACGAACACAAACACGGAACCAGTGTAGAATTGGTTCATACAAATATTCCAGATTCAGATTTCGACAACATAACCTATGGCTGGGATCAAGCCTATTTTGCAGGGTTAATCGAATTTTTTGACTGATTGAAGTTGAAAACATAAAAAAGCCACGGCAATTTGTCGTGGCTTTTTTTATGAAATACGCACATTATGCTTGAAACAGCACTGTATTTATTGATTTTTCAATAATATATAAATGCTTGAATCGCAGGAATATCAAGATTTACATGAGATAAAATAGGTGAAAAAACCGCCCATTTTCAACTTTTAATATTGTCTAATAAAACAAACAAAACATACCAACACGTAGGTAGTATATTATTACTCAAATCCTTTCTCATAAAGGGTAATTGCTATTTCAGTAATTTGACCATTTCGGCCGTACTCATAAAACTGCCATAGACATTATTGGTGAGCACCACAAAGCACTTATCCTCTTCCAAGCTGCGCCAGTAATAGGTGCGAAATCCTTTCCACCATCCATTGTGGAACACCCATTTCTGTCCGTCGATATACTTCATGCGCCAACCCATGCCGTAAAAGGAACTTTCACCCGTTTTGGTTTCCTCACTCCACATCAATTGTTTCGTGCTTTCGTGCAATAAATAAGATGATTTTAAGTAACGGTCTAGCAGAAACATTTCTACCGTGTTGGAATACACCCCTTTATCGCCCGTAGTGCCATTTTGAGGGATGTCTTGATAGATTCTTTTCCGTTCATAGCCTTGCACCGGATAGTTGGCAAGAGGAATACTATCAAAATTATTGATATGGGTGTATTTCATGCCTGCGGGCTTAAAAATATTCACTGAAGCAAACTCCCTAAAGTCCATTCCGGAAATTCGTTCGACAATCAGCGCGAGGAGTGCAAAGTTGGTATTGCAATAGTCATAATAGACTCCAGGACTTCCAAAAGATCGATACCCTTGTTGGTTAATCTGAAAAACTACATCCTCATTGGTCATATGCTTATCGCGCCAAGGCCACAGATGGCTGCTAAAGTAAAAATAATCCGGAAGCCCGCTTTTATGGGTGATGAGATTACGCAGGGTAAGGTTGCGAAGCGACAATTCAGGGATATACCAGTGCACCGAGTCGTCAATCCCGAGCAATCCATCTTGCATCAAGAGCATCACAGAGATACCCGTGATGGTTTTTGACACCGAGGCCAGCTGGAAAAGATCGTCATTAATAAGGGTGTCATATTGCGGGAATTTGGCGTAGCCTAAAGCACCTTGTAATAATTGATTGTTACTATAAAATAAATAAGTTCCATTAAAAGTGCCCGTTTTGTAGTAGCGGAGGAAAAACGAATCAATTCTGCGTTCTGTGGAGTCCGGAAATCGGCCGAATTGTGATAATGGATAGTTCGAATTGGGGGGCCAAGCCATGCTTTTCCCATAGCCATTAAGGCTGAGTAAAATACATAGCAATGACAGGGCCCAAGACCTCATAACTGCAAAAGAAATAAGGATGAAAAAAAATCAACCTGCACGATAACCCACAGAAGTGGATAACGCAGGGCTATGGAACCCCTATGTACTTATGGGTTTGCAGTGAAATCTGCCAGTGGGGATTGTTTTTCACAAAATCCACGACCAAGGGCAGCATCTCCTCTCTCTTGTCCCACTCGGGTTGCAGCAGTAATTTAGCATTTGCATTCACCCTATTTTCAAAGGTCTGCGCCCATTGAAGGTCGCTTTTATTGTACACTATTACTTTAAG
>JBEIRK010000095.1:0-10000 GCA_040376005.1 Flavobacteriales bacterium
GGGTAACAGTGTCGCTGCGCAAATCTATGGTCATACCTAGTGCCAAAGGTAAGAATGGGAGAGGTACGAGGCAAGATGTGTGTGTGCCCAATGGCAGGGAATGCTCTGAAGTCATGAACAGGTTGTTCTCATCGCGAGGTTGCACCAGGAGTGAAACCTCCAGGCCTGCCTGCCATTCCGCTGCGCTAGGTAAAGACGCAACCAGGGGAGCCTGGGGGCTCAGGAGATGCGAGGCATCGCGTCTCTGCGGATACTTCCTCGCTACTGTTAACTATCAAATATCAACCAGTCAGTATTGATCACACCAGCTGAAGGTGTTTTTCACAATTTCTGATTTGTTTTTCTTCAAATAACTGAGGAATGACTCTGAAACGGGAGAATGACGCTTGCCCTTCAACCATATCAAACTCCAATTGGATTTTATAGGCAACCCTTTTGCAGGTATGATTTGCAACTCGCCATTGCGCAACTCATTGCGAATGCCTATCAATGGCATGATAGAGATTCCAAGTCCTGCGATTAAGGCCTGTTTTACAGCTTCATTGGAGGTAAGTTCCATTTTCTTTAAGGCAGATATATTTTGATTCTCAATGAAGGTCTCCATTATTTGTCGAGTGCCCGAACCTTTCTCTCTGAATATTAAGGATGATCTTTCGAACAGCTCTGTCAATTTCTGATTTTTTTTGATTTGAATGGAGGTGTTTCCCACAAGATATAATTTGTTCTGCATCAAATCCAATTTCTCAATATTGATATTGGTAGGCAATAATGAAACCAAGGCAAAGTCAATTTCATTGTTCTCTAGATTCTCCAATACTTTGGTTTTATTGGTTACATCCATGTTCAGCTCTATACCCTCATGTTCTTTGATAAAGTCACTAAGAAAATATGGCAATACATATTTCCCAGTGGAAACTACCGCAATTTTTAATCGACCCGTCAATTGTCCTTTATACGCCATGGTTTTGTAGTTGATGGCATACACTTGATTTAAGATATTCTCTGCCGCAGCTGCTATTTCTTTACCAAAATCAGTGATATAAATCTGCCTTCCTACCACTTCTGTCAGTGGGATGTCAAACTGATCTTGGAAATTTTTGAGTTGTATAGATACTGCAGGTTGGGTTAAGTTTAATTCCTCGGAAGCCTTGGTAATACTGAGGGTTTGTGTGATTTTTAAGAAAACCTGCAATTGGTGAAGTGTGTAATGCATAAGAAAATTTTATGAATATGATTGCAAATATAAATGAAAATTATTGAAAACGAGCTTTCATTTTTGAATCCTCAACTAATACAAAACCTATGAATAGAACAACTACACAATTTCTTTTTGGCAGATTGCTACCAGGCAAACTGTCAGAATCCCCGCTACTTAAACCAAAGCCCACGGCGAGGCTCAAATCGCTGGCCCTCGGTTCATTGTGTGTAAGTTCAATGGCGCGTCTGTTCGCGCTTGTCATCTTGCTTGGAAGCACCTCCATGCTCTCTGCACAAATGAATGGTACCTACACCTTGAATGCCTCGGCTGCCGCTTCTTCAACCAACTTTACCAACTGGCAGTCTTTTTGGCGTTCCTTGTCTGGTCTTTCTAGATCGGATCTTGGTCCTACACTTACAGGCGGCGTAAATGGTCCAGTAGTACTTAATGTAATGAGTTCGGTAACTGAAACCCAACAAGTTCAGTTTCCAATAGTTACAGGTGCATCTGCTACGAATACTATCACCATTAATGGTGGCGGTAACGTGCTTTCTTATGCAGGTACAACCACCTTGAACGCAGTAATTACCTTGAATGGTACTGATTACCTCACACTGCGCAATCTTACCATACGCAACACGGCAAACATTACCCAAGTCATGGGTATACGTTTGTTTGGCGGTGCAGATTACAACGTGATTGAGAACAATACCATTGAATTCTCGGCACTTACTCTAGGTAGCTCCACCGCAGGCGGAGCTTATGTAGCTTTCTCTTCTGCAACCTCACTTACAGGTGTAACTGCGGGTGGTGGGAATAATGGTAATTTTAACTTGGTACGCAATAACCTCATGCGCACTACCAATGTTAACAGTCCGGGTCCTGCCTATGGTATTTTTGAAGTACAAAACATTTCAAACTATACCTCCGTTCACAGTAACAATACCTTTGACAGAAATACCATTCAAAACTTTTTCTTCTGGGGAATTAATACCTACTATACCAATGGAACACTCATTACAGGCAACGATATCTCTCGTGCCAATGCGACAACTGGCTTGCCAAGTTCTACCTCTGGAGGTATAAACAGTTATTACAACGCAGCAACCAACCGCATTATTCGTGCAGATAGTAACTTTATTCACGATTTGCCATTCTCAGGTTCTGCTCCATCAGGGTCGAATTCTTTCATGCATGGTATGTATGTCTGGTACTGGCTCGGTACAACTTCAAACCCTTTTTCAATTAAAGGAAATACCTTATTAAACATCACTTCTTCTTCGGCTGGACAAGGTATCTATGAAGGTTACAGCAACAATGGTACTATTGATTTTAATCGTATTGAGAATATCCGAAACAATGTAAACTCTACTGTGTTTTCAATTTATTCAATTTACGGAACTACCAAAAATATTGTAAGCAATACCATTCAGAAGAATAGACCATTTGCAACCTATTATGGCATTTACACCTTTGCAATTGGTGGAACAACAAACCGTGTGAATGATAACATTATCATCGATAATGAATCCACCGTTACAGGTACATACCACATTCTCTACGGTATTTTCACAGCCAATGGAAACTTGGAAGTACAGCGCAACTTGGTTTACGGTTTAAGACAAGTTTCAACATCTGGAATTATCTATGCATTGCGCACCCAAGTAAGCGGTGGTGACCATTTGTACGCCAATAACGTGGTATCGAATTGCGGTGGTGCAGGCGCTACGTATGGATTCTATCACAGTACCAACTCGAATAATTTGATTTTCCGCCAAAACACCTTGAATCTTACAACCCAAGGTGGTGGCAGCTCTTTCCACTATCAATATGGTATTTTCGGTTTCGGAAATGGCAGCACCACTATCGATGGAAACATAGTGGTAACATCGAACTCGTACGGCGTGTATCCTGTGTACTACGCAGGTACTACCAACCCGCAGCCGAATTTCCGTCACAATACCTATTGGGCAAGCAACTTCACCTTGCAGTTTTGGTATAACCCAGCTATGGGTACAAGAAACACCTTTGCAGACTGGAGAAATTCTGTCTTTGCCAATATGGATGCAGAAATTTTCGCCAATCCTATGCTAAGAAACCCGAACGCAATGGATTTCTCAGCAGGTAGTTTCTTGGCACATAACAATGTACCTGAAGACAATAGAGTAAGCACAGATTTTACGAAGAGATCTAGAAACACTGTAGTCTGCGACCGTGGTGCAATTTCCACAGTAATGGACTTGGAGTCTTCTGCAGCAAGCTATAATGGGGGAACAAATCCATGTACTGGTTATTCAGAAAAATTGAAGCTTACCATTAGGAATAACTTTAGCGATACAGCACTCAATTTCTGGATTGCATTTTCTCTGAACGGAAGAATGATGCAACGCCAATTGGTGACTGCGCGCATTGCTCCTGGACAATCATCCGTGCAAGAGTTTGTAAATCCCTTGCAGCTCAGCAACTCAGGTTCTCAGCGTTTGGTAGTGTATATTATGAATCCAGATGATATCCGCAGCAATGACAGCCAAGTATTCCAACTGAATGTTAGAAAATCTCCAGGCGGATCTAAAGTTGTGGCTTCTTCACAAGCGACCAAAGCGGTATATCAAAGCACGAAGAACTTTGATGTAACTGTGGTGGGTCAGTCTGCAATCTACGATGTAAGCGCACCTACCAATTTCACAAATGGCAACTACGGCAGCGCATGGACCGCCAGCGTATATGCAGAAATGCAAAGTGGACAATTGCGCAGCAGTTCTGAAACCAAACTCACCGCACCTAGTGGTTCAAATATGGTGGTGTCCTATACCACTTCGGATAAGAACATAGAAGATTCTACCATTACCCTTTGCATTAAAGTAACTGACCTTGTGAATGGTTGTGATACCATTTTGAGACGCAGAATTTTGGTATACCCATCTATCAGTCCTGATTTCGAATTCCCATCAAGAATTTGTGACCAAGAAGAGGTAGCATTTATCAATAAAAGTACTGTAAAAAGTGGCTTCATGGAATTTAAGTGGAACTTCGGTACGGGTGTAGCTGCGGATACTTCAGATGCTCCAGAACCCGTATTCCAATTCCCAAAACCAGGAACCTATTGGGTGAAAATGACTGCGAAAACCAAGCCTTATGGTTTTGCATTCTATGATTCTGCGCAGGTAGTAATCAATCAGATTCCAACTGTTGCCTTTACCAAAGTAAATGCTTGCTCAGGTATTAATTTGCAGTTCACCAATCGCACCACACCTTCCAACTCAACCTACAGATGGGAGTTTGGCGACGGTACCTTTAGCACCGCTACCAGCCCAGCGAAGTCTTATACCAAAGCTGGCGTGTATAATGTAAAATTGACCGCTACACTCAATGGTTGCGTAGCCTCGAGCACTCAACGCGTATACCAATTTGAAAAGCCCAAGGCTGACTTCAAACTTAGCGAAGGCACTTGCCAAAATGACCGTTTCCAATTTGAGAATTTGAGCTCTATTAAAGATGGTTTTGTAGGCAGCAAATGGGACTTTGACAATGGTGTGGTAAGCACAGAAGAGAATCCAGCCATCACCTTTACCACCGCAGGCACCAAGAATGTGAAACTCACCACAACCTCTGAATTTGGTTGTGTGGATTCCAAAGTAGTTCCAGTAACAGTTGCAGAAAGTCCAATAGCAGAGTTTACCAACGACCCAGCTTGCTCTGTAACACCTACTTCGTTTACAAATACTACAGCAGCTACAAACAGCGCTGTGAGTTCTTATACTTGGAATTTCGGTGACGGTTCAACCTCTACTGCTGAAAATCCAGTGAAAACTTGGAGCAATTTGGGTCCTAAAAACGTATCTCTCACTGTGGTATTGGCAAATGGATGCAAATCTTCATTTAGCAAAAAACTTAATGTAGGTGTAGAACCTGTTGTATTGTTTAATGCACAAAATGTGTGTGCAGGCGAAGCTGTGACCTTTGAAAACAACTCACGCTGGCCGCAAGGAGATATCTCCTTCTCCTGGAATTTTGGCGACAATACAAGCAGCACCAATTCAGACCCAAGACATATCTATAATACTTCGGTGACCAAAACCTATAACGTTACCTTGAAAGCCTCAATTGCGGGCGGTTGTGAAGCAAGCTTGACCAAGCCTGTAACGGTGAACCAAGGTCCAACCACTTGCGACTTTACTTCTAACCCTGACTATGCCTTTGGTTTCCATGGTATGCGCTTTGATCCTATCAATGGTGCAGGAAACCAAGTTGTAGAAAATGGCGTAACCTATACATGGGTATTTGATGGTGGTGGAACTCAAAAAGGCGGTACCACCAATTATAACTTCCAAGTGGATGGTGTGTATAATGTAACCATGCGTGCACGTGTGGATGCTACCGGTTGCGAGTGCAGCAAAAGCCGCACTGTGGTCATGAACCGCACACAAGTAACTGCACCAGAAGATATGGGAATGGCTGTATATCCAAACCCAAGCAATGGTCAGTTTACAGTAGCATTGGCCGAAAATTTTGGATCAAAAGTAACCGTGGAAGTGCATAGCCTAAGCGGTGCATTGATAAACACATTTGTTGCGGAAAACACGGGTGCAATCAATGTGGATGCTGGCGACGTAGCCGAAGGTATTTACCTCCTACGCGTGAGCTCTGATAGCCGTGTCTTGACTCAAAGAATTAAAATCCAAAAGTAGAAAAGGTATCTCAAAAAAAGAGTTTGAGTCAATTTCAAGTATTTTGATGAGAACTGAGGCGGTTCGTGCATTGCAGGCTGGTGGCCTGGAAAAGCGAGCCAACGATTGGGCTCAACAAAAGACGCAGTTGATTTTAGATAAAATAGAATTGCAGTTAAATTGACCAAATGAACTTTTGAGATAGCTTTTACAAAACAAAACAGACAGTAACTGAACAGCGTGTTGAAATTATGGTTAAAAGCCCTTCCGAGTGAAGGGCTTTTTTTATTTCATTATAGGTGAGTGTTTTGCGAAATCAAAGCGAGACAAGCCTTTTCTTATTAGTATAAATATATGTTATGTATATGATAATGATTATATATATAAATTAATGTTTATGGATTGGGATATTTGCATCACAATTAAGACACACTATGACAAGAATTACCGTAGCAAAAGGAGATGGAATTGGACCTGAAATCATGGACGCGACCTTGAAAATCATTATGGCCGCAGGTGCTGATTTAGAAATTGAAGAAATTGAAGTAGGAGAGAAGGTGTATTTGGCAGGAAATACCGCAGGAATTGCTCCTGAAGCTTGGGATACCATTCGCCGCAATAAAGTGTTTTTAAAAGCTCCAATTACCACTCCACAAGGGGGCGGGTACAAGAGTTTGAACGTGACTACCCGTAAGTTTTTGGGATTGTATTCGAATGTGAGACCTTGTGTGAGTCTGCATCCTTTTGTGAAAACAAAACATCCGGTAATGGACATTGTAATTGTGCGTGAAAATGAGGAAGATTTGTATGCAGGGATTGAACACCAACAAACCGATGAGGTGGTTCAATGCTTGAAATTAATTAGCAGACCAGGTTGCGAAAAAATTGTGCGTTACGCCTTTGAATTTGCGCGTCAACAAAAACGCAAAAAAGTAACCTGCTTTACCAAAGACAATATCATGAAGCAAACTGACGGATTGTTTCACAAAGTGTTTGATGAAATTGCAGCAGAATATCCTGATATCGAAAACGAACATTGGATCATTGACATCGGAGCTGCGAAAATGGCCGATACGCCAGAGCAGTTCGATGTGATTGTAATGCCCAATTTGTATGGCGACGTGCTAAGTGATGTAGCTGCACAAATTACCGGCTCTGTGGGCTTGGCAGGCTCTGCCAATATCGGTGAAACCTGCTCTATGTTTGAAGCCATCCACGGCTCTGCGCCACGCCGCGCCGGACAGAATACCGCCAACCCTTCAGGTTTGTTGCAAGGTGCTGTGATGATGCTCAACCATATTGGCCAAACTGCCATTGCAGAGAAAGTGCAAAATGCCTGGCTTAAAACCATTGAAGACGGCATTCATACCAACGATATTTACAAAGAAGGTACCAGCAAACAGTCGGTAGGAACACGCGAATTTGCGGATGCTGTAATTGCCAATTTGGGCCAACAGCCTTCGATTTTGAAACCCGTGAATTACGCGAATAGCGCAAGTCTGAATTTGCCTACATACAAGCGCAAACCAGCCATGAAAAAAGATTTGGTGGGTGTGGATGTGTTTGTTCACTGGGCCGGTACAGATGCTAATGAGCTCGCTGCGCAGGTGAAGCACATGGAAACAGAGCACGTAAAACTAACCATGATTACCAACCGCGGTATTAAAGTATGGCCTGATGGCTTCCAAGAAACCTTCTGCACAGACCACTGGCGCTGCAGGTTTAAACCTAGCGATGGGAAGTTGGAGTCTAAGGAAATTATAGGGCTGCTCAGCGCTGCGCTGGATGTGAACATAGATGCAGTGAAGACGGAGAACTTATACGCCTTCGATGGCAAAGATGCATTCTCATTGGGTCAAGGTCAATAAGCAAGGTTAGTATGAAAATACAATTGATTCAGGGTGAATTTAGCAATAGAGATGCGATGGAATTAATCACCAAAATGATTCATGCCAAAATCACCTATCATGAAAATAGAATTCATGCTGAAAGCAGCGAGGAAGATATGAAATACCGCGAAGGGAAAATAAAACAATTACAGAAGGAATTGTATGAGTTTCGCGCAGGTATTGAAGGCAGGTGTGAATCAGTTAAGATGCATGCTACCATAGAGATAGAGCCACAGGAAAAGGCAGGTAAAATTGGAGATAGACAGCAAGGATAATTGAAAATATACAATGGAAACTACAATTGAAACGGGTGAAAAATTGCTTCTCATAGAAGGTGATTTTCTCACCGAAGAAGCGCGGGATATTTTATTGAATTTATTTCAGAGCAAATTGAGTTTTCATCAACTCAAGAACTTTAGTTCTCAAGTGAAATATGGGCGCGATGACGAAACCGCAACCCTGCGTATCCCTGCCTTGAAGAAGGAATTGGATAAGCTCAATGCGCTGTTGAAAGAAGCAGAAAACAAACATAAAAAATTGCATATCTGCTCAGAAATACGCATCAGAATATCTGAAGAAAATCAAGATTAATTTCGGATATGAAACTCAAGTTAAGTCTCTGTGTTGTGCTTGTTTTCTTCGGCCTAACCGGACTGGAGGCGCAATCCTCAACGCGTCAGTGGGCTACCTGCTTCAGTACTACTAATCAAAAATCCATAGACCAAAAAATGGAGAAATTCTTGGAAAAGGTGAGCAAGGAAACAGCCTGTCCGTTGAGTGAACTTGCCTATACGGTTGTAACATCATACACCGGATTTTACACTGCTGAATGCCGGCATTTGCCTAAGAAAATAGTAGTGACAGCCCAAGGAAAAGAGTATACCTACCTGCACCGGGGTCTCAGTGGGGCAGTGGGTTATTGGTTGTTGGGTTCTTGGAAATTAGAAAAGAAAAACGCCTAATTACATGGATTTTTCAAGTTGTTTACTTCTACTGCATAGGTTTCGTATTTTCCTGTAACAGCATACCTCATTTAAATCAAGCATGAAAAAAATCCTGATTAAAAATGTACGTTTGGTAAATGAGGGCCGCGTGGATGAATGTGATGTGTTGATTTCAGGACAGCGCATCGAAAAAATAGCACAAGGCATACCAGCAGACGGGAAGCATGTTGTTGAAGGCAATGGCATGCACCTGTTGCCTGGTTTGATCGACGATCAGGTGCATTTTCGCGAACCTGGGTTGACGCACAAGGCGAATATATTTTCAGAATCCAGGGCTGCCGTAGCGGGGGGCATAACTTCATATATGGACATGCCGAATACAATACCCAATACCTTGAGTCTCGAGCTCTTGGAAGAGAAATATGCCATGGCTGCGCAGCATTCTTTGGCGAATTATTCCTTTTTCATGGGCCTTACACAGACCAATTTGGAAGAGGCCTTACGCATAGACAATACGAAGGTGTGCGGTATTACCGATGACGGATTGTACTTCAACGATTCCAAAGGAATATTGGCCAATTATCCTGAATTTTTGGAGCAATTGTTTTCGCGATCGAATAGTTTGGTTGCCTTGCACTGTGAGGATGATGCGCGCATTGCCGAAAGAACAGAATTGTTTAAGCAGCAATATGGCAATGACATTCCCATGCAGTGTCACGCGGAAATTCGCGATGCAGAGGCCTGTTATTTGGCTACCCAGCGCGCCACAGAGATTGCGCGGAAACACAATGCGCGCTTGCATGTGTACCATGTGTCTACAGCCAAGGAGCTGGAATTGTTTGACAACCATATTCCGGTGCGACAAAAGCGCATTACAGCAGAGGCTTGTGTGCATCATTTGTGGTTTACCCATCAGGATTATGACCGCTTGGGTGCGGGCATTAAATGGAATCCTTCGGTAAAATACAACAGCGATAGGGAAGCCTTGTTGCGCGCTTTGCAATTTGATGTGTTGGATATTATCGCCACGGATCATGCGCCACATGCTTGGGCCGAAAAGCAGGGGAATTATTTTCAAGCCTTATCGGGTGGACCCTTAGTGCAGCATGCCTTACCTGTTTTATTAGAGCTGTATTGGAAGGGGGAAATAAGCTTAGAAAAAATAGTAGAAAAGACAAGCCATCATGTGGCGGAATTGTATAGAATTAAAGATCGGGGGTATATACGAGAGGGTTATTTCGCCGATTTGGTGTTGGTGGATCTGTATGCCCCGTGGCGGGTACTGGAAAGCAATGTGAAGTA
>JBEIRK010000152.1:0-5090 GCA_040376005.1 Flavobacteriales bacterium
ATACAATCGCTGGGTGTTTTTTGTTCTTTTTACTTTGGAATACGCCATCAATAAAGAATCCGCACTGATATCGAGTTCGTTTAATATTTCGCTGTAGTAATAATTTTCGTACGCCGCCTGCGGTATGGTTTGGAATTGAAATTCAAAGCAACCATCAACCTCATTTACATTCAGTGCTCTTTTGGTCATGGCATCGATGCTGTCTTGGTATTCTTTCTGCGACGAAAAAGTGGACCTACACACCCTTGTCATAGTGCTGTATTCACTGGCCTGGTCTAGACGCACTTTGTCATAGGCACACAAAACATTTACGATTTTCTCTTTTGGATACAGGGTGTTTATTTTCACAATTCGCGCCACCTCTACGGTGCGTGGAATCATTGAAATTGCCGCAAAACCGATAAACACATAGAAGAAATTCTGCACCTCGTCAAACATTGGCCTGCGGCCAAACTGCTTCATCACATTAAACCTGAAGAGATAAATGAGCCACAAAATCAGGAGCCCAATGGTCACAAGCCATAACCAAGTCAAAATCAGTCCATCGGCAGCATCACTTCTGTTTTCGATATCCTGGAATAAAAACAGTCCAACCAATATTAGGAAAGAAGGCAGCCACCAAATAAACAGACGGTGCAGCTGTATGCTCCATAGCAGCGGATGATGTGTAAGTAAATATTTATCGAGTTTATGAAACAAGCGTATCATTAGAAAAATCTTTTGGTTGAAAGTGAAATATCGCGGTAATAAACTGGCGCAACCCCAGCAGAGACAATGCGTTTGAGCAATTCATGCGGTGCCGCAGAAGCCGTAATCTGATACACCCCTCCATTAAATCGAATATCTGCATCAAAATCACCCAAGGCTTTCATGAGTTCTTCTCGGCTTTCGTTGCATTCCAATTCAATAACGAACATCGTTTTGCTTGGGTCATCCCCTACTGTAGTTGTAGCGGCGGGTGCATCATTGTATTTCCCTTCACCATTTTTTATAAACAACACCCTATCTGAAATCTTTTCAATCTCGTACAACTGTTGACTGGTGATAACCACACCCATAGGGTGGCGGTTGGACTGGGCTAAAAAGCGCAGGTCTTGCAGCAGGGTTTGTTGGGCATTGATATCCAAGTTTGCCAGCGGCTCGTCAAGAATAAGCAGCCTTGGCCTTTGCAGCACAACACGTGCAATTTCGAAACGGGTGCGGTATCCCGAAGAGATTTGATTCCACGTAAGTTCAGAGAACTTGGCAAGTCCAAATCGTTCGAGCATAAAATCCACCATCATTTCGCCAGTTTTGCCGAGCAGGCCTGCGATGGCTGCAGAAAACAGCAAATTATCCCTCAGTTTGCCATGCCATTTTGGAATGCGCTGAGGAATAAAACCTGTATGTTGTTTTAAGTTATAGAAAAAATTCACAGACTCCGGCAGATAACCGTATGCCGCTGCATCAATAGCACCATCTAATTGGCCCGCGATACAGCGCAATAGCGTGGTTTTCCCGTTTCCATTTTCACCAACAACCCCCACAATTTGACCTGCGGAAAGGGTTAAATCCATGGATTTCAGAGAAAATGACCCTTTGGAGTAGCTTTTATGAACATTTGTTATGGTAAGCAACGGTCCGGTAGCGGAAGAAGCCGTATCTAACGTATCAGCAACCTCAAGCACGGAATGCAAACTTGCAGCTACCGATTCGGTATCGCCGTCTTGACGCATGGTGATGCTCAACTGCACCGCACGCTGAAGCAATTCAGTGTGGTCGCAGTCATATACAAGATCTAGCATGCGCCTGCGTGCGAGATCGATATCACCATGTACATAGTGATTCCAAACCTCGGCTACCCTTACTTGCGAATAGTCAATTGCCGTTGTGCTCATAGAAGTTTTCAAACTAACGCAAAAAAATCCTCAATATTCTCAGGCAAAATCGCGCTTTGTAGAAAACTTGTGCAACCTCATCGGATATAGCATTTAATTTCGCTGCGTTGAATCAGATAAACGAGAATTGCAATCCCATATTGGTGGAACATACCCGAGGAGGAATTCCTGAGAGTTTTCACCGCGGGGTTATTTGTGTGGTGGATGAAGCTGGGGCAATCAAAGCTTCTGTGGGAGACGTAAAGCAGGTCTGTTACCCGCGTTCGGCCTTAAAATATTTCCAGCATATTCCTTTATTGCTGTCAGGCGCATTTGACCATTATGGATTTACGCTGAAAGATTTAGCACTGATGTGTGGCTCGCACAATGGAGAAACCATGCACACGCAAGGGGCCTCGCACATTTTGAACTTTATTGGCATGAACGCTTCTGCCCTAAAATGCGGCTCGCAGCCACCTACGCTAAAGGCAGACGCCACCGCCCTGATCCGCGAGGGGAAAGAGCCCAATGTGTTGCACAACAACTGCTCTGGAAAACACTCCGGATTCTTGGCCTATTGCAAATTCAAAGGCCTGAGCACTGAAAACTACTTAGACCCAAATCATGAGTTGCACAAGGAAATCAGGCGTATCACTGCCCTTTTCTGTGAAATGAATGAAGAAGACTTAATTACGGGAATCGACGGCTGCAGTGCACCCATATTTGCTATGCCTGTTTACAACCAAGCCATTGCTTATAAAAACTTGGTTGCACCAGAAAAATTCGGACCCGAGATCGCTGAAGCCTGCCATAAAGTCGTGAAGGCGGTAGCAAGCTACCCTGAGATGATTGCAGGCAGCAAACGCTATTGTACAGACCTTATTGCTGCAAGCAAGGGTCGCATCATAGGCAAAACCGGCGCTGATGGCGTATATTCTATTGCAATACCCGCGAAAAAGTGGGGCATTTGTATCAAAATTGACGATGGCAAAATGGGGCCCCAATACAATGTGGCACAAGCCTTGCTTGAACAGCTTAACCTCCTAGAACCAGAAGAGGCGCAAGCACTTTCTTCCTACCTTGAATTAGACATCCGCAATTGGTCGGGAATGCACACCGGCTCCACAAGAGTAACTGCTGTCATTCAAAACCTAACAATACACTAAACCATGGACGTCTTTTTGGTAGAAAGCGAACTCCCTGAACTCACTCCTGACTTCATTCAGATGTTGCCGCGACATCGAAGAGCCCTTGACCGTCTTCTTGCTGAGGGTAAAATACTGATGTATGCTGTGCACGAAGACAAAAAGAAATTGTGGTGCACCATCAAAGCAGAGGATGAGTTTCAAGCGATGGAAGTGCTAGGTCAATTGCCTATCATTCGATTCCTCAAGCCTGTGATTCATGGTCTGATGATCTACAATGGCAGCGAACGTGTATTGCCCGGTATTTCGCTAAATTAACAAACATGCGAGAAAGCGCACCCACGAATTTGGGTGTAGCAGTGAAAGTTTGCTTTCGCCACTTTATATTCGCCCTGTGCGTATTTCTGTATACATCCTCTCCCCTGTGCTTCTGTTTTCATCCTTAGCAAAGGCGCAAACACCATGGGTAGAACCCAATTCATGGGCTGACTTAATGCTGCAGATGAATGAAACAAATGCGTTTTACTCAGCCAAGCATCAGGGACCCTCTTGGTTTAACTATACGAATCGCTATTTCCTTCGTGGCCAGATAGACAGCATTTTCCAACGACAGCAGGAAGCGGATACCATGATGCAGATACTGCTCTACATCCCTACTGCTGCAGAATTTAACGGGAAATGGTTGCTCACAGACAATGCGGAATTCTTAAGTCCTTCGAGAAGATACATTGCCGAATCCAAGAAACCCATACTCAAAGGCCTATATGCCTACAAAAGCTTGTTTTACAACTACCGTGAAGGCAACAGCAGCATCAGCCTGAACCCTATACTCAATTTACAAGCAGGACCCTCATCCCAATGGGGGCATACGGCCATTCAAAACACCCGTGGCGCTGAAATTAGAGGAACCTTTGGCAACAAAGTTGGCTTTTACACCCGCGTACTTGAAAACCAGTGGTTTGCACCCGCATACACTCGTGAATGGGGCGATAGTTTAGGCGTAGCACCCGGTGTGGGATGGTGGCGTTATACCGACAGCACTGGATTTGATTATTTCAGTGTAAAAGGGTATATTAGTACTTCTGTGGTAAAGAACCACATCAATGCGGCATTTGGACACGACCGCATCTTTATTGGAAATGGATACCGCAGTCTCATACTTAGCGACTTCGCCAAGGAATATCTCTTTTTACGTCTCAACACGCGCATAGGCCCATTTCACTATCAAAACATATTTGCACAGCTGCACAACCGTGTTCCTTCTCCGGGAACCTTGCCTGGCAATACCTTATTGCCCAAAAAGTATATGGCAGTGCACCGCGCTTCAGTAACAATCCGCAACTGGCTGGAAATCGGCGCTACTGAAATGATTGTGTTTGACAGAGACAGTATGGGTGATGGGGGCTTTGAAGCACAATATCTCAATCCTGTAATATTCTACCGTGCTGTTGAGAGCAATCAAGGCAGCAGAGACAATGCTATGGTGGCGTTAGATGCCAAAGCATATGTTCTAAAAAAGGGCATCCTCTATGGCCAATTGCTCATTGATGAGTTCAGAGTATCCGAAATTCGCGCTGGCAAAAATTGGTGGGCGAATAAATTTGGATTGCAAACGGGTGCAAAAACCACCTTGAATATAAAGCATGGGCTTTTGTTCTTACAAGTAGAACGCAATGTGGTGAAGCCTTACACCTACTCGCATTACCGCAGCAGTCAAGATTGGTCCAATTATGGTCAACCCTTGGCACATCCCTTGGGTGCCAATTTCAGAGAAGTATTTTTTAGGGCAGTATACCAGCCAGGTCGCTATGCACGCTGGCGCCTAGCAGTCATGTATATGCGCGCTTCTAAAGGCATGGACAGTTCATATTATGGCGGCCCTAACTATGGCGGTATGATTTACAAAAGCAATGACAGCCGTATCGGCGACTACAATATTGTGCAATTGCAGGGAAACAAAGCAGAAATTAGCCATTTGCGATTTGAGGCAAACTACATGTTGAGACACAACCTGTATTTGGAACTCGCCTATCAAAAGCGCAGCCAAACAGGTTTCAGACCTACGGATGGCAATTGGCTGCAAGTGGGC
>JBEIRK010000234.1:0-2127 GCA_040376005.1 Flavobacteriales bacterium
ACGCCCAACATGGTACCTCCAAAATAGCGTATGACAATAACCATGGTATTGGTAAGGTCTTGCGAGAGTATGGCGCGTAAAATGGGTTTGCCCGCCGTGCCTGCGGGCTCGCCATCGTCGCTGGCGCGCTGGTTGCTCTTGTCAGGATTTAAAACATAGGCGTAACAGTGGTGCGTGGCATCCGGAAATTCGCTGCGAATCTGCTGCAATTTACTGCGCACTTCTTCATCATCAAAAACCGGATAAGCGTATGCAAGAAACTTGCTCCCCCTCTCGCGCAATTGCGCCTGACAGCTATTTTTTATTTGGAAATATTGATCAGAAAATAGCATCGATATTCATACACAATAATGCCACAAGAGCAAGTGCTAGTCCAATGTAAGCACCCTTATGGTGTTTTTCGCGGAAAATTAGGGCTGCCAATATAGAACTCACAGTTACCACACCAATATTATTTACTGCAAAAAACCAGGCCGTTTTTCCTGCATAATTTTCAATACAGGCCAGCATGGCAATGAGTGAAAAATAATTTACCAAGCCCAATATAATTCCAGAAAATACAACTGATTTTAAGTCACTTTTTGCCACGCTTTCTGTATGTCTGAATTTAAAGATATACAGCAGGGTACCCAAGATTCCCGCGACTCCAAATATCAGAGTAGAGGTGGTGTATACATCGGTTTCTCTTCCATAAAAATGCTCGATAGAATTTAATCCAGCATCTACAGCACCGGAGGTAATAAACACTGCAATTAATAGCCAAAAACCGCCGTGCATTCGCTTTCCCTCTTCCTGCGGTTCTACCATTAAAAATACCGCAATGAGTGAAATTACTATGCCAATAATTTGCCAAAGCAATAATTTTTCACCAAAAAAAACTATGGCCAATAATGCCGGTACTACTACTGACATTTTAGAAGCTACGGAGGCAGGCGCAGCGCCATTCTTGTGCGTGGCCATGCCCATGGTTAAAAAACCGGCTATGAATAAAAATCCCATAGAAAGTACAGGAACTATCCATTCGTTTTGGAATAATTCAGCATGAAATATATGCGGCTTTCCGGGGAGTAAATTTCCTGTTAGAAAACAGGTAAAATAATTTACAATAATTACGGGCAATACAGGTAAATTTTTGTGGCTTACCCATTTAAATATCAGAAACAAACCTGAGCTTGCCGCGATGCTTGAAAATAACCAAATCATTGTTTTTTGTAAATCGTTATGGTGTCTGTATTTAAGTCCAAGGTTTCCACTATTGCACCCACCGCATGCGGGGCGGACACTCCCGCGCCCCATGTTGCCGTTTTGCTTTTTATCACCCGTATTTCATTCCACATATGCGCGTCCAATAGTTGTTGCAAGGTAGTCTTTCCCCCTTCTACCAGCACACTGAGTATATTCTCTTCGTATAAGGTTTGGTTTAGACAGTCAAATATTGAACTCTCGGTCCAAGATATGAAGCGCCTCTCTCCTTCTTGTTTGTCTGTCGTCGCATTGAGCACCAAGGCTTGCGGGTAGGCGCTATACTCACCGCGCAGTTGCGGGTCTATAAACACCGGTCTTGGCGATTTGCCATGCCACAGACGCACATTGAGTTGGGGTGTATCTGCCAAGAGGGTATTTACCCCTACCATAATGGCCTGCTCTTCGCTGCGCCACTTGTGCAATAGCGTTTGGGCGGCAGCGCCACTGATTTGTTTTTTAGATCCATCCAAGGGTGCCATAAAACCATCGGCAGTTTCAGCCCATTTAAGGATGATGTAGGGTTGTTTTTTCTGGTGAAAATGTAAGAACCTGCGGTTGAGCCACTCACACTCCTCTTGCAATACGGGTCCTGTAACCTTTACCCCTGCTTGTGTCAAATGATCTAAGCCTTTTCCATCCACCAAGGTGAAAGGATCTCTGCAGCCATACACCACTTCTGGTATGCCATATTCGGTAATAAGACTGGCGCAGGGCGGGGTTCTTCCAGTATGGGCGCAAGGCTCTAAGTTCACATAGAGCTTGCTCGATTTCAGCAGTTCTTTGTTTTGCAGCTTCAGAATGGCATCGCGTTCTGCGTGCGCTTCTCCCGGTGCGCGGTGCCAACCTTCGGAAATAATGTTGCCCTCATGCACGATAACGCAA
>JBEIRK010000030.1:0-21137 GCA_040376005.1 Flavobacteriales bacterium
CCCATCATGGCGTCGAGCTGGTGCTTGTATGGGGTAATGGAAACTGCGCCCCAGAGGTACACACTCAAATTGGGCCAAATTTCATGGCTGTTGTTGAGGCCATACTTTTGAATGATTTTCTCAATCAGCATTTTAATCCAAGCGGGGGCTCCAGCAATCATTACCACATCACATTTGGGTGCGGCTTCAACCAACAATTCCAGTTTTTTATGCCAATCGCGTTGCTTTTTAATTTCCTCACCCGGAATGGCAAAACGTTCAAACCACACAGGTACATTGCTGGTAGTGATACCGCTGAGGTCTCCACTGTATGAAATACCATTGAAATTTAGGTCTGTACTGCCGCTGATCATGAGGTAATCTTTGGTGAAGAAATCTTTAGGCACATCCGTTTTAAATACCGTGAAAAGCTGCCTGCGGCTGCCCCGCATGATGGATTTTAGACCATCTTGGGTAACGGGTATGTACTTGCTGCTGCCTTCGGTGGTGCCGCTGCTTAGCGCAAAATACTTGGGTCTTCCGGGCCAGGTGATATTGCTTTCGCCATTGTATTCCCGCTGCCACCACTCGTGCATGAGACTGTAGTTGCTTATGGGAACATGTTGGCAAAATGCTTCAACGGGGTTGTGTGAAATTAGAATTTTTTCAAACTCATATTTTTCACCAAATTCAGTCATACGTGCTTTAAAAAGCATCTTTTTGAGGGTTTTCTCCTGCCATTTTACCGCTTTGGCCCGGTTAAACGTAAGAAAGTCCGTGATATCGCTACCGCGATGAAACAGGGGACCCAAAAAATCTCTCTTAACAGCCATGTGAGGGGGACAAAAATAAGGTTTTCATTATAAATCAGTTGTTTTGAGAAACAAATTGGATGAAAAGCACGATTTAAACGAACTTTGCAGCCAACAAACTACCATGGATAGCCCAAAGCAGGAAACCTTAACCGCGGAGATTGCGGTGAAATGGAAAAAGGTCCTGAATTTTTTTGAAGAGAGATTTGGCAAAAAGCCAGATTTAAATGCGATACTATTTATCATAGGCATACGGGAATTGGGCGAATTGCCTGAGACCAAATTCACCAAAGAAGAAAAAACCCATCTCATGCACATTGCCAATTGCAGGGTGCTGTCGTTCAGCGGTTATTACAGGCAAACTGGGGTGACTAGTAAAGGGTGGCCGGTGTGGGAAAACAACAAAACCCTCCCACAAATGAATATATTTGAACAGGAAAATTTGCTGAGGCAGCATATCATAGAATACTTTGAACATGAAGAAATACTTGAGTTTTAAAGGCATGGGCATTGCGCTTTGCAGTGCGTTGCTGTTAAGTGTTGTGGGTTGTGAAGAGAAAAAAACCAAAACCGATGTGGTAGACAGCTTGGCCAAAGCGGGTGCTGAAGAGAAATGGACCCCAGCAGTGCCCGACACGGCATGGATGCGTAAGAATTGCGCGGTGGTGGAAGTCATCACCAGCATGGGCCGCATGGAATTGGCGCTGTTTGATGCTACGCCAAAACACAAAGAAAATTTTATCAAATTGGTAAAAAGCGGCTACTACGATGGTTTATTGTTCCACAGGGTAATCCGCGATTTTATGATACAGGGCGGCGATCCAAAGTCTAAGAATGCGAAGCCATCTGCGTATTTGGGTGACGGCGGTCCTGGATATACCCTGCCTGCAGAGTTTATAGACACCATGCACCATTTTCGCGGGGCATTGGCAGCAGCCCGCACAGGCGATGATATGAATCCGGAAAAGGCCAGCAGTGGCAGCCAATTTTACATTGTAACTGGAACGGCACATGGCACTGTGAAACTCAAAGAGGCCTTAAAAGAGAGGGCACTTATGTCTTTCATGACGGATGAGGACAATTTGAGCTACCGCTTGCGCGCAGAGAGCTATCAGAACCGCAATGATATGGCGGCGATGAATGTGTTGTTAAAGGAGATAGATGCAGAAATCAAACCCATTACAGACAGTTTGTACAATTCGCTAAGTCCGAGGGCGCGTCAGTTGTATGCCACATGGGGAGGATTCCCAAAGCTGGATAAGGAATATACGGTGTTTGGTTCATTGATTTCGGGCTTTGAGGTATTGGATGCGATACAGAAGGTTCAAACCGCATCAGAAGACAGGCCTGTAAAGGATGTAATGATTATTCGAGCCAGGGTAATAAAGGAATAAAATTGCGATTTTGCTTGGAAAAATCCGGCAAAAGGCGTACATTTGCAACACTTTTCCAATAAATTCAGGAAGGTGGCCGGCGAAAAGCAGTCCCCTTTTTTATTGAAATGGCAAAACTTGCACACATATTGAGACAACTGGTAGAGGAAGAAGCTTCCAAGCATGAGGCATTTGTAACGGGGCAGTCTTCTGGAGAGAAGGGCTTGTTTCGTTTTTATGTAGATGCGGAGACTTCCTTAACCATGCCCACGATTACGGAGATTACCCGTGGCGTGTCATCAAGGATTGACGAGTTGGAGACCGGTGAAGAGGCGTTTACCTTTGAGGTGTCTTCACCGGGTGCGGATTCGCCATTGGCGGATTTGCGACAATACGGCAAGCACAAGGGCCGCAATTTTGAGATTGAGACTGCAGATTTGAGTTTCACTGGCAAACTGATGGATGTAGTGGGAGCAGAGTTGCATTTTGAAGAGAGCAGAATAGAGAAAATAAACGGGAAAAAAACCACCCTTGTAGAACAGCGGGTGATTCCATTTGAACAGATACAAAAAGCCACAATAAAAATTTCATTCAAATAAGACATGAAAGCGAAGACGCAGGATCTAGGGATTAACCTGGTAGACAGTTTCTCCGAGTTTAAGGAGTTTAAGAACATTGACCGCGCCACTATGATGCGCGTACTTGAGGATGTATTCCGCAGTATGTTGCGCAGAAAGCACGGGAATGATGCAAAGTTTGACATTATCATCAACACCGAAACAGGTGATATTGAGATGTACCATTTGCGTTTGATTGTAGAAGATGGTGAGGTGGAAGATGAGAATTTGCACATCAGCATCAGTGATGCACGCAAATTGGAGCCTGACTATGCAGTGGGTGAAGATTGTATTCAGGAAGTATTCTTGGATGATTTCGGCCGCAGAAGCATATTGAATGCCCGTCAAGCCTTGATGAGCAGAATTTTGGAATTGGAAAAAGACGAACTTTTCCGCAAGTATGCTGACAAGCGCGGTGAGATTATTGCCGGTGAGGTATACAATGTGTGGAAGCGTGAAATCATGGTGTTGGATGATGAGGGCAACGAACTTATCATGCCTAAAGAGCACATGATTCCAAGAGATATCTTCAAAAAAGGAGATACCATTCGTGCCGTAGTGCATGAGGTGAATATGGATAAAGGTGCGCCACGCATCATTATTTCCCGCACATCTCCAGAGTTTTTGGAACGTTTGTTTGAATTGGAAGTTCCTGAAATTTTGGACGGTTTGATTACCATCAAGCGGGTTGTGCGTGAGCCAGGTGAAAGAGCCAAAGTAGCGGTAGAAAGTTATGATGACCGTATTGATCCAGTAGGTGCTTGTGTAGGTGTTAAAGGTGCGAGAATTCACGGCATTGTGCGTGAGTTGCGCAATGAGAATATTGACGTAATCAACTACACAACCAACAATGCATTGTTTATTCAGCGTGCTTTGCAGCCCGCTGCAATTACCCGCATGGAGTTGGATGATGTTACCAAAAAGGCAGATGTGTTTTTGGAAAGCGATCAAGTGTCGTTGGCTATTGGTAAAGGTGGATTTAACATCCGCTTGGCCAGCAAGCTTTCCGGCTATCAGATAGAGGTGTACCGTGTAACCCATGGTCAAACCGAAGAGGATGATGTTGAATTGACAGAATTCTTGGATGAAATTGATGGTTGGATCATTGAAGAATTTAAGCGTGTGGGTCTCGACACCGCGCGTTCTGTATTGCGCAGTTCTATGGAAGATTTGATGCGCAGAACAGAATTGGAAGAGGAAACCATCGCTGAGGTGAAGAAAATTCTTCAATCAGAATTCGAAGATTGATTTGTGTGATGTACGTCGCATGAATACATACAGCGCCAAACCGCTGAACCTGTGGAGGCAATGCTACAATCCCAGGCGGTTTAGTACGATAGTGAAAGGCTGAAAACGGGTGTTCTAATTGGAATCCCCGTTTTCAACCGAAAATGGGAATTTGTATTGCCAAGGATTAGAATTAATTTTGAACGCCCGTAATGCCAGAATACCGCTTAGCTAAAGTTGCAGGAGAATTAAACAGGAGTGCCAAAGACTTGGCAGAATTCCTGAAAGGTAAAGGTTTTGATGTTGAACCAAAACCCACTACCAAAATCTCAGAAGAGATGCACAATCTTCTGTTGAATGAATTTAGTGCAGATAAGGCCGCCAAGGAAGAAGCCAACCAGCTGAAAACCATGCGCGATGCCAAAGCTACCCCGCCTCCAGCACCCAAGGTGGTGCCGCCGGTGGCGAAAAAGGAAGAAGCAGCCCCAGTGGTGAAAGAAACCCCTGTGGTTGTGCCTGAACCTCCTGTTGAAAAGGAGCCAGAAGTAAAGGCTGAACCTGAGAAAATCGAAACCGAAAAGACCATTGTGGGTGGTCCAAAAATTCTTGGCAAAATAGATCTAACGCCTAAGAAACCAGCCAAAGAGAAGAAGGTAGTAAAAGAAGAGGCTCCTGTGCCTCCTCCGGCTGCAGAACCATTAGTAGAGAAAGAGGAAGAAGTAGTTGTAGAAACAATTCCTACCCCAACTCCAGAACCAGAGCCTGAAGTAGTGGCCCCTGTGGTTCCTCCTGCTGTGGAAGGAGCTGTGGAAGAGGAAGATGTAGCAAAATACGAAACCCAGTTTGAAAAACTTAGCGGTCCTAAAGTATTGGGCAAGATTGAATTGCCGAAGGATTCGCCTAAGGGTTTGAAAACATTGGCCAATGAGGCCCGCGAAGATTTGCGTGAAAAGCGCAAGCGCAAGCGCAAAAATCCAGCTGCTGAAAAAGTGGCGATTCAGGATAAAGTAAAAGAAGAAGAACGTCAAAATCAGCAGAAGCCGAATGATCCTGCAAAACCGCCTGTATCGCAAAAACGCGTGCAGGAAAGGGTTAAAACCACCATGGGTAAAATGGGTGGCAGCGGTCAAGGTAGGGGCATGAAACAAAAAATCAAGTCTCAAAAACGCGAACGCTATGAGCATGATGCTGCCCAGGAGAAAAAGAGACGCGAACTGGAAAGCAAAATCCTGAAAGTAACCGAATTTTTAACAGCAAACGAGTTGGCCGTTCTTATGAATGTGCCTGTTACTCAGGTTATTAGTGCCTGCTTTAAATTGGGTATCATGGTGGCTATTAACCAACGTTTGGACGCACAAACTATTGAAATTGTAGCGGATGAATATGGCTACCAAATAGAATTTGTAGACGCTGAATCCCAGTTGGAAGTAGTGGATGAGGTTGAAGATACACCGGATGACTTGGTTCCACGCCCACCGATTGTAACCGTTATGGGTCACGTTGACCATGGTAAAACCTCATTGCTCGATTATATACGTAAAGAGAATGTAATTGCAGGTGAAGCGGGTGGCATTACCCAGCACATCGGCGCGTACGAAGTTACCTTGGCAGACAAGCGCAAAATTACCTTCTTGGATACTCCAGGTCACGAAGCCTTTACTGCGATGCGTGCACGTGGTGCTAAGGTTACGGATTTGGCCATCATCGTGATTGCAGCGGATGATAGTGTAATGCCACAAACGCGTGAAGCAATAGCTCACGCACAGGCAGCGGGTGTGCCCATGGTGTTTGCCATAAATAAAATTGATAAAGACGGTGCGAATCCTGATAAGATTCGTGAAGAACTTTCAGGCATGAATATTCTTGTGGAAGACTGGGGTGGTAAATTCCAATGCCAAGAGATTTCTGCGAAAAAAGGTATTAATGTAGATAAGCTTCTTGAAAAGGTACTTTTAGAGGCGGAAATGATGGAGCTTAAAGCCAATCCTGACCGTCGTGCTAAAGGTGCTGTAATTGAAGCTACACAAGAAAAAGGCCGCGGTATTGTATGTTCTATGCTGGTGCAAAATGGCACCCTCCGTGTGGGTGACCACTTGGTAGCAGGACCGTATTATGCAAAAGTGCGTGCCTTGATGAATGAACGCGACCAAAGGGTAGATTCAGCCCCTCCAGGTGCTCCTGTTAAAATGTTGGGCTTCTCCGAAACGCCTACAGCGGGTGATACCTATGTGGTATTGGAAGAAGAAAGTGCAGCTAAGGACTTGGCGAATAAGCGCATGCAACTGGTGCGCGAGCAAGGAATACGCACCAAGCGCCACATTACATTGGATGAAATCGGACGTCGTTTGGCTATCGGTAACTTTAAGGAGTTGAAACTGATTGTTAAAGGTGACGTGGATGGATCTGTGGAAGCTTTGAGTGACGCCTTGTTGAAGTTGTCTACCGAAGAAATTGCCATTAGTGTCATCCACCGCGGTGTGGGTCAAATTACTGAAAGTGATGTATTGTTGGCCAGCGCATCAGATGCCATTATCGTGGGATTCCAGGTGCGTCCATCTGCTAAAGCGAGACAATTGGCAGAGGCTGAAGATATTGATATCCGCGCCTATTCTATCATTTATAAAGCCATCGAGGAAATCAAGTCGGCTATGGAGGGCATGTTGAGTCCAGAAGTAGTAGAGAAGATTATCGGTAACGTAGAAGTTCGTGATGTATTCAGAATCTCTAAGGTTGGAACTATTGCCGGTGCTTATGTAACGGATGGTGTGGTAGAACGCAAGAGTAAGATACGCGTAATCCGCGATGGTGTAGTAATGCACAGCGGAACACTAGAATCGCTGAAGCGCTTCAAAGACGATGTGAAAGAAGTATCTAAAGGATACGAGTGCGGATTGCAAATCCACAATTACAACGACATTGAAGTGGGCGATTACCTAGAAGTTTACAAAGAGGAAGAAGTGAAGCGCAAGCTGTAAGTAAGGGGTGAATCCCTTACTTATCTTTTGAGAAGGTCAGCCTTTGTGCGCTGATTCTCTTCTTGAAGGGTTTTCATCTGGTCTTTCACCTTCAGTAGCTCTTCTATGAGCCTCTCCCTATCGTTTCTTAGATTGTACAATTCGTTGGCTAGGTTCACCGTTTGAATGATTTCATCGCGGTCCCAAGGCTTGAGCATGTATTTAAATATACGGCCGCTATTCAGGGCTTCACGGGCTACTTGGAAGTCTTGGTATGCGGTAAGAATAACTTTTAAGGATTTGGGGTATTTGGCGCTAATGGCGAGCAAAAATTCGGTGCCAGCGACGCCAGGCATTTTTTGGTCACAAATAACTACTTGAAATTCTTTTTTACTCAATGCGTCTAGCGCAAAAGGCAAGCTGGTAGTTGCGGTGATATCGAATTCACGTCTAAAGCTGGCTTCAAAGGCTTTCACATTTGCTTCTTCGTCATCGATGTACAGTATCGCAGGTTTGTCCATGGTGTTATTAGGTATCAGGAAATTATATTTTGTCTGGCTAGAAATTCGAGTTGTTCATTTAGCACGCGCAAATCCTCCAAGTCTTTTTTGCGTGTAATCTGCTCGTTGTATTCTTCAAAAGCTTTGTTGATGATCTCTTTGAGTTTCTCGTTATCCCAAGGTTTTTGGATGTATTGATAGATTTTGCCTTTGTTCACGGCATCCACTACAATACTAATATCCGCATAGCCTGTGATAAGAATTCGCATCGCATCGGGGTAGGTTTCGGTAATCTGTTCAAAAAATTCGACACCTGTGGTGTTTGGCATGCGTTGGTCGGATAAAATTATGTGAATAGTTTCCGTTTCTAGCACCTTTAATGCCTCTGCAACGCTAAGACAAATGAACACATCATACTCCCTCCTAAAAGCGGCTTTAAACGCTTCAAGGTTGTGCTGTTCGTCGTCTACGAACATAACTCTTATTTTCTCTTGTTCTGTCATTCCGAGGTTTCCTCGTACCTTTGTAATGCAAAATAATGGAAAATTTTGAAACCAACGAACAAATCGTTTACCGCCCGTTGATATTCAACAGCAGTTCTGAACGGGAAATGGGGAATTTTGAGTCAATTTGTGCTGCAAATCACCCTTCGCGGAACGATTTGTACAATGAACAAATTGCAGATTTGGCAGAATGTTGCTACCCTGCACTCAAGCATGGGGGCACCCCAACCAAAGAATTGGTAGAAAAAATGATGGCAGAGGGTGCTATGAACCCCACCGACCGTTGGGTGTATTTCCCATGGAAGAATGCAGCAGCACGAATATTGGATGCTAAGAATTTTACCATTTGCCGCACCAACCGCAATAAGTTAAAGTTAACCGACGAGGAGCAAAATATACTGGGAAGCAAAACCATCTTGTTTGTTGGCCTTTCAGTAGGCCAAAGTGCTGCCTATACCTTTGCCATGCAGCGCATCGGTGGGCATTACCACCTCGCGGATTTTGACGTGTTGTCACTTACCAATATGAACAGGCTTAAAGCCAGTATTTTGGATATTGGGCAGCTAAAAACAGTAATAGCTGCACGTCAGATTGCCGAGCAAGATCCATACTTAGAAGTGGAGTGCCACCACGACGGCATCAATGCGGAAAACCTAGATAAAATTTTGAGCTCGGGTAAGATTGACCTCATCGTAGAAGAATGCGATAACGTACCTATGAAGTTTATGGTACGCGAGAAAGCCAGCGCACTGGGTATTCCAGTGATTATGGAGACCAGCGACCGCGGGGTTGTGGACATAGAACGTTTTGATTTGGAGCCAGGAAAATTGCCTTTTCACGGAAGGCTGGGCGACCTCACGGCAGCAAAGCTAGCAAGCTTGTCGCGTGAAGAGTACTTCGGCGTGCTTGCAACACTGGTGGATTATGAAAATATCAGTCCGGGACTGCGCGAAAGTTATGCAGCATTTGGCAAGGAAGTCCTTACCTGGCCTCAATTGGGCTATGAAGTTACCTTGGGTGGTGCCACCCTCGCTTTCGTGGCAACAAAAATATTATTAGGTAAAAATATGAATTCAGGCAGGATTTATGTTGATTTGGAAGCCGTATTTAAAGACTTGCAGTGAGCTTAGAACTTAACATACTTGCCTTTCCATGTTCAGCTGATCCTGTGCGAAGAGATGCCTACCATATAGGCTTGGAGCAAGTATTGTTGTATTACGGTGTATCTAGGGTGACCTCTCAAAGCAGGGAGTGGTTTGACGATCCGAATACTTATTTGGTAATTGTTGAGAACCGCGACAATGGGATGTTACTGGGTGGTGCAAGAATGCAACGCGCCAGTGAAAGTTTGAGTTTGCCAATGGAAAAAGCCATTGGGTTTAAAGATCCAAGGGTGTATGATATTGTAAAACAGTATGTTCCTGGCGGGGTGGCAGAGTTTTGTGGATTGTGGAATTCACGACGGGTGGCAGGTATGGGATTGGGGAGCATGTTTTTAGGCCGCGCTTGTATCGCTATAGCGCCTGCTATGGGGCTGAAAACAGTGTTGGGATTGTGTGCACCTTCGACCAAAGAGAATAGCTTTAAAATCGGATTTCATGTGGATCTGCGCTTGGGCAAAAACGGCGAATTTGATTACCCTAAAGAGAATCTGGTGGCTACTGCATTGATGATGGAAGACCCCGTAAACATCCCAGGTGCTTCGGAAGAAGACAGAAATCGTATATTTGAACTTCGAAACAACCCGAATATCATTTCAGATGAGCAAACGCAGCGCGGAGAAATTAGATTGCACTATTCATTGATTTAAGTAGAATGAGAAAGAACGCCAAATATCTTCTGCTTTTCCTGTTATGCTTCAGGTTTGCAGGCGTGTTGGCTTCTGATATTCTATTGGGTTCATTGAATTCTGAACAAATCCTAGAGCCAAAAAGTGCAGGGTATTTCTTAGATATAAATGAGAAAACTCCGGAAAAAATTCAGATTTCAAATTTTAAAGAACAGGCATTGCCTTTTATTCCTCAGGCCAATGGAATACATGCAATTTTATTTCGCTTTGTCGCTTCTGAATCTGAAGATGTAGTATGGCTCAAATTGCCAAATCTGCTCTGCGAAAGCGTTTCAGCAGACGTATATAATGATGCTGGTGTGCATTTGAAACACCTCACATTTGAAAAAACTTCGGGTAATTTTATTTTAAAATTGCCTGAATTACCCACCGATACTTTTCATGTGGTATATCGAATAAAGAGCTCTTATTCGCTGTTTATGCCGCTGAAAATAATGACAGAAAAAAAGCTGCAATTCACAGAAAAAAGTGATGATTTAATTTATTCCATGTACTTCGGAGTGATTATCATTATGTCCTTATACAACCTTTTTGTATACTTCTCCACCCGCAGCAGAAGCTTCTTGTATTATGTGCTGTATACCTTGACCTTTGGATTGGCGCAGTTTACCTTGTTGGGGTATTTTCAAGTAATATTTTCAAGCATAGGATTCATTCATGCAAAGCAATTATCTATAGTATTTTCTGGAATCTCAGGAATATTTGGAATTCTGTTTTTCAGTTCCTTCATGGATGCAAAGAAGTATCTAAAACTCATTTATAAAATATTAATGGGTTTTGCAATTTCCTATATTCTTGTAATACTAGCAGGTACCTTTAAAATGTTTTTTACCGCATTTAATTTGCTCAATTTAAATGCACTTGCTGTAGGTGTTTCTGGTATCATTGGGTCTGGCTATTTGGCTTATAGAGGCAACAGACCTGCGCGTTTTTATTTCGGTGCATGGTTTGCTTTTATGGTGGCCTTGGTAATCTTTGTATTTACCAATTTAGGTCTTGCCCCGTATAACAATTTTACAAAATTCGTATTGCCTTTAGGCTCAGTGATAGAAGTAAGTTTACTCTCTTTTGCATTGGCAGATAAAATCAATGTATTGTCTAAGGAAAACGAATTGTTGGTGCGCGAGCAGAACATTATATTGGAGCAACAAGTGACTGAAAGAACAGCAGAGCTGGGCGATGCATTGGAGAGCTTGAAACAGACGCAAACCCATCTGGTGAATTCCGAGAAAATGGCAAGTTTGGGTCATCTTACTGCAGGTATTGCGCATGAGATTAATAACCCCATTAACTTTATTTCTGCAAACGTATCGCCTCTGCGCAGAGATATCGAGGACTACGAAACCTTAATGGAATTGTATGACGCACTGACTGCTGAGAATTTTGAAGACAAAATACCTGAAATCAGGGCCAAAGCGAAAGAAGTGGACTTGGATTACCTGAAAAAGGAGATACAAACCCTTTTGAGTGGTATTGATGAAGGTGCCCGCAGAACGGCCGAGATTGTGAAGAATTTGAAAATTTTCTCTCACATCGATAAAGCTGAGAATTCGTATTATTCTGTGAACGAAGGCTTGCGTAGTACTTTACAACTGCTGTCACATAAATTGAGTGGCATCTATGTTCGTGAAGATTATGGCGATTTGCCACCGATACTCTGTTTTCCGGGTAAGTTGAATCAGGTGTTCATGAACATCCTCAGCAATGCCATCGATGCCTTAGGTGGTAAGAATGGGCCTGAAATTGGCATTCATACTTTTAAGAAGGAGACGGGCGTTGTTATTGAAATAAGCGATAACGGTACCGGGATGCCAGATCATGTGATAAAAGATATTTTTAATCCTTTCTATACCACCAAAGATGTGGGCAGTGGCACCGGCTTAGGCTTGAGTATTACCCTTGCAATTATTGAAGAACACGGTGGTGATATTAAGGTGAAAAGCGAAAATGGCAAAGGCACAACCTTTACTATTTATATCCCAGTTCGTGAGGAAGAAGTTGAAGAGTAGATTGTATAGCAGATAAAAAAGTCTTTTATTCCTCCACAAAAACCCTTTCTTTTGCAGTATATATGTTTTCCAAAACCAGTGAATATGGCATGCGCGCTATGGTCTTTATAGCGCAGAAAACATTAGAGGATAAGCGGGCGGGTATTGCTGAAATCGCTACTGAAACGAATACGCCAAAACCCTTTATTTCTAAGATATTACAAGTGTTGGTGCGTGAGAATCTATTGGATTCTGTAAAAGGGCCCAATGGTGGATTTAAGTTAAAGCGCAAGAATATTACCATGGAACAAGTGGTGGTTGCGCTGGAGGGAAAGGACTTTTTAACCAAGTGTGCTATGGGTTTGAAAAAGTGCAATGCAGCGAATCCTTGTCCTATTCACCATCAGTTTAAAGATGTACGAGACAACTTGATTATATCGTTGAAAAGTGCCAACCTACTTGGCATTGCAGCTACCCAAAATGAAATCAAATACAGTATTAGATAAGATGGAATATTCGAGTGATCTTGAGAAGAAATTTGCTGACCTAGGCATGAATCCCGTGATGGCTATGGAGGGCTTAAAGCATTTAATACCCACCAATTACTGGGATTACACCGCGGTAGATACCCTTCTTACCCTGCAAAAACCAAGGACACATTTTCCAGATGAGTATATTTTCATTGTGTACCATCAGATTACCGAATTGGTATTTAATCTCATGTTGCATGAGTTAAAGCAATTGTGCACCGCTGAGGCCCCAACTGCGGCTATGTTTATAGAGAAGTTGCCACGCTTGAGCAATTACAGTCACATGCTGCGCAATTCCTTTAGTGTGATGACCAAAGGAATGGATTATGATCAGTACAATGTATTCAGACATAGCCTATCCCCTGCCAGTGGTTTTCAGAGTGCCCAGTACCGATTGATAGAGATTTATTGCACACAAATAGGGAATCTTGCACGTACTGCTCCAGAAGGCGCGGACATGCGGGAAACCTTCCAGCATATCTATTGGCAGCATGCAGGCTTGGACCGCAGCACGGGCAAGAAAACCCTGACCCTGAGGCAGTTTGAGGAAAAGTACTTAGACATGTTCGTAGAAACCGCGGATGGCTTATTGGGTAGAACCCTTCAGGATCAGCTATTGGCCTTGGATGCCCGCGGTGAAATGACAGCGGAAGTGCGCGAAGTAGCCCGGGAGTTTGACCATTTGTACAATGTGCTTTGGCCTTTGATGCATTTAGAAACCGCGCAGCATTATTTAAATGCCAAGGGGGAGAACAAGGCAGCAACAGGCGGGAGTGAATGGCAGAAATACTTGCACCCACGCTATCAAAAAAGAATCTTCTTCAAGGCCTTGTGGTCTGCGGCAGAAATAGAAAACTGGGGCGATTTTTAAGCGCCGAATTGTCGCAATTGCGGACAAGTGGGCTCGCCTAAAGGGCGGTTATAGCTCATGCTTGGGCTTGAAGGGGTCGTATTGGCGAAATATATCTGGTTGTTGATGACTTTAGCACGCTTTTTGCTTGTTAGAAGGGCGCGGTTGTTTGCGTTGAGGAATGCAAATGGCTGTAGACATGGGGTTGACCGGAATAGACGGGTTGACTGAAGTCGGTGTAAGCATGTAGAGCTTTGGATGTTGGCTCTTGAATCTCAATGTTCAGAATTTTAAGAGGCGAAAATAACTACGCCCTTGCTGCCTAATTCGGAGTAATTAGCAATTGCAAGTTGTTCCCGTCTGGTTAGTCTGCGCTACAGGCGATCCGGAGCAATCGACAAGTGCGGATATGACCACTCACACCGGCCAGGTGTGTCATTAACAAGCCGGTTAAGGTTGCGATAAGGTTAGGTTTGTACCTCTTGTAGCCCGACAACAAACAAATCTAAACATGTAGAAAGCGCCAGGTTTCACTTCTCCGGACGAGGGTTCGATTCCCTCCAACTCCACTTTAAAAAGCCCACAGGAATGTGGGCTTTTTTGTTGGAATGTATTGTCTATGCTATAAATTATGCGCAATGATTACAAGAACTCATTCAAGGTGTTTTCACTCTCTAGAGCAAGGCTAGTGCAGTTTATCAATCATTAATCTTCTGTTGGAGGTTGTCCTTGTTCAATACCCAAATTTGCTACCCAATATTGTGGTAATGGACTTTGTGGGTAGCAACACTTAATTTTAGCAAAATACTTCTTATTTAACATTTTGGAAATATTTACATAAGTTCAATATGTCTAATTCGCACCAAAATAAGAAGTATGAAATCCAACGTTATTCGTTTCTCCATGCTGATGATTGCTTGTTTGCTGGCTCTTGTGAGCAAAGCGCAGGTAACCAACGCAAGTTTTACCGGATCGGTAAAAGACGGAGAAGGTAAAAATTTAGGGGGCGCAACAGTTGTAGCGACCCACGAGCCAAGCGGATCTGTTTTTTCAGGTTCGTCTAACACCTCAGGATATTATTCGATTCCTGGTGTGCGTGTCGGTGGTCCTTACAAGATTACTGTGAACTACAGCGACTACATTCCTGTTGAAGTAAATGATATCTACATTACTTTGGGACAGGATTTTGTATTGGACTTGGTTGCAGTGGCAAAAGGCAGTTCTTTGGATACCGTAAGTATCAAAATACAAAGATCAAAACTGTTGAATTCTCAGAACACAGGTGCAAGCACAAACATCGATCAGGAAGCCTTGAATACCTTGCCTACATTGAGCAGAAACTTGAACGATTTCTTGCGTTTGACTCCTCAAAGCAGATCAAGTTCAGTGGCGTCAACTACAGGAAATGGTGTTTCCTTCTCTGGTCAAGATTCACGTTTCAACAACTTGACTATTGATGGTTCTATTTTCAATAACTCTTTTGGCTTGGCTTCAGCGCCTGCAGGTCAAACTGCTTCTACTCCAATTTCATTGGACGCCATTCAGGAAATACAAATTAACCTAGCTCCTTATGATGTTCGTTTGGGTGGTTTCACAGGCGCGGGTATCAATGCTGTTACTCGTTCTGGTACAAACAACCTAGAAGGAAGTGCTTTCATGAACATCAGAAACAACAATATGGTGGGTAAGAAAGCCGCTGGTGTTGATGTGCAAACAAATGAGTACAATGTTCAACAGATTGGTTTCCGCTTGGGTGGTGCCATTGTGAAGAATAAGCTGTTCTTCTTTGTGAATGCAGAAGAAGAAAGACGCAATGATCCAGGAACGCAATTCAAAGCGAATCGCGGTGAGCCAAGCGGAACAGCAAACGTAACGCGTGTGCGCGCAAGTGCGTTGGATTCTTTGCAGGATTTTCTTAAATCTAAATACAACTACGACGCAGGTGAATACGATGGTTATAAGAGAGAAACTTACAGCTTCAAGTATTTGATGAAGTTGGATTGGAATATCAATGAAAAGAACAAATTCTCTTTGCGTTATAACTCACTCATTTCTCGCAGAGACGTATTGGCGTCGAACTCAGGCGTTTTCTCTGGTAACAGAAACGGAACCGTAAATGCCTTGAACTTCTCAAACAACAACTACATTATCAATAACAATTTGTATTCTATCATTGGTGAATTGAACACCAATATTAGCAACAACTTGTTTTCTTCTTTCCAAGTGGGTTACACTGCAAACCGTGATTTCCGCGGCAGCGGTGGAGGAATCTTCCCATTGGTAGATATCATGGAAGCGGGCCAAACCTACACTTCTTTCGGTTATGAACCTTTCACTCCAAACAACATCTTGAACACCAATACCCTGCAGATTCAAGAGAATCTGACTTACTACAAGGGCAGACACACTGTAAATGCAGGCTTCAATTTCGAACATTTCGCATTTGAAAACACATTTACTCCTACGTATTATGGTCAGTTCATTTACAAATCATTAGGTGATTTCTATAAGAGTGCTAATGGTGATACTTCGGTGCAATTGGCGCGTTATGCATTAACATACAGTGCGGTTGAAAACGGTGCATTGCCTACAGCAAGCCCTAAGGTGAACCAATTGGGTGCATACATTCAGGACAATTTCAGAGTGAGTCAGCGTTTGAAGGTAACTGCAGGTGTAAGAATCGACATTCCTTCTTATTCTTCAGAAAGCGAATATTGGAATAAGAAAGTGGATACCATGAAATTCATTGGTCCCGATGGTAAAACTGCAAATTACTCAACCAAAACATTGCCAAATGCAAGACCATTGGTTTCTCCTCGTGTAGGCTTTAACTGGAATGCTAAAGGAAATCGCGATATCCAAGTGCGCGGTGGTTCTGGTTTGTTCGCAGGCCGTCCGGCATTTGTTTGGATAAGCAATCAGTTGAGCAATAACGGTGTGACTACAGGTTCTATGCGTTATGACAATGTTAGAATCAACCAAATTCCAACTCAGGGTGGCGTGAACAGCTTTACTCAAGATGTTACTGCATTTATACCTGCGAATCCTACCACACCATCTTCTTTTAACCTGGCTTTGACGGATCCGAACTTCAAGTTCCCACAACTTTGGAGAACCGATTTGGGTGTGGATGCTAAATTGCCATGGGGCATGATTGGTACTGTTGAGGTAATGTATAACAAAACCATCAATAACATCAATTACCTAAATGTAAACCAAGTGAATCCTCTTGGAAACTATGCAGGTCCTGACAATCGTGCGTATTATGGTTATGGCAACAATGCAAACCGTATTAACGACAATGTTACGGATGCGATTTTGTTGACCAACACAAACAAAGGATACAATTACTCAACCACCTTGAAAGTGGAGAAGCCTGCAACGAATGGTCTTGGTTTCATGGTTGCCTACAACTTCTCTGAGACAAAAGACATCATTACAGGCGGTTCTATTGCCTTCTCTTCTTGGAGAGACAACCGTTCTGTACAAGGAAACAATACGGTTGACTTGGCTTTCTCAGACAACGACCAACGCCATCGTATCATTGGTGCTTTGACCTACAAGACCAAATCTAAGAACTTCCCAACTACAATCAGCGTATTTATGCAGTCTGGTAACATGGGTAGATATAGCATGTCTTATTCAAACGATATGAACGGTGACCTATTGGCCAATAACGATTTGTTATATATTCCGAATTCTGCTGATGAAATCAATTGGAAACAAACTGTTGTGAGCAAGGATACTGCTACCGTTCAGGAGCAAAAAGATGCTTTCAATAGCTTGTTGAGCTCTGATGAGTATTTGAGTGCCAACAAAGGCAGCTATGCGCAAAGAAATGGTGTATTGATGAACTGGTTAACTACCTTCGATCTTTCTATCATTCAAGATATTAAAATGACGAACTCAAAGAAACACTCTTTGCAATTGCGTTTTGATGTATACAACGTTGGAAACTTGTTGAACAATGCTTGGGGTGTAAGTGATCAGGTGAATTATGCTGCATTGCTGAAGTATGAAGGCAAAGATGCCAACAACAACCCAATTTATTCTTTGAATAGAGACAAGAACAACAAATTGATTTCTTCTATCACATCAAAGAGTGCAGGATTGAATGATGTATGGCAAATGCAGTTTGGTTTGCGTTATACTTTCAACTAATTATATTTGACTTTATAATAGTAAAAAGGGCTGTCCATCGGGCGGCCCTTTTTTGTTGTAATTGGATAATTGTAATTCGTTACCGTCCGATTTAAAAAGATTATTATTATGAAATTATGTACCTCAATTCAAACTCAAATCCGACGGGGCATTGCTCATCCAGCTGAGTTGTCCGCCAAATGATTTTAATAAGGCCTTCCACATGTCTTCCTCAGGCATGAATGCCATGGAGGGCGGTGCATCAATTACAATCCAAGATTTTTGCTCTATTTCGTCCTGCATTTGCCCTGGCGCCCAGCCAGAATAGCCCGCAAAATAACGCACTTGAAATTCTGCTGGTAGCAATTCTTCGTGATATAAAGAAATAAGATGGTCAAAATTACCACCCCAATACAGTCCCGGACGAATGGGTATGGCATCTGCCAATGCGCTGTTATTATGGATAAAATGAAAACTATCTTGGCGCACGGGTCCACCAATATGCACTGCATCGGGTATGTCTAATTCCTCGAATAAATCTGCCACCGTAAGCACTGTTTTTTGGTTTAAAACAAACCCTATACTGCCTTCTGCATTGTGTTCTGTAATGAGCACAGCAGACCTATGGAAATTGGGGTCTGGGAGAAAGGGCTCTGCAATAAGAATGTGCCCCGTTTGTGGTTCAATTTTTTGAAGATTCGTTTTCATAGAATTGATTCATATCTGCCAGCGACACCCCTTTGGATTGTGCAAATTCAAGGCCCAATTCCATGGCGGTTTTCAGCACAGCAAGTGTGATAAATACCGGTGCAAAATTTCCAGAAATAGCACTAATAAAAGAACCTAAAATAATGGCAATATGTATGGGAATAATGCGCACATAAGGTAAGAACATAAAGTCTCCAGCACTATATCTTCCTGAGTTTTCGCGAGGATAATGTTGTATGGTATTTATTAAAAGCATTACGCTAAAAATGAGTATGCCTTCGCCTACAAGCATCCAGTTTACCTGCGCTGGCGGAATGAAAAAAGCATATACAAAGTGGAAAAAACCATAGTGAAAAAAGAAAAATATGGAAATACCTAAGGTGCTTTTTATCGTGTCTTTTGGGCTGTTAGAAGGCGCAAATCGATAGAAATTCAGTTTAAATATATGCACAATTCCAATGAGTATACTCTGACATAAATAAATCCAGAGCAAACTTATTGCGTCGGTTTTTATATGCAGGCCGGGAATGAAAAATACTGCCACATTTGAAAAAATAATAATAAACGTAGCATAATTCGAGAATAGAAATCGAAAAAAATTACCCCAGTTTAATCCTTTTTCCGCAAGGTATTTTTTTAACTTTAGATTCTCTCTGCTTTGATCCATGAAATGCAATCTTACGAAAAAAAGTGCAAATGCATGGCTTAATGGATGCGAATATCTGTTCTATGTTGCAAAGGGCCGTTCCTGCATTCTTTGCGAATATTCTCAATAAAAATATCGCGCAATTTGATGCCAGTGTCTACACGGGAAAGTGCATGGGGCAGCATGTTAAAGCCATCGCCACCTTGTGCCATGTAATCATTGGTGGCAATCCAGTATTCCCTGCGGCTGTCATAGGGAGAACCCGCAATGTACGCCTTCGTATACCCAGAATCGGTTAAGGTGAGCTCCATTCCCGAAACAGCGGCTCCCTTGAGTTGCGCTATGTGTTTCATGGCACTATCCATGCCAGATCCTGAAATTTGCAGCAATACCAATTCATTTTCAAAAGGCATGATCTCGTAAATATGAAACAATCGAATGCTGTCTTTAGGCAGTGCGGTGCGCAAACCGCCGCGATTGAGAATGCAGGCTTGAATAGTGATGTCCCACAAATATTCTTGCGCCTGCTGCAATACAAAGTCTGCCACCAAGTTGTTGAGATTTCCGTTGGGCGATCCTGCAAAGAATGCGGTATCTGCATAGCCAATGGCTTGGTTCAGCGTAGCGTTTAGCGAGTCGCGGTAAGGGGCAAATTCGGAAAGAATGCCCCCATCTTCAGTCACCAGTGCATGGTTGCTCAAATTGGGCAATGGTTTCACAATCGGCAGGGTTCGGCAGGCCTGCAACCCAAGGAGCATAATTACGATGTAGAGAATACGCACTGTACAAAATAAACCTTTACTGCTGCTAATTGCTTTGCTCGTGGGTAAAATGTCCATGATTTGTGTATGAAATTTGTGTTTTTTCAAGGAATCTGACAAATGTTTTGCGAAATTTGTAGCAAAATAACTATGCTGAAAAAGTATTTCACCCTAGCGGCTTTGGTAGTAATGGCTGCGAGCTTGACTGCTCAATGCACTGAACTCTTCATTTCTGAGTATGTTGAAGGTTCAAGAAATAATAAAGCCATTGAGATTTACAATCCTGGAAAATCACCTGTAAACCTGAGCAACTATCGCTTTACGCGCTGGCAAAATGGCGCTGCGGTGTGGTCAAAACAGTTTTCGGATAGTTTGTATGGTACCATTGGTCCAAACGAGGTTCGCGTAATGGTGATAGACCGGCGTGATTCTACCCAAACGGGTCAAGATACTCCTGTTACCCGAGTACTGCGCCTAAAAGCGGACCTTTGGTTGAGCAAAGATTATAACACTTCTTTTAGCATGAGCTTTAACGGGGATGATGCCCTAAGCTTGGATAAGAAAGTGAACGGGCAGTACGTGCCGGTGGATATTTTTGGTAAAATTGGCCAAAAACCTGTGCTCACTTCGAATCCAAGCCGCACCATTGGCTGGAGTGATAGTTTTCCATACAGCACTGGATTGGGACTTTGGTATACAATAGACAAGACTTTGATCCGACGTCCAGGTGTACAAAAGGGTGTGAGTTCAAATCCAACCTTTTTCAATCCGAAAACTGAGTGGATTCCATTCCCCGAAAATACTTTTGATTCCTTGCGCACCCACAATTGCAACTGTAATAGTTACGCAGCAGGCGTAAGCACCATAGAGCAAGCAACATTGTTTATGTATCCCAATCCTACTGCCCACAATGTGATGGCGATTTTACCTTTTGAGCCTGCAAAAACACAGGTGGTAGATGCAGCGGGTAGGGCTTTTCAGGTGGCAACGAATTACGCGATTTCCAACCGCTACAGAACGGTAGAATTCATGACAGAGGCACTGCCTGCAGGTGTATACACGGTTCAGGTTTTCTCTGCACAAGGTGAGATGATTTCAGGCCGACTGATCAAAGAATGAGACGTTTTACACTCCTGTTTTTAGTGGCTGCCCTTGCCGGCAGTCTTTCTGCACAATCCCGGATTTATGGTAAAGTTTCAGACCGCCTTACGGGTGATGTCCTAGAAGGTGTTACGATTTCTGCGCGCGCTGTAAGTGCCCAGTCGGCAAAGGATGGCAGCTATATATTGCTATTGCCCCCGGGTGAATACCAAGTTGTGGCGCAACGTGAAGGATTTGATCCAGATACGTTTGCGGTGAGTTTGGAAGAGGGCAAGCAAGTTGAACTCAATATTGCCTTGGATGACCAAAGTGCCTCAATGCAGTCTGTGCAAATTACAGCCAGCATTGCTAAAGACAGAAAGACTCCTGTGGCCTATGCGAACTTAACAGGCAAAGCCATTGGTGAAAGATTGGGCAGTGCAGATTTGCCCGTGTTGTTGAATACCACACCGGGTGTTTATGCTACCCAACAGGGCGGGGGAGCCGGTGATGCACGCATAACCATTCGCGGATTTAACCAGCGAAATATTGCGGTGATGATTGATGGGATTCCTGTGAACGATATGGAGAATGGAGAAGTGTATTGGAGCAATTGGTAC
>JBEIRK010000136.1:0-6008 GCA_040376005.1 Flavobacteriales bacterium
ATGAAAATATCGCATCCGCGCACACTTTCATTGAAAACGGGCTGAAATTCACCATCAGAAAACCGGCTTACGCTTAGGTTTCCAGGTTCAACTCCATAATACTCACAGATTCCGGCAGTTAGCGCTTGAGATGCACTTCCGGAGAAGATCTTAACTTGATTTATTAATGATGACATAGCGTTGGGTTTTACTTTCTCCGCCCTGTGCGGATATCATGAACCTGCTTTTTTTGTTGTCCGACTAGGGCTCGAACCTAGACTCTTCTGAACCAAAATCAGACGTGTTGCCAGTTACACCATCGGACAATTTTCGGCATTAGCCGCCCGCTGTTCCTGTCTTGCCATTCCCAACGGGGGTGCAAAGATAATAAGAGTTTGTAAATTTTCAAGGAATTTTCAAGAAGCCGTTTTTTTCGCCTCTTTTTTAAGGCTGAACGCGGGTGTAGCTATATACGGTAATGCTTTCTCTGCCTGGTTTTAACAAGCTTGTTCCCACGGTTCTGCTTAATAAACGACCATCATAGGTGTTTTGGGTTTCCCAACTGCCTGTGAGCTTTTGTTTTTTGTTATAGTATTTGCTCAAACTGTACAGAATTTGGTTGTCGTGGTTGTAGTGGTATTCATATTGGCGCAGCAATTTACCGGTCTTTATCTCGTACACCTGCGTAAGGGTCTCACGCCCTTGATCTGAATAGCTGTAGGTGATTTGCTGCTCGAGTTTGTCTCCTGCTTTGCCACTGTATTTGGTCCAATGCACCATGCGGCCTGCACTGTCTGTTTCTGAAATATAGCGCAACGCGCCTTCCTTGGTAATCTCGTCGAACTGCTGCAGTCTATGTCCATTGGGCAGGCGGGTGTCTGAGGTGCAAATGCGACTTTCTTTTTTCAATTCTGCCTTTTTTATCTCCCCATGCGTATTGCACCCATAATCCCATAAATACAGCACTTTGCCCTTTGCATCTTTTCGCACGGCGCGCAGCATAGCCCCACTATCGCCTTCATACCAGTTTTGGGTGTAGTACTTGTACCTTACGGTGTCTTTGGTATAGAAATATTTCTCTGTAAGTTTTTTTCCCTCATACACATAGCGGTTCATGTAGTCCACCTTCCCTTTTTTGTTTATACTGAGGATTTCGGTAATGCGCTGCATACTATCGAACCGATAATGTCTGGAGCCAACAACCGTCCCATTGTTGCGATATACAGTGCTTTTGAGCAATCCGGGCTCATAGTATTCGTAGGTCGCTGACCAAACTTCTTTCTCGCCTTTGTAACGGGCTTCTTTCACCTTTTGACCAAGGGTGTCGTATGAAAGTGAGGTGCACCACTCTCTGTTTCTGGATTTGCCATTTACATAATAATTGCTGCATTCTTTGATAAAGACCACACCCAATGCGGCCATGGTGGTGTCCTTTCTGGGCGCGTAATAATAGATATTGCTCTCGTCCCTATAGTTTGAATAGGACACTTGTGCCTCTGCAGTGCGGAATGCAAGTAGGGTAAGAAATAGCTTGAAAATGGTAAGTGTCTGTTTCATCTAGGATATGTAACGTAATTTGAGGGATTTCATTTCTAAAACCCCTCAAATTTACAATCCTTATTGAATCACCAACACTTTGGTGATTTTCTTATTGCCTTGCGACAATTGGTAGAAGTAGTTTCCGCCCCGCAACCCTGTGAGGTCTACCTCAATGGTGTGCTTCCCTGCCGCATATTTTGAGGAAGTTAGGGTGCTAATCCGTGTGCCGAGTGCATCATACAGCTCCAATTGTACCTGACCACCATCTGTATAGAAGGCAATCGAAGTGCGGTCTATAGCAGGGTTGGGGAAGGCGTCTTCCAACTTGAGTGTGCTGAGGATATCAGCATAGTCTTCCAAACTGCTAATTGATCCTTTGAATATGGGCAATGTGTTGAAATCCTTACCGCCCATGGCATCTTTTACTTCAGTTGCAGTCAAGCCAAACCAGTCTTTGAGCACGGAGGCATAGACCTGTCTGAAATCATACTGCATGGGAACGTTGTCGTTTACCGTAGTGGTAGACGGAATGGTAGGGTTACTTCCAATAATGCCTTTTTGCACTCCTGTGCCAAATACAAATAGGGGCGCAGCTGCTCCATGGTCTGTTCCCACAGAGAAATTACTTTGGATACGTCGTCCAAATTCGCTGAAGGTCATACCCGCCACGCGGTCTTCGATGCCCAACAGCTTTAGGTCATCCTGGAAGGCGGCTATGGCTGAACTTAAGTTGCCAAGTAAGTTGGCATGGGCACCTTTGGTCACATCCGAGGAGTCGACCTGTGCACTGTGGGTATCAAAACCGCCCAAGTTTACCATGTAAACAGGGGTTTTCAAGCCGCCTTTAATCAATCGTGCTACAATCTTTAACTGATCCGCTAAGTTGTTGCCATTTGGGTACTTGGTGGACAGGTTATTGGCTTTGCCCGCCGCATCTTTTATGGAGGTAGCATACGCATTGGTTTGAATGCCTATTTGGCGAATATAGGAGAGTTCTTTGCCATAGTGGCTTTTGGGAGCTGGATCTACTCTCCCATCTACCAAGGTATAGAAGGTACTGGGATTTGATATCGCCAATGCCATACTGGTTTCGGGTCCCATAAAGGCCAGACTTACTGTAGAGCCCACTTCAATAGCCAAGGGATCTGGCATGGATACACTGGGGTAACCGCCAGGGAAGCCAGGGTATTGGGCATCTAAATACCTGCCCATCCAACCGGTATTCCAGTTTTCATTGCTGTCCGAGCCTGTCATCCAGATGTCGGTAGACCTGAAATGCGAAAAATTAGGAGAGGGGTAACCCACTGCTTGCACTGCACTTACCAAGCCATTGTTATACATGTCTTGAAAGCCTGTCATTGAGGGGTGAAGCCCAATACCTGTTTTTCCAGTCATGGAAAGTACTTTCCCTTCGGGGATAAGCACATTGGCTCTGGCTTTGCTTAAGTTGCTGTATTGGTCTGTTGGAATAAGGGTGTTTAAGCCATCATTTCCTCCACCAAGGAGGATAAGAACAAGTACCCTGTCATTTTGGGCAGCCCTTCCCGCAACCATGTTGAGTAAGGGGGAACTGCTCATGGCGCGCATTTTTAAGCTTCCAAAGCTTACCGGTATCAGAGCAGAGGTTTTTAGAAAATTTCTTCTTTTCATGGTTGAGGTGTTAGGAAAGTTGGTATTCTGAAAGGTTCATGATGGCTTTGAACATGCTGATGAGCAGGAATTCTAAGTTCTTTTTGTTCGCGGTATTGCCCGGAGTGGATTTCCATGTATTCCAAGCATCGGTCCAGTTGTAATCAGGGATGCCGCCTGGCAACAAAACAGCCTTCATAGCCGCTTTTAAGTCTGCGCTGGCTTCCATAGGTAGGAAAAATTCCAAGGCATCTGCTACCAATTGGTTGGCATTTGAGGGGTTTGAAAAACGATCTGCAACCGCCAGCACGTCTACCTTGGAGATGTATCCCGATTTGTCATAACCCGCTGCGAGTATATAATCTGAGAATTGGTTGCGCTTGGGCAAACTGTCGCTGTTAATCCAAATTTCATGGAATTGTGGCGCTTGATACCAAGCTTGCCAGCCTGCCACATTCGGCGGATCTCCAATGTTTTGGCCAATGATGGCAGCATAGTAAAACCACAAGGTCCAGTGGTCATACAAGGTCATGGCACCGTTGGATATGGTAGGCAGTGCCAACTCTGTTTGGCGTGCATAGCCAACCACATGGTCCAGTGGGGTTTTGATAACACAGCCGCGGTTGGCCATGTCAAAGAAATGCGCACTTTTAAACAAGGTTTCAAGCACAGGCTTGATTTCATAATTGTTATCGCGGAACACCTTTGCCAATGGCGCAATAACATTGGTCTCTGTGTCTTGGTCTATTTCGTAATACACGAAAAAGGTGTAGAGCTTGCGACAAATAAACTTAGATACCTCATTCACAGAGAATATCATATCCAGCAAATCGTCCAACTCGAGATTTCCTGCATTGGTGCCGCTTCTGCCTGTAATTTTAGTGTTGTTGTAAAAGGAAGAAAAGGTTTTGTCTGTGGTGTCGTGTCTGGCAGCATCAAAGTAAACAGAGAAACTGGCCAAACTGTGGGACAAAGCCCAACCTGTGAGCACACGTGCCGCTGCTTTCACATCGTCTTCCGTGTATTTGGAGTCAGGACCCTTGCCCATACAGAACAATTCCTGCAACTCTCGGGCATAGTTTTCGTCTGGTGCGTACTTGGTGTTGAGGTGCCCGTTGAGGTAAATGAGCATACCCGCGTCTAGGGTAACATCTTTTACCAAGGTTCTAAAATTGCCCAAAGCATCGGTGCGCAGCATGCTGTGATGCTTGTAAACGATGCGTGAGTCTACAATGGTATCGGTTTGGGTTGCAAAATGGTTGTGCCAGAACATCACCATTTTTTCTTGAATGTTTGGTTCTTGGTTGAGCATGAGTCCCACCCACCAGTTTTTGAAACTTACCATGCGCTGCGGGTTGAAGTCAAAGTCGAGTGGCGCGTTTACCCAAGTATCGCCTAAGGGCACATTGGCGTCAGCGCTGGAATACCCATTGATTGGGGGATTCGGACTTTTTGGACTTGCGGTGAGCAATTCAGCAATGGCGGTATCAAGGCCTTTGCTTACAAAACTGTTGATTTCACTGGTTTTGTAGCCAAATAAGGTACGACCCAGCAGGTGTTTTACTTCAGCTTTTCCCCAGCTTCCCGTGTATTTTTCTATACCCGTGCTTAAACCTCGGTTTACAACTTTAATGTTTGTAGGAGATTTTTTAGCTTCTGAAGTGAAAGAAAGAAATTGTCGTCTTTCCATAAGTTGATAGACTATTGTTTATAGGTTAGATTACGAATTACAACAAAAGTTGCATCATTCCCTCATTTTATTGAGAATTTTTTATCGATGATTGCCTCACCGTGATGATAGGCAATGCGTTGCCCATTTTTATTTTCAAGTACAATTCTTCCTGCATCATCTACATACCGCAAAACCCCTTGTTGGTTGCTGTTATCCCGCAGTATAACCTGAATGAGCTCATTTCTACACCAAAGATTCTCGTTAAACTCTTCGTCAATCTCTTCAATTTTATAAATACTCAATTTATTGATATAATTAGAAATATTATAGGTCAACTCGTGTAATACTTCATCAAAATCGAAGTCCTCACCTGTTATGTTCTTCAAACTGGAGGCTTTATAACCATCAGGAAAAATTTCTTGATTGATATTAATACCTATTCCCGCGGAGAACATGCGCTGCTGCCCTTCCAACAGGAAGGACTCCAAGAGCAGGCCAGAAATTTTGTTTCCTTCGTGGTACATGTCGTTCGGCCATTTTATTTTTACAGGCATGGCACTTAATTTTTTTAGGGTGTGACACACGCCTAGGGCTATGCATTTGTTAAAAACAACCGGGTAAAGCGACAGGGCTTCTGAATTTTGGATGAGGTAGGTAACGGCCAGGTTGCGTCCGGGTTCGCTGTCCCAGTAATGGTTTCCTTGTCCTCGGCCTGCGGTTTGATGAAAGGTATACAAGGCCACAGGAGTGTTGGGACCGCTAATTTTAGCGGCTTCTCGGGCCAGCGGTCCAGTGCTTAAACATTCCGGAGAATAGAAAAGATTGAAGCCGGTAAAGTTTTCAGTAAAGTAGAATTCTTCCAAAATGGTTTTCTTTGCACAAAGAAAACGAAAATGCCAAAAATAAACGGAACAGAAGCAGAAGTACTTGCAAACATTGCAGCGGTGGGGATGGAAGAGAAGAAGGGCGTGGATATTGTCATCATGGATTTGCGCAAATTGAAGTCGGCATTTGCAGATTTCTTTGTGATATGTCACGGTTCATCGGACCGTCAGGTAGAGGCTATTGCAGATAGCGTAGAGGATGAAGTGCGCAAGGCCACAGGAGAAAGACCCTTACACCGCGAAGGTGCCGCCCAAGCGGAGTGGGTGCTGCTGGACTATGTCAATGTGGTGGTGCATGTATTCCA
>JBEIRK010000141.1:0-5768 GCA_040376005.1 Flavobacteriales bacterium
ACGAATGTCTACCAAGTCAGAGGCAATGCTTACCGCCACCAGATCTAGGTAATCTTCGTGGGCTTCCGAAGGCAGGTCGTGTTTTTTGGAATAGGCTTGCACCAATTTATATCCAATACCGCAGCCGCTAAGTTCTTTATAGGGGTAGGTACAATCTTTGCGTTTGGGGTTCAGCACCGCCACAGCATTGGGAATGGTATCACCGGGCAAGTGGTGGTCGCAGATAATAAAGTCAACCCCGAGGGAGTTTGCATAATCTACTAGTGCATTGCTGCGAATGCCACAATCTAGGGCGATGATCAGGCCAAAGCCATGTTCAGCGGCATAGTCAATCCCCAATTTAGAAATCCCATATCCTTCCTTATAGCGGTCGGGAATATAGTATTCCATATTTTGGTTAAAGTTGCGGAAGTAGTTATAGACAGTAGACACGGCGGTAGTACCATCCACGTCATAATCACCGTACACCAGCATTTTTTCTTGCTTGCTTAGGGCTTTTTCAATGCGGGTAATGGCCAAATCCATATCCTTCATCAGGAAAGGATCGTGCAGGTGTTCTAGTTTGGGATTAAAGAAATAGTTGGCTTGATCAGGGGTTTCAATACCGCGTTGGAGCAGAATGGTAGCCAGGGGCAAACTGATTTTATACGCATGGGCGAGTGCAGTAATTTTGTTTTCATTGGGCAATTCTTTAGCACTCCACCTAAATTCCATAGCTTGCAAATTTCGGGAATTTCCGCCTTGTTTTAAAGCCTACTTGCATAATTCTTTGAAAAACATGGGATTGGTGGGTGTTAACTTGGAGTTCGGGGTTCTAAAGCATACGTTTAGACTACCTCAGTATCTGGAATATTTTGAAATTTACACACATTTGACACCGAGTTGTTACCAAGTGGGGTGTATGTTGTAACTTTGGTTTACGGATCTGGTGAGAAACTATGCATACCCTGGGTAAAGTTGTAATATTACTGCTGGCGGTAGGTGCTTTCTTATTCCAAGGGTGCAGGAAAGATGAGATCTCCAATACTGACCGTATAAAAGGGGTATGGCGCATGGAGGCTTCATTTTGGGACAAGGACAGCAATGGGCTAGATAGTGGAGATGAAGTATATGAGGTGAAACCTTCAGACACTATATTGTGGAATTTTATACAAAACGGGGATGTGGAATACTATATTAATAATCGAAAATCACATACAGGAACATGGGCCGTCTCATATTTCAATTCACTGGACCAAAATTACCTCCTGATTGACGGAGATTTAAATTTTCACAATTATTTATATAAAATAAACATACTAAACAGCAATACATGTGTGATTTACGCGAAAAAAACTATAATTTTTTTTAGTAGTGTTTATACTAAATGGGAAGGTTATGTTTTAGTTAAATATTGAATAATAGTAATGTATTTCAAAAGACTAAAATTTCAAGTAATCAATTTATTGATTAAATTTTTTATTCCATTACTCATTGTAACATCTTGTTCGAAAAAGGATCATTTTCAACCAACGTTTTCTTTTAGGAGTAAAGAGAATAGGATTTCAGGTAAATGGAGGGTAGTGCGACTATATTACTATGATGGGGCGCTAAGTGGTGCAAATAAAGATGGCGACACAATGATATTGTATAGAGAAATCATGAATGACGGCAAATTTAATCTAATCGATTCGAATGGTGTATTTTATAAGAATCAAGGTGTTTGGTGTTGGCTATCAGGAAATCAATCTTACAAGAACAAAGAAGCATTAGTAATTGGCTACCATGGCATACCCTTAACAGAATTGCACATAATATTGAAACTAAAATACAATTCCGTAAAGAGTAAATACAATTTTGATAAATCAGATTCAAAAAGGTATTTTATTTATGAATGGAGCAGATTGAATTAAAAAATAATTTAAAAAGCCCAGATTAGTTTGTTACTTGGCACAAATCATTATAATTAATTTCACTGAAAGCCACAATTCCAAGACAATTCAGGAGACCCTACATACGAACGCGTGAGTATTTCGATGTAAGTGATGAAAAGCGGTATATGATATACGAGTGGAAAAGACGAGAATAGCGGTTCACTTACAACCATATAATTTACACACTTTTGACACCGAGTTGCTGCCAAGTGGGGTGTATGTTGTAACTTTGGTTTACGGATCTGGTGAGAAACTATGCATACCCTGGGTAAAGTTGTAATATTACTAATGGCAGTAGGTGCTTTCTTATTCCAAGGATGTAAGAAAGATGCAGTCTCCAATACTGACCGCATAAAAGGAGTTTGGCGCATGGAGTCTTCATTTTGGGACAAGGACAGCAATGGGCTAGATAGCGGAGATGAAGTGTATATGGTGAAACCATCAGACACTATATTGTGGAATTTCTTGCAGAATTCAGATGTAGAATATTACATAAATAATCAAATGACTCATACTGGAACCTGGGGCGTCACACCTATTAGTAAACCCATACATCCTCTATTATTGTTAGATGTAGACCTTGAAGGGTTTGATTACGTCTACAATATTCAAAGTTTAGATAATCAAACATTTATTTTTTATTGTAAAAAGGAAAAATATGAATTTAGTAGAGTATTTTATGAATGGTGGGGTTACATTCTTAAAAGGGAATAGATTCAAATTTTACATTTTTAAATCAAGAGTACTTTAATAAGATTACAATGGTGTTGTCATTATTGAATTTTAACCGTAGAACTGACGTACTGTTAATGCTGTTGAAATTAGCAATCTTAACCTCTATTTTACTTACTTCGTGCAGAAAAATTGGCGATGATGACCCATTAATTAGTTTAAGAAGTAGGGAATCTAGAATTCTTGGAAAGTGGTGTGTAACGCGATTATATTACTTTGATGGAAAATTAGGAGGATTGAATCATGATGGTGATACTTTAAAATACAACCGACAACTTAACGCAGACAATTCCATTGTGATTTTAGATACTGCAGGAAATGAGTTTAAGGAATTTGGGAATTGGTACTGGTTAGAAGGCAATCAATCTGCTAACGACTTTGAAACTATTTGTATACGGTTTCATGGAATACCAATAGCAGAAAAGCACACATTAACTAGATTGAGTAAAAAACAAATTATAAGCATTGTATACTTTGACCAATCAAATAGAAAAAGATATTTCAAACATATCTGGGAACGATTTTAGCTTTACTTGATTGTCGAATTATTACATTGCATGTGCAACCGTAATTTCTTGAATTTCATGAAATTTAATAGAACACTACTCATAATCATCTTCATTTCTATATCCTTTTCTTGCAAAAAAGAAAAGAATCTAGGCAGTTATAGGCCTGAGGATTTTTATGGTGAATGGGAATTGGTATGCAAATTCTTGGACACAGATAGCAATGGCTTGGATAGTGGTGACCAGAAATATATGGCAAATCCTAAAGATAGCTTTACTTGGAATTTCTTAAAAGACAATCATATAGAGTATAAAAGCGCGGGGAAAGTCCTATTTACTGGGCTCTGGGCGCTTACTTTACCAAACGAGAAAATTCCTGAAAATCAGTTGTTTCTATATAGAGATTTTGAATATTACAACTCAAATTATACCCTTCAAAAATTATCAAGTGGAAACACTGTATTATACTCACGTCAAGTAGACACACGTTTTGGTTTGCCTAGTTTTATCTGGATAGGTTGGGAATTAAAAAAGAAATAAGAAAATGAAATATCTTATTTTGATAGTTATTTTTCTTTCTTCCTGTATAAAAAAAACAGATTCTGATCCACTATTTAGTTTAAAGTCTAGAAATAAAAGATTCAACGGGAATTGGGAGGTTATTCGTTATTATTATTACGACGGTAAAAAAAGTGGCAAAGGGGGCTCAGGTGATCCTGCTAAATATTATTATTCTATTAAAAAAAGCGGAGATTGGCTAATTTGTGATTCACAGTTTAATACAATTATACAATTAGGGTATTGGAATTGGGTAATTTCGGATACGAAAAAACAAAGTGAAACTTCTTTTGTGCTTGGATATCAAAGAACAAGCACACCAGGAGGGCATTTTCATATTCTGGAACGACTTTCTTACACTCAAATACGAACGCGTGAGTATTTCGATGTAAGCGACGAGAAGCGGTATATGATATATGAGTGGAAAAGACGGGAATAGCGGTTCGCACATGCATTTCAAAATTCCCTCAGGCAACAAATCGATACCTTCCATTGTCTTATTATAAATCCCTTGTTTCACCTTAACCACACATAGCCATGAGATTTTACAAGCAAGCACCGCCAACGCAGAAAGCAGGTATCCCTACTGCGGCACTGCAACAGTCCACTTTTTTCAAGTCTGCAAGACTTCTGGCAGCCACTGCCCTACTTATGCTCGCATCTTGCGAAAAAGAGCCCCATCACCACGATGATACGGATACTGTTGCGCCAGCACTGAGCATCAACAGTCCAAGCCAGATGCAGGTTTTTAATCAAGGTGACACCTTGTATATCAAAGGCAGTCTTTCCGATGCTTCCCTTCATGAATTGAGCATTACCCTAAGAGATGACAAAGACAGCAGTCTCTTATTTAGCGCCACCCCTGTGGTGCATGGTTTAAGCACCTATACCCTAAACAGTTTTTGGGTGTGTAATGTAAAAGACCATACCAATGCCACCCTGCGCATCACAGCGCATGACCACAGCGAAAACAAAACTGAGGTACTGCGTGCTATCCATATTATGCCATAAGGCATAAAAAAAGGCTGCCCGCTTTCACGGACAGCCTTTTATAAACAAAACTCAAGAGACTTATTAAGGAACAAGCAGCGCAGTAGTCGCTTTGCCTGCTTGGGTGGTAGTAACCACCTGGTAAGAACCTGACTGCAATGCAGCGATGTCAAGGCTTACAGAAAGTGCATTGCTCATAGCAGATGCAACCAAACGGCCAGTAGCATCAAATACTTGAACCTGCTCCAAGGCAACTTCAGAAGTGATATTCAACACGCCCATAGAAGGGTTTGGATACACCGCCACTTTTACTTCTGCAGGTGCAGTTACAGCTGAGCTGTTGGTGCTGAAATAAATATTATCTAGGTACACATCTGCAGACGCGGTTGGCAATGCAGAGAAAATGATTTGTGAGATCTTAGACTTACCCTTCAAACCTGTGAAATCGGCAAGCGCAATTTTCCAGTTGTTCCACTGCTTTAAACCGTGGGTGCTTGATACGATTTCATGCTCAGAATCATCGCCTCCACCGTAGGCACCATCTGCACCCCAGTCTACCAACTTAATGCGGAAGGTAGTAGCATTTACGGTCCAGAAATCTACATTGATATGGGTCATACCTGATGCATCTATGCTGTTTGCACCGGTAGCTTCAATACCTACAAAGTCCAATTTGCCGTAGTGTTTCATTGTATCAGATGCGATAATGGTATCGTTCCAAGAAGCATTAGACCATGGGGTTCTCCAGGTATCTACTTTTTTATCAGGATATACATCGCTAAACAATGACACTACTTGATTTGCAGGCAAGGTAGGAGCAGTTGCAGCTGTTTTTGGACCATAGAGTGGGTTTTTAGAATTCTCAGTAGTGAAGAAGAAATTGTCGATAAACACAGTAGCGCTTCCGGTAGGCTGCGCAGAGAAGATAACCTGTGCAATGCTAGAACGGTTGGTAAGGCTAGTGAAAGATGACAATGGAAGGTGCCATGAAATCCATTCGCCAGAAGCGTGGGTGGTAGAAGCGATTTCGTGCTCTTTATCATCTCCACCGCCATAGGCTTTATCTGCA
>JBEIRK010000195.1:0-3408 GCA_040376005.1 Flavobacteriales bacterium
AATTGCTGCCCGTTATTTGGACGGAGACCTCAGTAATTTAGCCACAGCCAGCGCTTGGTATGGTCTCATATTATTCTCCTTACAAATTTACTTTGACTTTTCGGGCTACAGCGACATGGCCATAGGCATGGGCCGCATGGTTGGCTTTCACTATTTAGAGAATTTTCGTTTCCCTTATATCGCCAGATATTCCTCATAATTTTGGCGAAGGTGGCACAAGTCACTTGGAAGCTTCTTCCGCGATTACGTATACATCCCCATGGGTGGAAACCGCAAGCATGTGTACCTCAATTTATTTGTAGTTTGGTTCTTAACAGGTATGTGGCACGGTGCCAGTTGGAACTTCATCTTATGGGGCCTCTACTTTGGTGTGCTCATTGCCTTAGAACGTCTATTCCTCGGTAAACTACTGGAGAAAATAGGCGCAATTTTTGGTCATATTTATTTGGTTTTTGCCGCTGTAATGGGATGGGCATTGTTCTATTACACCGATATTCACCGTTTAGGGAAATTTGTTTCAGTCCTCTTTGGCAATAGCGGAAAAACTGGATTTAACCTAGATTTACAACTCACCTTTATGGCCAATGCCAGCTGGTTCTTATTCGCATTGCTATTTTGCCTGCCTATTAAACCCGCTATTGATACTTGGTTAGACAGAAGGTCTCTGGCAATACGCACCGTTGCGGCTGGAGGCGAGGTGGTCTTGAATGCAGGTATGTTTTTGGTTGCCATTGCCTTATTGGTTGGCAAAAGTTATAACCCATTTTTATATTTTAGATTCTAATGGAAAATACAAGAAACACGCCAGCCTTTTTCGATGCATTAAACATTGCAATCCCTTTTTTATTTATGGTGGCAGGAGGTATTTTATTTTTTGTACTTCCTAAAAAACAGATTTCAGAAATTGAAAAAAGAAAATTGGCAACTGTTCCCGAATACTCTACCCAAGCACTTTTGGAAGGAAAGTACACACGGGATTTGGAAGCTTATGTAGCAGACAATTTTCCTTATCGCGACCAATGGATTGAATTTGGCGGTAACATGCGCGAATGGCGCGGATTTAGACCTGAAGAAAATATAAAATTGGTGGCTACAAAACAGCCACAATTTTTGGGTCAAAACCCAGAGGATTCCGCAATCATAAATTCCGAAAATGAATTTGTAGATGGCGATTCCAATGGAAAAAGCAGCCATTCACTGTTTATATATAACAAAAGAGCCTATCAGATCTTTGGTGGTGGGAAGCGCACTGCCGGCATTTATGCTTCCAAGCTGAATTATTTCTATAACCTGCTGAAAGATTCAGTGAAGTTTTACAACTTGGTAGCTCCATCTCCAACCGACTTTGATTTGCCCGAAAAATTTCGGAAAATGGGCAACAGTGAAAAAGCCAATATTGATGCCATATACACGGCCCTAGAACCTGGTATTTGCCATGCAGATGCCTATACCACAATGATGGCGCACAAGGACGAGTATATGTACTTTGCTACCGACCATCACTGGACCGCATTGGGTGCATACTATGCCTACACCGCTTTTGCAGATTGCGCGGGATTTCAGCCTGTAGCCCTGGAAAGCATGACCAAAAAGAGCAAGCCCGGTTTTCTCGGTAGTCTATACGGACTGTCGCGTGATGAAGATTTGAAAAGCAATCCTGACCATGTAGATTATTACTTGGTACCGGGCAGTTATAAAGTGCAGGTGAACCAAACTTCAGCCATAGACAAGTGGACTGGAGGTAGCTTATTTGCAGAAGGTGCCTCAGGTGGAAATAGTTACAGTGTGTTTTTAGGAGGCGATTTCCCTGTGTTGCGCATTAAATCTAATGCGAATAACGGACGACGTATTTTGGTATTAAAAGAGAGCTATGGCAACGCCTTCTCGCCTTTCCTATCACCGCATTTCGAATATGTATACGTAGCCGACATTCGTTATTTCAAATTCAGTTTATTGCAATTTATTCGCAAATACCAAATCAATGAAGTATTGGTTATTAATGGCATTTTCATGGCGAATAACCCCTACTTCCCGAATAAAATTAAAAGCATGATTCACACCCCGCAAGCTGCTCACAGTGCTAAGAAAAAAAGCACTTCAGATAGCACAGCCAAAATCAAAACCCCGTAGTTTGGAGCAGTTTTTGTATAGTATTTGGACAGTGAAATGAGAGTGAGAATTAGCGCGCGTTGGGTTCGGAGTATTACCTGCATCGGTTTGGGCATAGCCGCCCTTTTTCCTAGCAAAAGCTGGGCACAAGACACCGCAGAAGTGGCGGTATCCTCAGATACTGCAGTCTTCTCAAAAGATACAGTGATGGACGTATTGCGTATGGACTACAATGTGCTGTCTAACGATTCTACATTGCGGCCTTTTTTCGAGGAATTGGCCCGTTTAAAAAATAAAGAACGTGGAAATATTTCCATTTTACATATCGGGGATTCACATATTCAAGGGGATTATTTAAGTGGAACCATCCGCACGGGATTACAAGATATTTTCGGAAATGCAGGACGTGGATTGGTATTCCCATACTCGGTGGCAAAAACCTACGCACCACCCGATTTGGTTTCCAACTCTAACGTAGTTTGGACACCCAAGAAAATACTACATCACGAAGATTCTGTGCCATTGGGTGTGCCGGGCTATGCCATTGTGTGTACCAATAAGTCGTTTCAGCTCCGAATGGGAGTGAAAAACCTGAATGGACACGACAACTCTTTTGACCGTGTATGTGTATTGCACGGCAATGACAGCACCTGCTATGATTTAGGTGTTTATACCAACGACGATTTTAATCCAGATGGAATAAGAGAAATCGGTGTGATTGACTGCTATGACTCTAGCAAAGGGAAATGGAGCCAAAACACTGTGATGTTGGACAATAAAGTCAATGAAATCGTTATAGGCGCCATTCAATCGGATTCACAACAAAATCAGGCCCGTATTTATGGTTTTATTTTGGAAAACTCCACCGACACAGGCATACTGTACAACACCTCCGGCGTGGGAGCAGCGCAATTGGTGAACTTTACCCGCACTTCCGGATTTTTAGATCAAGCAGCAAGCTTGCAACCCGATTTGGTAATTGTGAGCTTAGGCACCAACGAGTCCTACAATCCCTACATGGATACCTTGGCCTTTCAAAGGCAAATTGAAAACATGATTGCAGGCTTGAGACAGCGTTTGCCCAATGTTTCATTTATCCTTACCACTCCCCCCGATATTGTCTATAAATACCATTACCCAAAATATATGGACGCTGTGTGCAGGGCCATTCGCCGCGCTGCTGTGAGTTCCTCGGTGGCCTATTGGGATTTAAATTATGTTATGGGTGGCCGCGGAAGCATAAACCATTGGCACGCCAATCAATTGGCCCAAAATGACCATATCCATTTTCGCACCACA
>JBEIRK010000187.1:0-3608 GCA_040376005.1 Flavobacteriales bacterium
AGAGTGGGTTAAATAGCCCAAGGAAATATAATCAACCCCAGAGGCGGCATATTCCTTCAAATTGCCCAAATGGATGCCTCCTGAGGCTTCTGTTTCGGCCCTACCTGCGATTAAAGCAACCGCAGCTGCACACATTTCAGGCGTAAAATTATCGAGCATGATTCTATCCACCGCATTTGTGTCCAATGCCTGCTGGACTTCGTCCAAATTGCGTGTCTCCACTTCAATTTTGAGGTCCTTACCCTGGGCCGCCAAATAATCTACCGTGCGCTTTACAGCCAATTCAATACCGCCTGCAGAATCCACATGGTTGTCTTTCAACATCACCATATCAAAAAGGCCTATGCGGTGGTTCTCTGCGCCGCCGGTCTTTACCGCCCACTTTTCCAACAAGCGATGGCCAGGGGTGGTTTTTCGCGTATCCAGCAAGCGTGTATGTGCGCCCGCAATCTGCGCCACCGCTTCTGCCGTGCGGGTAGCAATGCCCGATAAACGCTGCATAAAATTCAGCAATACACGTTCTGCGCGCAGCAAACCATGAACAGAACCTTGCACCGTAGCAATAACAGTCCCTGCTTGCAGGTGGTCACCGTCTTTACAATTTGCGGTAAGCACCAGCGTAGGATCTACCTCATGCAGGACTAAAACCGCCAACTCCAAGCCTGCCAGCACACCCTCTTCTTTAAAAATGATGCGTGAGTGGCCTTGGGTGCCTGCTGGAATAGAAGCCAGTGAACTATGATCTCCGTCGCCGAGGTCTTCTTGCAATGCAAGGTGAACCAAGGACAGAATTTGGGGATGGTGAAAATCCATCAGTTTATTTTTCAATCTTCAATTCATGAATCAGCATTTTACTGCCCGATCCACGGTAATAAATATTTACAGTAAAGTTGCCTTTGGCGGTAACCAAATTCAGCTGAATGAACTGGGCGCCGTTATCCGAATTGCCCTTGCTTTTCAGCGAAGCTGAACTTGGTTCATTGGTGCTAAAGAAATCAGAGAGAATCATTTTTGCCTGCGACTTGGAATACACGCCCTCTTTACCGGGTGTGGTAAGTTGGATACTTGGATTGAAATATCCACTTATTTGATCCGCATCGCCTGCAGCAAATACCTTCACCATACGGTCACTCTCGGCCTGCAGAAACACAGAACCCACAAAAAGCGCAACCGCTGTAAAAATTGGAGGCAACATCTCTGATTTTTAAGCCAATTCTATGCCAAATACAACAAATTAGTTGCGAATGAGCTTCTCAATAGCGATTTCATTCCCACTGCGAACCAATACCAAGTATTGGCCTGCCTGCAGATTTCCGAGCTGTAAGGTGGCGCTTTTGCCTACAAATGACTGCTCTATTACCCTTCTTTCAGTAATATCAAACACCTCAATGCTACCCGCAGCTGAGAATGCGCTAAGATCCATCTGCACTTCGGAAGTCGCTGGGTTTGGCCACAATGCAATGCTGCGCAATACCTGTGAAGGTTGCTTCACACCTGCACTTGAAAAACAATTGCCCGCAGCCATATACGTCATGTTACTAAAATTGATGTTACATGCCCACTCAGGATGGTCTACAAATGGATTTCTATTGTTCTGCACTGAAGCTACATATTCATGGCGTGCAATCTCACGGCCACTTGGAGGGAACTTCTGGTTCCAGCGTTTAAGCACATTCTGATCTTGCAATTCATTTATGAAAGGAACTGATGTTGGAATGGTGAACGGTTTACCAGGACGGTTGTATGTAGCACAGACATAAAATGCAGCGCGCGATGCCACACCTTTTGCAGCATCTCTGGGCTCATAGGCTACATTGCCCACACTATCCAATCCCAATTTGCCTTGAAGGAAAGTGAATGTCACTGATTTAAGATTATTTAAAGGAAAATTACTGCGTACGGCATTGGCACCCGCTTGGTGCACAGGAAACAAGATATGCAGGTCCGAATAGCTAGAACTATCCTTGCTGCTCTCACCCATCCAACTTGAAGGATAAGAGTGCTCGCGGGTAATGGTATCCCAAACAATCGGTGGCACATACACATGCTTATATCCGCTATAGTAACAGGTAATTACCCTTTTCCCCTTTGTTGTGTCATAGGCTTCAAAGTTCTCACCCACGGTTCCACCGTAATTGCTGTAAAATACCTGAAAGTGAGGACGCACCTTAGCTCTTAGTTTAGACACCAATAGGGTATCAGATGAGCTAATTCCATCATAGTAATTACCCGCCTGCAATCCTGGTGTAAGGCTATCTATTCCGGCAGGATTGCTGGTATTGTAATTCGTGTAGGTCTCATATCCGTTAAAGGCAAAAACCTTCACATAATACCTTGTATTGGCATATATCTTATCTAAAGTGATTTCTTGCAAGGCCTTAGCCCACATCACACGCGCAGCGCCAATATATTCGCCACGTTCATAGGATGCCCCATCCACAGGCACTTCGGTTACAGGTGCATTTGCTTTAACCAATACCAAAACCTGCTCCGACAATCCACCATTAGTCGCATTGAGCTTCATGCGCCAAGGTTTTACCTCAGAGAAACGCAAATTGCTCACCTGCGCTGCTGGCTCTGTAGCCAATGCGCCTTTGATTGCGTAGAAGTCAATATCAAATTTTCCATTTCCAGCACTATCGTTGCTGTTTATCGTAAGCTTTGCCTTAACCGAACCAGCTGGGGCTCCAGAAATCACAACGCGAAACTGGGTTTCTTGCAAAGGGCTTAAGGTTGTAGGCATATTTTTCACAGAGAAAAAAGCTTTCTGACTGCCCGACCAATTGGCAGAATTGATATCCAAATCAGACACACTGCTTTTATTTTTAATGGTGATATCAAAAGAATCTACTTGTCCCACTTGCAGTGTTTGACCATTTACCAACTCTTTGTAGAACTGCAGCGAAACCTGTGGCTTGCTTAAGTCAGAACCTGGTTTTACGACCACATCATCAAGCGCTACATTGTATCCAGATACCTTGTCGGTGAAATAAAACCTCACATATCTAGAGCTTGGCTTTACACGCACAGTTTGCAAGGTCAAGGTATTTGGCAAACTGCGTTTGTATTCCTTAACCGTAGACCAAGTTGTGCCATTGCTGCTTTCTTGCACCGTAAAAATACCCGTATCCTGGCCTGAAATACCACTATGGCGTATGTAATACTGCACTGTATCTGCAATGCCACTGAAATTCACCATCAGGAACTCCAAATCGCCATCAAAGCGAAGTGCCTGTGGTGCGGATTTAAACAAACCTGCCCCAGTATAAATGAACTGGGTACCCGAATTGTCAAGATCATAAGACCAACCTGTGGGTGGCGTATTGATATTGCTCATGTCCCAAGAAGCGGGCAAGGTTGCTTGGCCTTTTAAGGCAGAAACCAAAAGTAGCAATGCTGCGTATATGCTTAGTTTTTTCATTGAATCGTATGGTTAAAATCCAACCCGCATCCCTACAGTAAAGCGTGTACCTGGCGATACAAATACTTCCAGGTTTCTAGGATTAAAGGTGGTTTGTGGTTCGTTATTTACATTGCGATGCTGTGCATCCGAGATATAGAGGTTATTGGTAATATTGGACACGTTGCCATAGAGGCTTACACGGTAT
>JBEIRK010000156.1:0-4951 GCA_040376005.1 Flavobacteriales bacterium
ACCCAGTTTGTTCCCAAGTATGCGCGACGTTGCAAGCGCACCTGCTGGGCAGAACTGCCTGCACTCCAAGAAGCTTTGACCTGGATTTCTCCGTCTCCTATTACAGATACACGTGAAATGTTTTTGCTCAGCGGTGCTGTGAAGTTGAGGGTGTTGAATACGATCTTATTGGAAGAAGAACTAATACTTGAACCTTGCTTTTTAGCCCTGATGATGAAGGTATAATTGGCCCCCAAAGCAGGAATGTTAAAGACATAAGAGAGTTGAGCACCTGTTGTTGTACCATCCATGTTCCACGTGGAAGTATTACTGTTAAACACCCAAATTTCATGTTGCGCGGTGGTGTAGCCTACATAAGCTGTCCATTGTAAGTAAAGCTTCCTTGTACATTGGTATGCAACGTTTTGACCTGTATTAAAGGAGAGTAAAACGGGACTGTGAAAACTTGAAATAGGACCCCCATTGGTACAAGAATCAAAAGCAGCCATACAATATCGATTTCCTCCGCCCATAGGGTCAAAGGTGAGGTTGGTAAAATCATAATTCAGTTGGGAGGTCTTGTCTATCAGTACATTGTTTCCCGTGGATGGATCCGACTTGAAAAGGGAATACCCCATAACATCGGGCTCTAATGCTTTTGGCCAACCCGCAATCATGCGCTGGCTCGACCAATCAATACTCACACTGTCGGGCTCTAAATAGGCCGGCGCTTGGTCGTCGATCAGTATGGTGTCTGAGTTCATAGTGTCGGTTCCGTTACAAGCAAAACGGGTGGTAACATACAACTCCCAGCGTTTTTTATTGGGTAAAATAGTCTGTATCTGATTGTCAGTAAGTGTGTTAGATTCCTTTAGCAACACAAAAGGATTGGCGCTGTTGTCGCGCCCATACAATCGATACGATACAAAAGAGCCACAGGGGTCGTTGGCAGGGCGAAAGCTTACCGTAAGGGTAACATTATCCAAACAAGCCCTCTGAATGGCCACAGGTTGGCTTACAGCGCCTAAAAAAGCCGCTTTTAAGCCCAAAACAACACAATATGTAGTCTTGCGTAATGTCAATATTATGGAAGGAGGTCGCCCGCCAATGCACTATAGAACGTATCGGGTCGCAAATAATTGTCAGCCAAGGCACACAATTCCGCGGTGTCGGTGGACCACACTGTGTCTAAGGCCAAATCCAAATGGCGATAGGTATAGCCTCGCAAGTGCAAGCCCCGCATTTTATTTGCCATGGCAAATGGACCATCAAAACTGCTTCTCACTTGACCCGCATAATAGCTTTTCGCCCGGTTTAACTCTTCTCCCGCAGGTGGGTTATCAATCATACTCTGCATGATTTCACGTGTAGCTTCTAGTGCTTGTCGCGCATTTTGACTGTTCATTTCCCCAGATATGTTCCACATGTTGCCGCGTGTGGTTTGGGATATATAACTGCCAATCCCGTAGGTCAGTCCGCGTTCTTCGCGAATTTCTTGCATCAGCCTGCTTCCAAAAAATCCACCCAAAATCAGATTTAACAGCCCCATTTTATGGAACTGTATTTCATCTATAGCAGGCAGCTCACGACACAACACCATCGACACTTGACTGGTGTTTTCCATTGGGTGTTCTATGTGTTTTGCAGCTGCAGGACTGAATTCGCGTTCTTGCGGAACCGCCTGAACTTGAGCATTGGGAAGCATTTTCCAAATGTCATGCAGCGCAGAGACGGTGCTTGCATCGGTGTCGCCACTGAGATACCACACACCCATGCCGGGTTGAATCCATTGTTTGTGATACGCCATCAAGGTTTCACGGTCTATTTGCTTCAAATCCTCTAGATCGGAATACCCTGTCATCGGACTATTGGGCCCAAATACCGCTTCGGATGATTTTCTTCCCGCCCAATACCTGGGCGTGGTGAGTTTGCGCTGCATTGCTGCATACTCGGTCTGCTGGTAAATGGCAATTTCAGCTTCAGGATATAGGGCTTCCACATGATGCTCAAACACCCACGAAACCGTATCTATAAAGTTCTTTTTTAAGGCTTTTATGGAGATATCTGTACCAAAAACATGGCTGTCAAAATCCACACTTGAACCCCAATATTCAATTTGTTCTTGTATTTGATCTGATGTGTGTTGGGATGTGCCACTTAAAGAAAGAGTCGCAGCTCCACGGGCCTGATTTTTGCGCGACTGAAAACGGCTGCCTCCAGGGATAAACAACTGCAGTTTTACCACCTCATTTTGCGCTGGCTTGGATTGATACAATCGCACATGGTCTCCAAAGCTGTGCTCCTCAGGAACACGGTATTCCAGCGTAGAGATTTTTTTGGATAGGGGTGCTGTATTTCTAAAATCTATCATGACAAGGGGTTGTAATAAAGGTTAGACACTTTTTCAGGTACCAAAGTTGTTTGCGCTGTTTCAATTAAATCGTGCAGTGTATTGTTCTCATACACCGCCAATTCTAGGTTTACGCCTTCTGCATTGCCCAACCATTCAAAGTAGCACAACTTCTGTGCGCGGTTCATCAAACTGGTTTTCTCAAACAGCAAATGGGAGGCAATCTTGTTCTTCACAGCCTCAAACTCTCTTTCCTTAAAGGCATCGGCCTGCAAATAGTGCTGCAACAAAGTTCCCAGTTTTTGGTCCGCTTCTTCATGACTTACGCCCTCGTTGAGCAAACCGTAAACCATGAAAATGCCATCGTCCGCACCGCGCATGTAGAAACATTCAGCCGCGTTAAACGAACCATCTTTCTTTACCAATTCGATATACATGGGTGAACTTTCTGAACCGCCGAGCATATCAGCAAACATTTCCAATCGTGCGCTTTTTGGGTCGTTATACCCTGGCCCGCGCCAGATTTTGAACACCGCAGGATTTGGACTCAAGTCGTTTTTCAGCGCCATTCTGGGTTCCGTCTGCGCAGGCTCTGTAGGATAGGCGTTTTGATTTACTTCACCTGTTCTGCTGATGCTGCCAAACCACTTTTCACACAAGCGTTTCGTTTCTTCAAGTTCAATATTGCCTGCCACACAAAGGATGGCATTGGCAGGGTGGTAGTGCTTGTAGTAAAAGGCCTCCACATCTTCCAATGTGGCCTGTTCAATATGGGAAATATCTAGGCCGATGGTGGGCCAGCGATAGGGGTGCACTTTGTACAACAGCTCGCGGGTGTGATGCCACAGTTGGCCAAATGGGGCGTTAAAACACCGCTGACGAAACTCTTCTATTACCACACCCCGCTGCACTTCTAGCGATTTAGGACTGAAAGCCAATTGCAACATGCGGTCGCTTTCAAGCCAAAAGGCGGTTTCTATATTCTCTGTGGGAACAGTAATGTAGTAATTGGTATAGTCGTTATTCGTAAACGCATTGTTGCTGCCCCCTGCGTTTTCCACGTGTTGGTCATAGGAAGGAACATGCACACTTCCACCAAACATTAAGTGCTCAAAAAGATGGGCAAATCCTGTTCTGGATGCATCCTCATCTCTTGCGCCAACGTTGTAAAGAATGTTGAGTACGGACACCGTGCTGTCTGGATCTTGGTGGTGTAACACCCTCAATCCATTTTCAAGTGTAAAGCGGTTATAGCGAATCACAATACAAAATTACCGCAAATAATAGGCAATCTACAGGCCTAGATATCCTCAACCCATGTGCTGTCTATGTCGGAAAAGTAAAATCACGGCGCAAAAAGCACCGAAGGTGCCCAGTAATAATGCGGCGCTGCTGCCATATGTGAACCAAACCCAGCCCGTGAAACTGCTGCAGGTGAAAAATGCCAAACTCTGAAATGCGGCAAAACTGCCCAATCCTGCCGCCCGTGTTTCCGCGCTGCAGAGCTTGGAAATCAAGGCTTTACTCAATCCTTCTGTACAGGCTGCATACACGCCATAGGCAGCAAATAAAACCCAAAGCCAACCCTGTTGGCTTGTAAGCAATCCAAAACCGAGATATACCAAAGCGAACAAAATTAAACCGAAAATCAACATGGGAAATGTGCCAATTTTATCAGACAGTTTGCCTAATGGCCAAGCCAATATGGCAAATAATGCATTGTAAAATACATACATCCACAACACTTCTGTTTCACCAACACCCATTTCTCGTGCTTTCAAAAGCAGAAACACATCTGAAGCATTGAATAATGCAAATAGCAGCAGTGCGGTGGTGATTTTTCGGTACGCGGGACTGGCCTTGCGCCGAAATAAGAAACGGTCTTTCAAGCGAAATGCAGCTACTTCCTTATTGTTGCGTTTGCGGTCTTTGAGCAAAAAGGTAACAAGCACAGCCAAAACACCCGGAACGGCAGCGAACAAAAACAATTGCTTAAAATTTCCTGGTTCCCATTGCAAAAACAGTATCGCCATTATAGGTCCCAAAAAAGCCCCGACGGTGTCCATGGCGCGGTGAAATCCAAACACACTGCCCCGGTGTTCAGCCCTACTTTCGTCGGCCAGCATGGCATCCCGCGCCCCAGTGCGAACACCCTTACCCAAGCGGTCTGCACTGCGCGCAGCAAAGATCCATGGCGCCTGTGTGAAAAATGCCAGCATGGGTTTGCTTAAGGCACTGAGTCCATAACCCAGTTGTATGAATGGCAAACGCCGTCCCATGCGGTCACTCAAATAGCCAAAATACCCTTTGCTAAATCCTGCAACCAACTCTGCAATCCCCTCCAACACACCAATAAAAACAGCAGTGTATCCCAAGCTGCTGAGATACATGGGCATAATAGGGTACAACATTTCACTGGCGAAATCTGTAAACAAACTCACCAAGGAGAGCAGCAGTATGTTGCGGGTTATGGGTTTCAAAACTTCCTGTTTTGGGGATGAAAAACTGGCCCTACATGAGCCCAATCACTCCAAAAGTATAACGTTTTTCATAAATACCATGAAATGTGTTAACCTTAATTGAGGGTTCATTTCATGCTTTTGGCAGGTACATGGCAGAAAA
>JBEIRK010000128.1:0-6880 GCA_040376005.1 Flavobacteriales bacterium
ACATCCACAGCGGACGCAGTGACCGACTTTCAGACCTGTTTTACCTTACAACAGGCGCTAAGCGAACCCTTTGGTTGGAATACAGGATTAAGCCGCCTGTATTACCTCAATGCAGGAGATAAAGTATATTCAAACCCTAAGTATTTGGTAACCTTTGGCGACAACCACGATTTGAACCGCATGCATGCACAGTATGGCAGAAACATTGCCAAAACAAAAATGGCCCTCGCCTACTTGTTTATGAATCGCGGTATCCCTTGTGTGTTTTATGGTACGGAAATACTGATGGATGACACTGGGGCGCATGGTGCGATTCGACGCGATTTCCCGGGAGGCTTTATGGGCGGCTGGGAGGCGGGTTTTGCAGGAGAAACCAAGGATGCATTTACTCCAGAAGGACGCAATGCGATGGAGCAGCACAGTTTCAACTACATACGAGACTTGGCGAATATCAGAGCTGCGTATGCTCCCTTATTTGAAGAAGGCAAACGCATGCAATACATCCCCAATCAAGGGGTATATCGCGGATTCATTTATAATGACAGTATGGCTATTGGATACTTCATCAACCAAAGTGCAACAAGTCAACACTTGGATTTGCGTGAATTCCCAGATTTGCCCTTGCAGGATGCGGAGCAGCTAGATTTGCTAGGCGGTGGACAAAACCAGGCGGGTGCGCCTATTCAAATTGAACCGGAATCGGTTAAGATCTACGTTTTTAAGTATTAATCTTTGTTCTGCACCTGAATCAACTTTCCATCATTCACATAAAACATGGCAATGGCCGCCATAAACATCATGCAACCTGCGGTAACCAGCGCATAAATGGCTTGGTTGTGAAACAAGTATTTTACCATGGGGCCGGCCAACAATGCGCTTACGATTTGAGGGATGGTAATAAAGAAATTGAAAATACCCATATAAATCCCCATTTTACCTGCAGGAATGCTGCCTGCAAGCACGGCATAAGGCATGGCCAAAATACTCGCCCAAGCCATTCCCACACCTACCATACTTAGGGTTAAATATGCCGGATCTTGTATAAAGAACATCGATAACAGCCCGATACCCCCGCAAATCAATGAGAAAGCGTGGGTCTGTTTTCTTCCAATTTTTCGAACTACAGCAGGCAGAACCAAGGCATAAATGGCACTTACGGCATTATAAATGCCAAAAAGTATACCCACCCAATCGCCAGCGGTATCAAAAACAGATTTTTCAGCACCTACATAATTTTCACCAGAGGCAGGCAAGCCGTAGGCATTTTGGGCAATCCCTTTGGTGGTGTATACCCACATGCAAAACAAGCCAAACCAGCTAAAGAACTGCACCAGCCCGAGTTGCAGCATTGCCTTTGGCATTTTCTTGAAATCCTTAAAGATTTGAACCAGGCCTACCTGCTGCTCTTTGTCTTCGTTTTCACCATGGTAGCGCGCATAGGTCTCAGGATCATATTCCTTTGCCAAAAACACGGTAACTAAGATGCAAGCAAGAAAAAATGCTGCTCCGATATAAAATGAATACACCACATTCGCTGCCACCTCGCCGTGTGGAGCCTTATTAGTCACTCCAGCAAGATTGGTAAGCATCCAGGGGAGCCAACTCCCCAAAACAGCACCAATACCAATTAAAAAAGTTTGAATACTAAAGCCAAGGGTGCGCTGCTCATCACTCAAATTGTCCGCCACCAAAGCGCGAAACGGCTCCATAGCTACATTGATACTGGCATCCATCAAGGCCAATACTACTGCACCCAGCAACAGCGCAGACTTGCCCGCAAACCAAGCACCCGTATTGGGAAGCAACACAATAGCGAGACAGCATAGAATGGTACCAGCAAGAAAATAAGGCTTTCTTCTGCCCAAGCGTGTCCAAGTTTTGTCGCTAAAATATCCGATCAAGGGTTGCACCAACATCCCTGTAAGTGGAGCCACCAACCAGAACCAGCTTAATTGATGCACCTTGGCACCAAAATCTTCAAGAATTCTGCTGGCATTGCCATTTTGCAGTCCAAAACCACACTGAATACCCATAAAACCAAAACTCATCCACATGATTTGAAGGGCGGATAAGTTGGGTTTCTTTTCAAGGATGCGTACCATAAGTCCGCAATCTAGGGAAAATCTTAATTAGTGTCAAATTTACACTAAATAACGAAAGGCATGCACGGCTATTCCAAGCTACACGCCACATGAGTTCTGCGACGAGAACTGCTATTACATTTTATGGAACCGACTCTTATCGAATTTGTACAATCCTGCAGGTTTGTGCGCTACGCCAGTTTGCTTTTCATTTAGGGGCACGATGAAAGAGGTGCGCAGAATTTTACGTCTAAAGTTGCGCTTGTCGAACTGATCATCCAAAATGGCTTCATAGAGTTTTTGGAGTTGGGCTAGGGTGAATTTTTCGGGGAGCAATTCATACCCTATGGGTTCGATGTAGATTTTATGTTTGAGATAATCCAGCGCTTTTTCTAGAATAATATTGTGGTCAAAACCCAATTGGGGTACATCTTTAATTTTCACCCAAAGGGCTTTTTGCGCAAAGCTGCTGGGGGAAATTCTAAAATTTTCTTTCTTCACCAAAGAGGTGTATGCAACAGTAATTACGCGGGCTTCAGGATGGGCACGAATGCTGCGCAGCCATTCCAAATCTTTTTGTTTGGATATACGATTGGGATCTCCAAAAGTGTAGACTTGTTCTAGGAAAATATTCTTCAAGCCTGTCAATTCAAACAATACCCTATCCGCTGCTTCATCGAGGTTTTCATCCTCATAAATCAAGTTTCCTGGCAGGGTAAGAAAGTCATCTTTTATTTTGACTTTTCCCGGTTTACGTTCAATCAGCAGAACTTCAAGGCCTGAACTTTCGAAGCTAAAAATAACGCAGTCTACAGAAACATTGGGGTTGATTAGATGCTGGGTCATGTGTGGGGCTCGCGGAGGCAAATATAAAACTTAAGTACATCAACCCTTATATTTCTCTGTATATTTACCGTGGTTTTGGGCATAAAAAACCGATTTAACTTATTAAATAATAGTTAATTAAATCAAATTTTCATTCTTCGTTGCTCTATGTGTAAAAAATACACTAAGTTTGCACAAATACCCTAAATATGATAGCTGTTGCAGAAAGCGGATCTACCAAATGTGATTGGATGATAGCAGATGCCCAAGGCAGTGTTATTGAAACGCACACCATGGGCTTCAACCCATTTTTTCATACTTCAGAAGTTGTAGTTGAGAATTTGAGAAAGAATGAAGTTCTTCTTGAGCTTATACCGAAGATAGAGGCCGTATATTTTTACGGTGCTGGATGTTCTAGTCCTGAGAGAAATGAAATTATCGAAAAGGGGCTAACCCAATTTTTTACCCAAGCTACGTGCCAAGTGCGCCATGACCTTAATGCGGCAGCCTATGCTACTTATACTGGTCAAGCGGCTATCACCTGCATCCTTGGAACTGGGAGCAACAGTTGTTTTTACGACGGCGAGGCGGTTTCTGAAAGAGTACCTGCATTAGGCTACATACTCGGAGACGAAGGAAGCGGCGCTTATTTTGGCAAACAATTGGTTGCTGATTATTTGTATTCTCGCTTACCAGAGCCCTTGCAAGTGCAGTTTAAGGAGACCTATAATTTGAGTAAAGAGGACATTTTTCACAAGGTGTATAACACCGACAGTGCGAATGTATTTCTTGCATCCTTCATGAAGTTTTTTGTGCCACACAAGGACCACCAATACATCAGAGACATGGTGTATGCTGGTTTTGACCGTTTTGCAGACATCCATATTCTTTGTTTTCCCAGTTACAAGGAAGTACCTGTAAATTTTGTAGGAAGCGTCGCTTTTTACTTTGAAGATATCTTAAGAAAAGTGGCATCTGAGAAGGGATTCACTGTAGGCATTATAGATAAAAATCCAGCGATTTCCTTGTTGCATTATCACCTTAAAACAAGCAATAAAAGCAAAGATTTCGTTCAGTCATGATTGAGGGGATAATTTTCGACCTAGACGGAGTTATCACAGACACCGCCATACATCACTATCATTCTTGGAAAAAAATTGCAGCCGGCTTTGGACTTGAGTTAAGCCATGCAATGAATGAGCAGCTAAAAGGGGTAAGTCGAAAAGAGAGTTTGGATAAAATTGCAGGTTGGGCCAATGTGTCCCTCACGGAGCAAGAAAAAGTCCAATTGTTGGAGGAAAAGAACACGCATTATTTACAGCTGATAGCGGGGCTCTCCGCCACGGATATTCTGCCTGGAATTACCGACTTTTTGGAAGGCATGAAATCTCAAGGATTGCGCGCCGCGGTGGGTAGCAGCTCAAAAAACGCCATATTCATACTCGAAAAACTCCACTTGTTGAATGATTTTCAAGAAATCGTGGATGGGAACATGGTAAAAAACACCAAACCCGATCCTGAAGTATTTCTCAATGCAGCTCATTTATTGGGTTTAACGCCACAGCAATGTGTAGTTATCGAAGATGCACCTGCAGGGGTAATTGCAGGCAAAAGGGCGGGCATGAAAGTGGTGGGTATAGGTTCGCCCAGAATGCTGCCAGAAGCCAACATTTGCCTTGACAGCCTCGAGGATGTAAGTGTTCGGTCTTTACTAAAACAATTAGACGCAGTAATCAAATAAATTTGATGAAAGATTACATAAAAATCCACCCTTGGCACATCGTTGAGGAGGGATATACAGCAGAGTATAATAAAGTTTCCGAGAGTCTGTTTAGCCTTGGAAACGGGCGCATGGGGCAACGGGGCAATTTTGAGGAAGCCTTTAGTGGACCTTCCCTTCAGGGCTCCTACATTGCAGGAGTATACTACCCAGATAAAACCCGCGTAGGTTGGTGGAAAAATGGGTATCCAGAGTATTTTGCCAAGGTCCTAAACAGTGTAAACTGGAACAGTCTGCACATTGCAATCCATGGGGAAGCCTTAGACTTAAATGCCATTGAAGTACTTCAATTCCAGCGTGTGTTGGACATGAAAGAAGGCACCTTGAAGCGCAACTTCGAGGTGCGTATGCGCAATGGCGTTACAGTAACCGCTTCTACAGAACGGTTTTGCAGCATGCAGCGCAAGGATTTGGGGGTTATTGCCTACCAGCTTACAGCTGATGCGGATATAGAACTCGATATAGACTCATTTTTAAATGGGGACGTGCGAAACCAAGATTCCAACTACGACGAGTTTTTTTGGGAGCATACGGAAACGGGCTTCGACGAAGGCAATGGCCAAGCTTGGCTATCGCAACAAACCCGAAAAACAGGCTTTAAAGTGTATGCAGGATGCAGAACCGAAGTACAAGGCGGAACGCAACAAAAGACAGAACATTACAACACAGCCTTAGTTTCAGGAACCCGTCAACAGGTAATACTGAAAAAAGGAGAAACCCTAAATATACAAAAATTCGCGGTCATTCTCAGTGATATGTATCACCCTGCCGTCGATTTCAAGCAAGAAGCAACACTGCAACTTGACCGCGCCAAAGCTGCTGGATTTGATGTTTTAAAGCAGGAGCACGCACAGGCTTGGGAGAAGATTTGGGAGAACTGCGACATTCAAATTGAGGGAGATGTATCCGCGCAGCAGGCCATTCGATTTAATATTTTTCAGTTGTACCAAACCTATACGGGCGAGGATTCAAGGTTAAACATTGGGCCTAAAGGATTTACAGGCGAAAAATATGGTGGAAGCACCTATTGGGACACAGAAGCGTATTGTATTCCGTTCTACCTAGGTACTGCAGCACAAGAGGTTTCTAAAAACCTACTTATTTACCGCCACAACCAGCTTCAAAAGGCCATTGAAAATGCAGCCAAATTGGGGATAGGAAATGGCGCGGCCCTCTACCCTATGGTGACCATGAACGGCGAGGAATGTCATAACGAATGGGAAATCACATTTGAGGAGATTCACCGAAACGGGGCCATCGCATATGCCATTTATGATTACATCAGGTACACAGGCGATACCGACTATTTGCTGAGCCATGGCTTAGAAGTACTCATTGGGATTGCGCGATACTGGGCAGGCAGGGTGAATTTTTCACAAGCTAAGCAGCACTATGTGATTCTAGGTGTAACGGGACCCAACGAGTTTGAGAACAACGTCAATAACAACTGGTATACCAATAAAATCGCTGCCTGGTGTTTGGCCTATGCCGCCAATGAAGCGCGCAACATGAGTCAAACCCAAGAAACGCACTTCCAACGAATACAGCAAAAAACGGGTCTCAAAGTTGAGGAGTTAGAGCACTGGAAGCAGGTCAGTAGCAACATGTATTATCCGCATGACAGCGAAAGAAATGTGCACTTGCAGCAGGATGGATTCTTGGATAAGGATCTTATTCCAGTATCCGAATTGCCCGCTGCGGAAAGACCCATTGTAGAGCATTGGAGTTGGGATAAAATCCTGAGAAGTTGCTACATCAAACAGGCTGACGTGCTGCAAGGATTCTATTTCTTTGAAGACGAATTTGACATAGAAACCCACAAGCGCCACTTCGACTTTTATGAGCCCTTAACGGTACATGAATCGTCATTATCCCCTTGTATACACAGTATTTTGGCCAATAAGATTGGCAACTATGACAAGGCGTATGAATTTTACTTACGCACCAGCAGATTGGATTTGAACGACATCAACAACGATACTTGTGACGGTTGTCATATTACCAGTATGGCAGGGACATGGATGACCATTTCTAAGGGGTTTGCAGGAATGCGCGTGCATGACAATATGCTGCATTTCTCACCTGCACTTCCAAAAGCATGGAGTACACTGGGATTTAATTTGAGATTTAGGGACAATATGCTACGCATATCCATTTCGCCACAGCACATAGAAATCCACAACCAATCTGGTCC
>JBEIRK010000177.1:0-4128 GCA_040376005.1 Flavobacteriales bacterium
ACGGTGGAAATCGATGCGGAATTGGCTTTTAAAGCGCGTAATAATTTTGATGCCTCGCCCTATTCGGAACACATTACTGTGCACCAAGGTCCTGCTGCTGAACTCTTGCCAACGCTACAGCTTCAACCCGGTCTCGTTTTTATAGATGCGGACAAACAGCAGTATCAAAGATACTGTGAACTGTGCCTTCCCATGCTACAAATTGGGGGCGTGATGCTCTTTGACAATACCCTATGGAGCATGAAAGTGCTCGATGAAGAACAACGAACCCTGGATACGGACACAAAAAACATAGATGCCTTTAATACCTGGCTGCCTACAATACCCGGAGTAGAAGTGGTGATGCTCCCGCTGCGCGATGGCCTTACCATGCTGCGCAAAGTGAAATAAGACCTGCTGAAGTGCGTTAGCCTCTGAGCTTGTCTAAGAGGTCTGACAATGTTTTGTTTTCATCGTCAGATAGCTTGTTCAGTCCTTCGGTATGTTCTTGAATCACGGGATCCAACACATCCAATAGCTCCAAACCTGTGCGGGTAATAATGATGCGCATTTTTCTGCGATTCTGTGAATCAATTTCCCGGTGCAGCCAGCCATTCATGACCATACGGTCGCACAAACGGGTGAGATCGGGGTTTTTATCAATCATCACATTCTTAATTTCAGACGGATTTGCACATTCTGGGTGTTTTCCGCGTAAAATACGCAGCACATTGTACTGCTGAAGGGTAAGTCCGTAGGGTTTAAGCAGGTCGCGAACCGCAGCTTGGAGCCAGTTGGATGTAAAAATAATATTTACATATGCCTTCTGTGCCTCGCTGGAAAATTTCCTTTGGTTTATCTCGTCGCCTATTTTCAAAACTGCCTAATATTGAATTCATTGCGAGTATATTCCACAGAGGGCAATTTTCCCAATTTTCATAGGTAAATTTGCAGCAATGTTTTTCGAAAACACTGAAGATTTCGCACTTAAAATGGATGCTGCCGATCCTGTGGCAGCCACACGTTCACAATTTCTTATTCCCACTAGCTCGAACAAGCAACCTTGGATTTACCTCTGCGGTAATAGCCTAGGGCTTCAGCCCGCAAAGGCTCAAGAGTTTGTAGCAGCGGAGCTCGAAGACTGGGCCAAGCTTGGGGTAGAGGGTCATTTTGACGGCAGAAAACCTTGGTTTCACTACCATAAATTTCTAACCGATTCTGCGGCCAAATTGGTAGGTGGAAAACCGCATGAAGTGGTGGTGATGAATCAACTTACGGTGAATTTACACTTGCTTATGGTGAGCTTTTATAGGCCCACTGCAGGTAAATTTAAAATACTCATGGAGGCTGGAGCCTTCCCCAGTGATATGTATGCTGTTCAATCTCAGGTTGAGTTTCACGGATACACCTATGACGAGGCAGTTATAGAATTGGCCCCGCGCGAAGGAGAGTATACCCTGCGCAATGAAGACATTCTCGCAGCGATAGAGCAGTATGGTCATGAACTGGCCTTGGTCTTTTTTAGCGGCGTTCATTACTACACGGGTCAGTGTTTTGATATTCCTGCCCTTACCCAAGCGGCACATAAGGTAGGTGCCATGGCTGGCTTTGACCTTGCACATGCAGCGGGAAACATAGCGCTTCACCTGCATGATTGGGAGGTGGATTTCGCCAGTTGGTGTAGTTACAAATACCTCAATTCAGGCCCTGGAAACGTTTCAGGCGTATTTATCCATGAAACACACGGCTTAGATCCAACTACGCCGAGATTTGCCGGCTGGTGGGGCCACAAAGAAGATGTCCGCTTTCAAATGAAACGCGGCTACATCCCAGAACCAGGAGCCGCAGGCTGGCAATTGAGCAATGCCCCAGTTTTTGGTATGGCAGTTCACCGCGCCAGTCTTGAGATTTTTGACGAAATAGGTATGGAAAAGTTAACGGCTAAAACAGCCTCCCTTACTCCCTATTTGCGCTTTATGCTCAATGAGGCAAAAGCACAAAATTCTTGGATACATTTTGAAATCATTACCCCTGAAAATGCCAAAGGCTGCCAATTGTCATTACTCACAGACCACAATGGCAAAAAACTATTTGATTTTCTCAGCAGCCAGCATATTGTATGCGATTGGAGAGAACCCAATGTAATCCGCATGGCTCCAGTGCCACTATACAATAGTTTTCATGATGCATGGCGCGTGGGTCAGGCATTCTTGAATTTTAAAGGCTAAGGCACGGTGTGGGTGTTAAAAGTGCTTTTCCCAAAGACTTTTGATAATCCCGTCTTTTAATCCCAAATTGGGTGCAATGATTTCGTGCAAATTGCATTTTTGCATGATTTCAATAAAAATATTGCCTGCGTAGGTGATTACTTCTGCGCGATCCGGATTGAGTTTTAACTCATAAATTCGGTCATGCAAGTCCAAGGATTCTATGTAGCGGGTTGTGGCCTCAAGATGCCTAAAATTTAGGGTTTCTGAGGGTTTGCAACCCGATAGCTCGAGCAGTTTGCTAATGTTACCGCCCGTTCCTACAACTTTAACAGGTTCATCTATTGGCAAGACCAAAGATTCCAGCCAAGTAAGCATGCGTTGCTTTTCTGATTGGCTTACTTTGCCCTCTCTGAGCCGCACGGTGCCGATATTGAAGCTCTCGTATTTCTTAATTCGTGCATTGCGAATGTGCGCAATCTCAGTGCTACCGCCACCCACATCCACGTGCAGAAAACTGAGTTTGGCGGGCAGCCAATCCATCACCGTGTTCTGTATAAGACGGCTTTCTTCTTTACCTGATACAATTTCAATTTTTATACCCGTAGCCTTGCGAATGTCGCGAACCAGTTTTCTGCCATTGATTGCATCGCGCATGGCAGAAGTAGCGCAGGCGCGCACTTCATCTACATTGTAAATTTCCAAGAGCAAGGCAAAAGCCTGCATTGCTTTAGTGAGCAGCTCGGCCTTTTTCTTACTGATTTCTTTGTTCTTGAAAACATCATCTCCTAAGCGCAAGGGCAAGCGGGTGAACTCCACTGGTTTGAACTCCGTGTGCAGCTGATCCTCATGCAGGGGGCGCGCAATGTACAAGCGCACCGCGTTGGACCCGATATCTATAGCTGCCAATTTCAATGCTTCGAAATTACGTTGTTTTTAAACATCCGTCGTGTTGTCACACCTTTTTATGACAAATTTTCAGCCTCAAACTCTTTTTATGCTTTGCTTGTTCTATTTAGTAGCCGAAAATCGTAGTTTTGTCGTGCAATCGATAAAACGGTTTAAAAATTGACATAGCGTCAGTACCAACATGGAAGAAAATCAGAACTCAGGTCCAGGAAGCCGCAAACCTCAAGGCGGTTTTAAATTTAATCCGTACTGGATATACGGGATCCTCTTTGTAGTGTTATTAGGATTAACATTTATTCGAACAGGTGGCAGCGCCAACACAAACTGGTCGGAAGTGCGCCAAATGATATTGCAGGGCGATGTAGAAAAGCTACGCGTGGTGAATGACCGCGAGGTGCAAGTGTACCTAACCTCAGCTGCACGCCAAAAAGAACCTTATAAGAAAAAAATCAATAAGCAAGAGAGCATCTTGGGAGATGAAGATTGGGATTTTGCTTTCGAAATGGAGAAAGATTTCTTCAATACCCAATTCGCCTTAGTTGAAGCGGAAATTCAAAAAACCAATAAAGAAGCCAAGTCGCCTGTGGTATTGTTCCACACCGACCCACAAATCTGGGGTCAGATATTCCAATGGGTGTTTTTCATTGGTATCTTCCTCATTTTTTGGAGTGTTATGTTCCGCCGCGCTGGTGGCGGTGGGGGCGGTGGACCCAATATTTTCAATATTGGACGCGCCCGCGCTACCCTTTTTGACAAAGACACCAAGGTAAACATTTCTTTTAAGGATGTTGCCGGTCTAGAAGAGGCAAAATTGGAAGTGATGGAGGTTGTGGATTTCCTTAAAAATCCAAAAAAATACACCAACCTCGGTGGCAAAATTCCAAAAGGCGTATTGCTTGTTGGCCCTCCAGGTACAGGTAAAACCTTATTGGCGAAAGCCGTTGCGGGTGAAGCTGGTGTTCCTTTTTTCAGCTTGTCTGGTTCTGATTTCGTAGAAATGTTTGTAGGGGTGGGTGCCAGCCGTGTGCGTGAC
>JBEIRK010000134.1:0-6316 GCA_040376005.1 Flavobacteriales bacterium
CTTGTTACGCGGACAATGCTATTCCCGTTTGGGTGAATTGTGCAAAACCATAGGCCCGAGACTGAGTGGGAGTGACGCTGCAGAAAACGGAATCACTTGGGGTGTGAACATGTTGAATAACTATGGTTTTGATTCAGTGTATACACAACCGGTGTGGGTGCCTCGCTGGGAACGTGGTGACAAAGAGAATTTATGGCTGCACTCAACAGTATTTACCAAAGAGCTCAAATCGGGTTTCCCTGCAGATTATAATTGCGAAGCCTTTACGGAACAAGAGATTAAGCCGGCCTCAAAATACCAATTGCAAGCTTGTGTATTGGGTGGTTCAATTGGGACCATAGGCATAATGAAAGGCAAGATTGTACTTATCAATTCATGGTCTGAATTGGATTCCCTAGGTAAAATAGGCGCACTGAAAGACAAAATTGCGTTTTACAATCGGGCTTTTGACGAGAGTTTACTGAATACGTTTGCAGCATATGGTGCCTGTGTAGGACAGCGTTTTTCAGGTGCTTCTAAGGCAGCGGCTTACGGTGCAAAAGCGGTGCTGGTAAGGAGCATGACCAACCGCTGTGACCTGCATCCACACACAGGGGTTATGGGCTATGCCGATACAAATGTTAAGATTCCTGCCATGGCTGTGGCATCAGCAGTAGCAAATATGTTGGAAAACTTGGTGCACAAGGACTCCGATTTAGAGGTGAGCCTGGACCTGAATTGCCGCACCTTACCGGATAGACTGTCATCCAACGTGATTGCAGAAACAAAGGGTTCACAATTCCCGAATCATTATATCGCATTTGGTGGGCATTTTGATTCATGGGATGAAGGGGAAGGTGCACATGATGATGGTGCAGGCTGTATGCATGCGTTTGAAGCCTTGCGCATACTAAAAGCTGTTGGCTATGAGCCCAGACATTCGTTGCGCTGTGTATGGTGGATTAATGAAGAAAACGGATTGAGAGGAGCTACCGAATATGCACGTTTGGCAAATCAAAATAGAGAAGTGCATGTTGCGGCATTGGAAAGCGACAGAGGAGGCTTTGTTCCGCGCGGTTTTGGCGTGGATTCAACTCTGTGGCAACATGTTGGGCAGTTTAAAGCCTTGCTCGAGGCCTATAACATTGGTGCTTTAGAAAAAGGAGGCGGGGGCGCAGATATTGGTCCACTAAAAAAGGCAAATGCGCAAGTAGGACTGGTGAGTTTTATTCCCGATAGCCAACGGTATTTTGATGTGCATCATGCAGAAACCGATGTATTTGAAAATGTCAATAAACGAGAATTGGAGCTAGGTGCAGCTGCCGTGGCCGTTATGATTTGGATATTAGATCAAAAAGATTACCCCGAATTTGCTGAATAAGCGACTGTCTAATAATTTTTTACGTAGGATTAAACCATTCCAATCACCTTGCATCTTACCCCTAATGAAAAAAGCAGGAATTCTATTATTTGCCGTTGCAGGAAGTGCTGTATTTTACACATCTTGTAAGAAGAAAGAATATACGGCAGACAGTCCTCTTAACCTACCTTCTAAACCATTTGACTATGCCGGACAACTCTTGCCCAACCACTTTCTTACTGATGCAGGTGGGCCGCTACCAACTTCTGTAAATGGCATAGATAATACACCTTCAGGGAATGCGATTACAAACGATGGCGCAACCTTAGGCCGGGTTTTGTTTTATGACAGAAACCTAAGTATTAATAGAAGAGTGGCCTGTGCGAATTGCCACCGCGGTGAGTTCGCTTTTTCAGATACAGCAAAACTGAGCAAAGGCCATTCTGGCGGAAATACACGCCGCCACTCTATGTCTTTGATAAATGCCCGGTATTACCAAAGAGGCCGCTTCTTTTGGGATGAAAGAGCAGCTAACTTGGAAAATCAAGTGCTGATGCCTTTTCAAGATGCCGTTGAAATGGGTATGACCTTGGATCAGGTTGTGGACCGCGTAAAAGAGCAACCATTCTACGCTTCACTTTTTCAGAAAGCTTTTGGGAGTCAAGAGGTTAGCAGTGATAAGATTTCAAAGGCCTTGGCTCAATTCGTTCGCAGTATTGTGAGTTACCAAAGCAAGTACGACGCTGGACGCGCACAGGTGAATAATCCAGGTGCACCTTTTCCTAATTTTACACAAGAGGAAAACCAAGGTAAAGCATTGTTTCTGCAGCCTCCTGCAGCAGGCGGGGCAGGTTGTTTTGGCTGTCATACCACCGAAGCATTTGTCAATTCTAACCCTGGTCCTTTGAACAATGGTTTGGATTTAAGCACGACTGCGGACCAAGGTGCCCTTGAAACATTTGTGGGTCAGCCCCGCTTTGCAGGTGCATTTAAAACCCCTTCCTTGCGCAATATTGAATTGTCTGGACCCTACATGCACGATGGCCGTTTTAAAACACTCGACCAAGTTATCGAGCATTATAACAGTGGCGTTCAAGCACATCCTAACCTTGCCGCACCCTTGAAAGATGCCAATGGCAATCCCATTCGTTTGAATCTTACACAGGCGCAAAAATCAGCCCTACTCGCATTTCTCAAAACACTTACAGATCGCAGTGTTGAGAGCAATCCGATGTGGTCAAACCCCTTTAAGTAGTTAAATACCTAATGCGGCCTTGAGCTTGACATAACCAGACTTGCTGGCTTGGACATGATAGCCATTTGTAAGTCTGATTTCCCAACTTTCTGGGCCGCTGTGTTCTATTGCGGTGATGGCGGAGATGTTTACAAGATGACTTCTGTGACACCGAATGAATGATTCGGTTTTTAGAATATCTTCATAGTAACTTAAGGTCTGCTTTTTCACAAAGGTTTGTTCTTGAGTATGGACTTTTACATAGTCATCCCAAGCTTCAATGCTTAAAATATCCTTGGTAGGAATGATACGGATTTCACCTTGATGTCGCAGCACAATGCGTTTGCTTTCTTCTGCGCTTTTTCCCGAAATACCATTCACTGAATTGGGTTTGAACAAATTGAATTTCTGTATAGCCGCATCAAATCGGTCCTGACCGAATGGTTTTAATAAATAGTCTATAGCATTTGCCTCAAACGCCTTCAGTGCATATTCGTCAAAGGCAGTTGTGAAAATAACCCAAGGGGGCTGCTCCAAGAGTTCCAACATTTCAAAGCCCGTGATTTTTGGCATTTGAATGTCTAGAAAAATCAAATCCGGTTGAAATTCTTGTATCAGTTTTATCCCAGAAAATCCATCTCCACAGTCTCCAATCACCTTGAATTCAGGGTGTTTTTTTAGGCATGCCTTCACATGCTCTCTGGCCAATGGCTCATCATCAATGATTATTACTTTCATCATGAGGGATAATTATTGTCACACAGAACTTTTGATTTTCGTCTTCCGTTTGCACCAAATCTTTGCGACCATACAGTAAGAAAAGACGCCTACGTAGCGAGCTTAATCCATATCCAGTGCCTATGCTCGTTCCCACAGCACTTGGATCAAAAGGATTGCAAACCTGAAAGAGGGTTTCAGCAGTGCTTGTTTGCACATGAATATCAATAGTTACATCACCGATGTGCTGATAAAGCCCGTGTTTCATCGCATTTTCAACCAAGGGTTGAAGTATGAGTGCAGGTACACTTCGCCGTCCTGCAATTTCTAAATCCATTTGAGAAGTGTCCAAAGCAATATGAAGTCGGTCGCCAAATCTCACTTTTTCTATTTCTAAATACAACAGCGCATTGTCCAATTCTTCGTGTATGTTGTGGGTTGCGAGATTGTCTCTTCTTAAGGTTCCTCGCAAATAATCACTGAGTTGAAGAACCATTTTCTTTGCCCGGTTGGGCTCAATACCAATAAGGGTTTGTATGCTGTTTAAACTATTGAACAGAAAGTGTGGCTGTAGTTGTTGTCGCAATGCATGCAATTCGCTGTCAATGGCCATTTGCTTTATTTCTTGATATCTCGCTTGGGATCTTGCATCACTTATACTTTGATAACGCACCCATGAAATTAAGGATACACAACCCAGTATTAGAATATTAATGCAAACCCTAAGCAAAAATCCCTTGCTCAACAATGCTTGTGAATGCATATCGGTGAATTGAAAGGAGAGCACATACCTGCTTATACCATATGCAGCCAATGCAAACAGCAGTATCCAAATAATTAGGTTTATGGACTGGGTTCCAGAGGGGCGGTAATAGCGCAACATGACCTGAAGGGTCTTTGCACCCAAGACCAATGCAATAACATTGAGCACCGCATCCCAGAAACAGAAAAAAGGGGATGCCAGTGGATCTAGTTGTGTGAGAATCCAATACCACACACCAATGCCCGCAATTGCGGGCATCAGTAAATGCAATGCGATATTTCGAATTCGCAAGGTCACTCTTGTTTCTTAAAAACTTTTAATTTCAATTCCACCAAATACGGCAGCTCCTTTAAGAATCAGTATTTTCTCTGTATCAGCCATGTCATTACTCATGGTTCTTTTGTCTTGAACGCCTCCCATTACAGCAGATACTTCTGTAATTACTTTCCATGAGGCAGGTACGGTAAGTTCAATTCCTCCAAACACAGCATTCATTTCCAAAGTCACGGTGCCTTGAATGTCAGCTTGCATAAGGTTTATTTCTGCGCCGCCAAACACACAGTTTACTTTACCACCTTTGAAATCTTTGCTAATGATGTTGCGTTCAACACCACCAAATATAGAATCTGCCATGATGGTATCACCACCGTCTTCTATATCGGCCATATCGGCGAACTTACTCTTGGTTTCCGCATTATACTTGAATTTGTTGCGTTTTGGTGTGAGTAGCAAAAACGCGCCAACAGCCATGATAAGCACGGGATACATGATGTGTCTATACTGCAGCCCCGGTATGGCTATGTCTATTAGAAACATAGCGCCTATGAGCAGGGGAATTAAACCTTGAGGCCTTTTAAAATTGTTTTTTCCAAGTTGGTATACACCAACCAAAACAAGGATCATTGGCCATTTAAACAGCCAAAATGGGAGCAATACGCCAAGGCTTTTGGCCAAAAATGCGCCACCTATGGCCAATAAAATAAGCCCGCCCCAAATGCGGCCTCGCTGTCTTTGTTGTTCGTAATCAGGATTCATAAAGTGGTTCCAGTGTTTGTTGTGTGGGTGTCTCATAGTCTGTTTTTCTTGTTTGATGTCACAAAGGTGAAACAGAAAGGAGAAAGCAAGCTCCGAAAATAGGTGAAAACTCTTATAAAGGTAGGTGAATGCCTTAATTTCTTAGGTCAAAACCTAAAACTAGGACGCATCGCTGCTTTTTATTGCAAATTGTATTGCTTTTTCTAGATCTTCTGGTGTATCCACAGCAGGACTTTGCCAATGCGTTTCACCTACTGCAATGCTATATCCGTTTTCCAACCAACGCAATTGTTCCAACTTTTCAGTTTCTTCTAACATGCTAGGTGCCAATTGTGTGATTTCTATTAAGGCAGATTTTCGATACGCATACATACCCAAATGCTTGTAATACTGCACATTCTCCGGGGTTTCTCGCCTATACGGGATGCGACTCCTGCTAAAGTACAGCGCTTTCTTTTGGGTATTGCTTACCACCTTTACAATATTCGGATTGTCGATGTCTTCCGCATCGAAAAGTTCTTTTTTCAAGGTACCAATCTGAACATCCGGATTTTCAAACAATTCGAGGAGTATCTGTATTTGTTCCGGTTTGATAAATGGCTCGTCACCCTGAAGGTTAATTACGATGTCGCAATCAAATGGAACAGATAGAATGGCCTCGGCGCAACGGTCAGTGCCGCTTGGATGATGCTCACTGGTCATGATAACTTGAGAAAAAGTTTCGGCCTGTTCTTGAATTCGAATATCATCGGTCGCAATAAAGATCCGATCATGACTGGCCACTGAAGCAGCCGCTTCATACACGCGTTGTATCATGCTTTTCCCGTGGATTTCGGCCAGGGGTTTTCCAGGGAATCGGCTACTCGCGTAGCGCGCTGGTATAATGATACAATAGCTCAAACCCATGCTGCAAATATAGCAGCCATGTTTACATTCTTGCGTCAACATTCTATTTAAAGGCAACAGCTACATCGATAGAATATGGATGTCGCAAAACAAATTCGATTTCTCTCTGTTTGACTTGGATACAATTACACTTCTTTTCTGATGAAATTCCAACCCAAACTTGCTTTAGTTACAGGTGCGTCCCACGGCATCGGAACTGAATTTGCAAGAATTCTAGCCGCACAACATGTAAATTTAATAATTACGGGAAGAGACGCAAGTGCCCTGCAATCCTTACAATCTGAATTGCAGTCAAAGTATTCAATTCAAGTGTGGTCTTATC
>JBEIRK010000087.1:0-11430 GCA_040376005.1 Flavobacteriales bacterium
GAGGGCAACCTCGCTGTATTCGACGCCCACGAGCACCGGCATGCCATCATCGCATTGAGGTATAAAGCAGGAGATCCCATTGCATTTACAAATGGCAAAGGCTTACGCTGCGAGGGTTTTATTGAAAATGTTCGAAAAGACAGTTTTACGGCACAAATCAGCAGCCAGGAAACAGTTGAACAAAAACCCGCTTTGCTTCTTGCATGCGGCATTATCAAAAGCAGCGACCGCATGGAATGGATGGTCGAAAAATGCACCGAGTGTGGGGTGAAAGGAATCTATTTTGTTGCAACCCAGGCCTCTGAAAGAACCCGCTTAAATCTAGACCGCCTGAGAAAAACCAGCATTGCTGCCTTAAAACAGTCGCATGGCGCCTGGCTCCCTCAGCTAGAAGAAGTAAATTGGAAAACACTACTGGCACTGCCTCTTTCCGATAAGTATATCGCTGCACTGGGCGACACAGCGGGCACCAATCTGCAGCAGCTGAAGCCCATAGACAGTGCTGACCGTCTCATCCTCATAGGGCCTGAAGGAGATTTTACTTCTGAGGAAGTCCAACAAGCCACTGCAGCAGGATACAAGCTGTTATCACTGGGCTCCCTGGTGCTGCGCACCGAAACCGCGGCAATGGTCGCTGCGGCCCATCATATCGTATAACTTCCATGTTCCGCATATACATTTAGCCTGCTGTGTGTACATGTTGTGACGAGTTTACACGGCAATGTTTACACAAGGGAATTGCAGGGTGTAAATTTGCAGGGTGAAAATACTGTTATTGGGTTCCGGAGGTAGAGAACATGCCTTTGCCAAAAACTTGGCAAAAAGCACTAAAATCAGTCAGTTGTACATAGCGCCAGGCAATGCAGGAACGGCGGATTGTGGGATACAAGTATTTCTTAAAGCCACCGATTTTGAGGCCATGTATACCTTTTGCTTGGAAAAAGAAATAGACCTTATCGTACCCGGTCCAGAAGACCCCTTGGTAGCAGGCATCGTTGATTTCTTTGCTGACAAAGCAGCCCAAGGGGGTCGCGCGATTTTGGTGGCGGGACCCAGCCAATATGCAGCGCAATTGGAAGGCAGCAAGGACTTTTCCAAGGCATTCATGCTGCGACATGGCGTGCCTACAGCAGTGGCCTTTACCGTAACCAAAGACAATCTCAATGAAGGATATGCCTTTCTCGACACCTTAGAAGCGCCGTATGTGCTGAAAGCGGATGGACTTGCAGCAGGCAAAGGGGTGATTATTACGCCCTCATTAGAAGAAGCCAAACACACCTTGGAAGAAATGATCGTGCGCGAAAGTTTTGGCAAAGCCTCGGAAAAAGTACTTATTGAAGAGTTTTTGCACGGGATAGAAATTTCGGTATTTGCAGTGTCCGACGGTATAGATTGGAAATTCCTTGCTTCGGCCAAAGACTATAAGCGCATAGGAGAAGGAGATACAGGCTTAAATACAGGGGGCATGGGCGCCATTAGTCCCGTGCCTTTTGCCGACGAAGTATTTATGGCAAAAGTGGCAAATCAGATTGCTACACCCACCTTCGAAGGCTTGAAACAGGAAGGACATCCTTTCAAAGGTTTCTTGTTTATTGGACTCATGAACTGCAAGGGAGAGCCCAAAGTGATCGAGTACAACGTGCGTATGGGCGACCCAGAAACTGAATCCATATTTACACGCCTCCAAACCGACATGGTAGATTTGGTTATTGCCATCGCTGCTGGGGGCATAGGCAATTTGCCTATTGCCTTGGATCCACGCACAGCAGCCACGATTTTCTTGGTTAGCGGAGGCTATCCCGGGGATATAGAAAAAGGGAAAACCATGCAGATACCCGCCGCAATTGGCGACTGTGTATTCTATCACGCAGGAACTGCGAAAACAGAAAGCGGTATCGTTACCAACGGGGGCAGGGTATTGGCCGTTACGGCCATGGGACATTCCATAGCTGAGGCCCGTGATTTGGCGATGCAGAACGCTGCAACAATCCAATTTGAGGGTTGTTATTTCAGAAGAGATATTGGCAATGACCTGATGGAATATGAACAAAACCACCATGACTGAAGACACCTATACCCAAGCCAGAACCAAGGTAAAAAGCACCTGGAAAATTCTGCTGAATTATTTTCTCCGCGGGCTCTTGGTATTGCTACCTATAGCCCTAACCATCGGCATTATTGCCTGGATTATAGGCACACTAGGCAATTGGCTGCATATGGGCGAAGTGGGCGCAAAAGCCTTTGTTTTTTATGGTTTGCTCACCATCGCATGCATCTTGCTGGTAGGATTTTTTACCAAAGGCGTTGTAGCGGGTCAAATTCTCGACTTTTTTGAGGGCGTGATAGAGAAAGCGCCAGGACTGAATTTCATTTTCGGCACCACCCGCGATGTGACGGAAGCATTTGTTGGGGACAAAAAGAAATTCACCGAGCCTGTAATGGTAGAAATGGGTGAAGGGGTGTACAAAATGGGCTTTATGACCCAGAAAAGCATGGATATGATTGGCATGCCTGACTTTGTAACTGTTTATCTGCCTTTCTGTTATTCTTTATCAGGGGAAATGGTAGTGGTGGAATCTGGAAGGATACGAAAGCTCACCCAAGAGAGTGCGCATGTCACCAAATTTGTGATCTCCGGCGGCGTTACTGGCCTAGAAAAAGCACCCAATTCTTAATTGGGGAAAAATAATCCAGTGACTTTTGCGTTTTGAAAGATGAAAAGGTTTTTTTTCGCACTAGAATATGCACATACTCACACTTCTGCTCACAGGAGCTGATTCCGCAGCCAAAGCAGCTGCCAATTCGAAAGAAGCTGAAGAAATTGCTTCAGCACCTGTAATCGACATGCTGTTTAAGGGTGGTCCAATCATGCTGGTATTGGCGCTTTGCCTTGTCATCTCCATCTTTTTCATCATCGAACGTTTCATGTATTTGCAAACCCGTTGCAGGCTGGACTACAACCTCATGAATGTGGTAAAAGACAACATGAAAGACAACAAGCCAGAGGCTGCCATGTCGTATTGCGAAAGAACACCAACCGGACAGGCACAGGTTGTAGCTACAGGCTTGCGTTTCTTGGGCAGCAACATGCGCGAAATCGAAAGCGCTATGGAAACCCGCGCCAACGTGGAACTCAGCGCCATGGAAAGCAATCTGAATTACTTGAGCTTGATGTCTAGAATTGCACCAATGATTGGTTTCGTAGGAACGATTTGGGGTGTAATTACCATTTTCTATACCATTTCTGTAAAAGGAAATTTGGAAATTGGTGGTATCGCAGAAGGTTTGTATATCAAAATGGTCACCAGTTTGGCAGGTCTTACAGTGGGTATTATCTCATTTGTAGGCTACCAGTTGTTGCTGCGCAAAATCGACCGTTTTGCCGAAAGATTGCAAGAGCAAAGCCTTGCTTTCCTTGAAATGCTGAACAAAACCAACCTCTAAGCCACAGATTATGCGCATACACCGCAAACGAAGAGATGAGGTTGAAGTAGAGAGCAGCTCCATGAATGACATCATGTTCTTCTTGATGTTGTTCTTTCTTATTGCCTCTACCCTCGCCAATCCCAATGTTATTAAAGTGATGTTGCCCTCTGCCAAGACAACCTCTACCATTACGCCTAAGTCTATACCGGTAACCGTGCGCAGAAATCCAGAAAACCAGGAAATACTCGAAGTATTTATCGAGCAAAACCAGGTGGATTACTCTGAATTGTCAGACCAACTGAAGGAGTTAAAAGAAAAATACAATGACCCAGCCAATCCTGAAGCTGGACTTGTAGTGGTGCTTCGTGCAGATGGAAAAGCCTATGTACAAGATCTTGTAGACGTAATGCAAGTAGGTGCCAACCTCGGCATTAAGATGGTGCTGGCAACAGACAAAAAAACGCAGTAATCTCATGAAAAGGAAAGCCATAGCCTGGCTTATACCCTTCCTCTTTCTACCCCATATACACGCCCAAAACAGTTGGGAAGCAAAACTGTTGCCCGGATTTTTGGTTCCCCACCATGCCGATATGGCGGAGATGATGAAACACACCGCAGGTATAGAAATAGGCAGGCAGTGGCGCATTGACTCAGCTGGAACCGCAGCCATTCGCCAACACCATCCCCTAGCTGGCATTGGGTTTACCTATTTCCAACTCGGCTCTGATATTGCGGGCAAGGCATTGGCTCTCAATTTATTCTATGAAGCAGGCATTCCCGTAGGGAAAAACAGCAGTTTCCGTGCAAGACTCAGCACCGGTGCCGGATACCTCAGCGCCCAATTTCATCCGTTCAACAACCCTAAAAATGGTGCCATAGGCAGCAATATCAATGGCTATATGCAGCTGCTTACCTATATGGCAAGTCCCATAGGACGGCATACCACACTCACCTACGGCCTTGGCATGTCGCATTTCTCCAACGGAAACTGGGGTCAACCCAATCTGGGTGTTAACCTGCCCTCACTCGCGCTTGGATTGCAGTTTAACGACCACAACACACACTATTTGCCCCTGAGGCATAACCGCGGCAACCATATCATCTGGGAATTTAGCCTGCGCGCCGGCAAGCGGCAAATGAGCATAGACGACCCCAGAAACATTGCGAATTACATGATTGAAACCGTTTGGAATTACCCCCACAACCAAATCCGCAACTGGCGTGGGGGCTTGAACATCTATTACGACCGAACCTACCTGTTTGAAAAGTTTCAGCCCATACCCAAAGGCAGACCGGACCAGGTGGTTGAAGTTGCGCTAACGGGTGGCCATGAATACAGAATCAACCGTGTGGGCTTCATTACCGATATGGGATTTTACCTGTACCGACCCGACCGCAGCAAACGCATGTACTACGAGGCGGTGGGAATAAAATATTACTTGAACGACCAACTTATGGTTATGACCCGCTTGAAAGCGCATCTTAGCAGCGCCGATTATTTTGAGTGGGGAATCACCTATGCCTTGCATGGCAAAAAGTACAGCAAACCCGGATTTGGCAATGCCTTGCGCTGGCAATTATCAGGCTTCAAACCCATAGAAGCTGAGCATTTAAACTTCTAGTTCACAAGAGCTAAAATAAACCCATCCACTTGGGCTTTGAAAAGCCCAATTCCTCAACGTATCTAAAATACAAGCCCTGCGACATTTCCACCCCTTTGCGTTCCACGTCATAATAGGGTTCTATGCGCAGGTCCATCCAAATTTTACCCGGAATAATGGGCCTGCTATATACATAGCGCAGCATGGCTAAGCGGCGTGTGTTGGTGGTGTTATACGGATTTAATAGGTTCACATTTGAAAATACTGTCGCACCAATAGGGCTCACAAACTCGCGCGACCACCACCAGGTAAGCGCCACCTCGTGGTACCGATGGGGATGCCAACGCAGGTTGGTCATGCTGGCTTGTCCACTGGCATAGGGCTGCGAACGGTTCTGGCTGTTGTCTAAACTTTGTAATACAAAAGATTCCAACACCCACTGTGAATCGGCCGCTGCCAAGCGCAAACCCGGACTAAACAACATGCGGGTAGCCACATTTCCGGCAAGGTTTAAAGATTGTCCACCATGATGGTATATAATGCTTTGAAATGGTACACTTAAAAAAATAGTATTGGTTTTGAGTAAAAAATACTCCAAGGAATTGCCAAAAATAATTTCTTCGCGGCTGCTGCGGGCCGCATCGGCTTTTTGGCGCCAGTGCAACCACACATCATGGCTGAGGTGTTTTCCAGCAAAGAGCCCTTGCAAGCCCAATTCTGCCGGCTGTTTCACTACATTTTCATACGACAGCATGGCCTCATTCATATTGTGGTGAATATGCGGGCGAATGGTTCCTAGGTGAAAGAGCCACTTGTTTTTGCGCAGCTGAAAATCAAACAAGGGAATGGCCTTTGTAAAAAAAGCTGGATCTCCGAAGTCATGCTGCAACAAGGCTCCGGCTGAGAATGTTGCATTTTTTGCAATTTTATAGCGGAACACCGCACGGGTTTGAAAGCCAAACAAGGTTTCGCCGGGATTAATGCCATTGAAATACTCATTGTTTTTCAAGAATTGCAAGGCTTCAAAAGAAAAAGCATACTTCTTATCCGACACCGCCGGACCTTCCCGAAACAAGCGGTTACTGAGCTGTCCCTGCACGGAAGCTGTGCAAAGTATTCCCAGAAAAACTACAAGGTATCTCATGCCGTGCGCGAATTTAATAGAAGCCATCTCAAAAGTTCATTTGGTCAATTTATTTAGTTCAAATAATTCGTATTCATTCCTCTGCGTCTTTTGTCGAAACCTTTCGTTGGCCCGCTTTTTCAGACCACCAGCCTGAAATGCACGAACCGCCTCTGTTTTCACCAAAATACTTGAAATTGCCTCAAATGCCTTTTTTGAGATAGCTTCTAGCAAAGCTGCAAAAAGTGCTGCTTTGTGAAATTCAGTCGCAGCTGTAGCTTTGCAGTCATGTGTGCCCACAAAAAAACGGTATTGGTTACGGGTTCTAACGGCTTGTTGGGACAAAAACTCAGTGATTTGTATTTGCAACTCCCTGATATCCGTTTTATTGCCACCGGAACAGGGCCTAACAGACACCCTTCGCAGGAATTGGAATACTGCAGCCTCGACATCCTCAATCCTGAAGAAACCCGTGAGGTTTTAGAACGTTACCGCCCAAATGTGGTCATCCACACCGCAGCCATGACCAATGTAGATGCTTGCGAAACCCAGCAAGAAGCCTGCATGGCGCTGAATGTGCACGCAGTGGCGCGCCTGGCGCAGTTGTCAGCCGAACTTGAGTATAAACTCATTCACCTGAGTACCGATTTTATTTTCCCCGGCACACACCCCATGTACACCGAAGATGAAACCCCAGAACCCCTGAGTTTTTATGGCATGAGCAAGTGGGAAGGCGAAAAAGCAGTTATGGCGCATGCCAAAGACTGGTGCATACTCAGAACCGTAATAGTTTATGGCACCGTGCACAACATGAGCCGCAGCAATATTGTACTTTGGGCTATGCAAGCCTTAGAAAAAGGCGAACCGATGAAGGTGGTGAACGATCAGTTTCGCACCCCTACCCTAGCTGAAGACCTGGCCATGGGTTGCCGATTGGCTGAATCCAAAGACGCCCGGGGCATCTATAACATCTGTGGTCCCGATTACATGAGCATCTTAGAATTGGTGCACCGTGTGGCGGACTTCTTTAATTTTAGCACAAGTCACATCATAGAAACAGAAAGCCATTCCTTGGGTCAGCCTGCAAAACGACCACCAATTACAGGATTAAGTATTGATAAAGCGCGAAAGGAACTTGGCTACGAACCCCATACCTTTGAAGAAGGTTTAACATTATTGGCTAAACAATTGGCATTTGCAAAAAAGTAATTTTATGGAACTAAAAGGAAAGATAGCCGTTGTAACCGGCGCAAACAAAGGAATTGGACTGCATTGTGTATTGCAGTTGTTGGATAAAGGTGCCAAAGTATATGGCATTTGCCGCAGTGGCTGCAGCACCATACATGAGAACTACATTTGCCTCCGCGCAGACGCTGGAAACATAGACTCAGTAAACACGGTGATGGATGCCATTTTGGAAAAAGAAGGCCATGTAGATATTCTCATCAACAATGCAGGCTTAGGTTATTTTGGCACCTGCGATACCTTGCCCGTGGAACAATGGCATGAAATGTTTAGCACCAATGTAAACGGTATTTTTTATTTCACCCGCAGGGTATTGCCCCAAATGAAAGCCAATGCCAGCGGACACATTGTAAACATCGCCAGCACCGCAGGACTTGAAGGTTACCCCCAAACTACGGGTTACTGCGCCACCAAATTTGCAGTGCGCGGTTTTAGCGATGCACTGTACAAAGAAGTTCGTGATTATGGAGTGAAAGTGACCTGTGTATACCCTGGAAGTGTGAAAACTGATTTTTTCAGGCACCACCCAGGCATAGAGCCCCACAATTACATGCTGCAGCCGGAAGACGTGGCTGCACAGATCGTATACGCCATCTGCAGTCCGCCGAATTTTCACCATGTGAATCTGGAGATACGTCCTTTACAACCCAAAGGGCCTAAAACGGTATAAACACCCAGTATGAAACCCCTGAACCTCGTTGCCATTTTGCTCATAACCCTGGGTTTGGGCTTGCTCAGTGCCAACTTCTTTATAGGTTCAGAAGAAGATGCCGCAGCCCTCAAAGGGGTATTGTTGCTCACATTTGTGAAACGCTTCTTCGTAGCCGCTTTTGTAGGTACCCTTCTCATAGGTTTACTCACCCTGTTTAACACCTTACTCAACAAGGCATTTTCTGAAGAAAAACCAGAAAACACCAAGGCTATTTTGCGTATCGGCCTTGCCTGTATTGGGCTTGCCTCCCTATTGGGAAATTTGATTTTTGTGCTCCAACTGCGATAATTGTTTGGTTTTCAACAATTAAGATTTACTTATAGTACAAAGTGTTATTAGTGTAGGCACTTATTGGATGCGATTTTCTTCTATTTTTAATTTGTGAGCATTCCATACGACTTCATATGAAAATACTTTCTCTTCTAAAAAGCCCTTTCAGCACCCAAGGCAGCATCTGCAGACATCAGTATATGTTGTCTATTCTCCTATTCATAATTGGCACCCAATTGGCACTATTTATTGGCGCCCAATTTGCCTTGGGATATGACAGCTTCTTTCTTACCATTCCTGCATACCACTTCTTAATTGCACAAGGCATTCGCCGTTGCCGTGCTATGCGCAAATCTGGATGGTTTCAGTTTATACCCTTTGCTTTTGTATACATGCTATTAAAGCAAACAGAATTGGATGAGCAAAAGAACTTGGCCATGCATATCGGCAGCGCATCTGAAGATATGGGTGATGCTTGCAACTTCTGCCAAAAGCACGACTAAAGGCCGTGACCGCAAATTGAGGTCGAAAAATCAATATTTACATTACCCTTGAGTTCCTGCTTTCTGCGATTTACACATAGCTTCAAATCTTGCATTGCTCCAATTTATAAAATTCTCTTTTTGGAAGTTAATCCATTAAAAAAGCCTACAGTATTATGCTGCAGGCTTTTCCCTAAATGAAACGCTAATTGCGCTTTTTTATCTATTTACTACTAGTGTACTGCGGTAGGTCTTAATTGGTGTTTCTGCAGCAACTATATAGGTTCCGCGTACTAAGGTTTCAATGTTAATTTCAACTGCTGTTTGACCTGTTTGTGTTAAGTCTAACAACAGCCTTCCATTGGTTTCATAAACCCTGACTCTTGTTATTCCTGAATTTGATGCCACAGTAAATGAATTCTCCGCAGGGTTTGGATATAAGGTAAAGTTATTTTTATCTTCTATTTCCGTAATTCCTGTTTTTTCTGGAATTCCCTTCGAACGCAATTGAGATTCTTCCTTGGTTGCTTCACCAATCGACTTACTTATACTACCCTTACTACCCGTTCCATTATTTGCACCAGCGGCCCAGCTTTCTGCACAAGAGTACTGTATAAATTCATTGTAGCTCACTTGGTTGTCAATATATGATTGCTCCCATTGCAGTATACATTTCCAAACCTCTAGTGCCTCTTTTTCATACAACGGTTGCCATGCTGGAATTTTTGAATCTAAGAACGCTATGGCCTCAGTGCGTTGGTTAAAGATTCTATAAAGCAATGCTTTATCTCGGGTGAGCTCAAAGCAGTCTGAGATTGCAATAAATAGGATGAGCCTAGTAAAATGGATAAAATTATATTATGTTTCATGTTCTAATAGTGAATTATTGATTGATTCTATAGCGTTTTAAATTCCAGTTATGTGTAAATGGTTCGTTTTTAACGCCATCGAAAGTAAATACCATTATTTTCACAATACCTATACCTTTTGCCCAGTAGTATTGCATGCTTGTAGATCTAATTAAATTATCTAAACGCCATATATTCAATTTTGTCCAGCCAGTTGTACCTTGAACCTTAAACACCCTGACATCCTTATACCACGAACCCAACACCTGCAAACTGTCTAAGTAACCTTTGTAATACGTTGGGCTAGAACCTCCTCCACCATTACGAGTGCTGTCAAATCCCCATGACATTCTATAAAACACGCAATCGGTGCCAGAAATATTTGGCCCAGAAATATTTAAAACATTCCCAAATCCTCTTTCACAACTTTCACAATATTTAGCATCAAATGTTGGATAATATGTTTTAAAACTTGTTTTAAAACTAAAACTGAACTTTTCATAAATAAGCAATTGATAATCTATATAGCTCTTATGAAACCAGGGTGTATCAATACTTATCATGACTTGGCTATCAAGTTCTAAGGTACTGTCACATTCATAAATCCAATAACTGCCAGGCTTGAAATACATATAATCCTTTACCTCGCCAAGCTTGTAAGTTATAGTTATCGGGTCTTTAGGCTTCTCAGGCTTACAAGCCCCCAACCCCAACAAGGCTAAAATGGTAAATGCAACAATAAAATTCTTAAGTCTTTTCATAAACATATATCAAAGTTTACGGTTATTTTTCGGAAATCCAAGAATTGGGCTGAACTTATCCGTTTAAATTACAGGGTCTGAAAATTAAGGTGATTTGTACCTATTTGTAAATGCTTACTCGCAAATTGAGCTAACCGTAATTACAATGAAATGTTATGTGTGTAATTCATAGTAAATCTAGAAGCCATCTCAAAAGTTCATTATTACGATTAATTTGGTTCAACTAGGTAATATTAACTCTTCTGCGTCTTTTTCGAAACTTTTCGTTCACTGCCTTTTCAAGCCACCAGCCTGAAATGCACGAACCGCCTCAGTTTTCAAAAAAATGCTTGAAATAACCTCAAATTACTTTCTAAAATAACTTCTAATTCCTACCCTTGCTCTATATGAAGCTGTTGCTGCTGCAGCAATCCAGCCAGTCCGGATACCTTAAACTTCGCTTTTTTAATGCGGTTGGTTTCAGGGTTTATTAGATATCCATGTGCATTGCGAAAATCTGCCTTTTCCAATAGGGAATTGTCAAAAACAGCACCTGACAAATCACAGCCATCAAACACGGCTTCGGTAAGGTCACACTGGCTAAAGTCTGTTTCAATCAGCCTGCAATTTTCAAACCGCGTTTTCTTGATTTTACAATTAAAAAAAGAGGCGTGATCTAACACACAAGCCTGGGCTGAAAACGAGAGAATAAATGCATTGCAGGTATTGAATCTCAGCCCCATGAGTTTGCAGCCCTCAAATTGCACATCGCGCAGACAGGTATTGTGCAGGTCTGCCAAACTGAGGTTGCAATTTTTAAAAACACAATCGGTGAAACGCATGTCGGAAAGGTCTGCCCCTGCTAAGTTGCAGTCTTCAAAGCTGCAGTTTTCGTATTCACCTCGCGGTAAGGCCTGAGCTAGCAGGCTGTCAGGGGTTATTGTTTCATCAAGCCGGTATACCATAGCGGGAAGGCAAAAATA
>JBEIRK010000069.1:0-14040 GCA_040376005.1 Flavobacteriales bacterium
CTCAAAGAAGATTTGAGACATGTTCGCGTCATAATGCTGCCCGGTGTGTATGGAATAATGCATAATATTTCCATACGCTTTCATTGCCATTTCAACTGGTGCGGCCTTAATGAACTGCGGGCGGGCGCCAATAACACTTACAATTCTAATACTTTTATCTTCGGTCATGCGGTAACTTCACTATCAAACTTGCGAAACTTATAATGGTACTTCTTTAACCCTGTTTGCTCAAAGAAGTCCTCTGTGGTCATGTTGCTATAATCCAAAATCATACGTTCCATGCTAACGTAATCCCTTGCACAAATTTGCTCAAGAGCATTTCCTGGCATGGGGAAGATCGGCAGCTTATAAGGTGTAAATATGGATTTAAAACCACCAAATAATCGTTCGTAGGTGGTATTACTGCTCACAGAAATACTGATATCACAAAGGCCAAATTGAGATTTGGTAGGTTTCCCAAAATCCATAAGCTTGAATGGCACAGTTCCAAACTGCGAATGATAGAAGGCTAATGCTTCTTCCAGTTGCGCTTCAGTGCGCCTTTCACGAGGGTGCAAAAACAACCACAACGTGTATTCTGGATGTTGTTCGCCAAACCGTTTCATGTGTTCTAAAAGTAAGAATTCACTCTCAAAAAAACCATCGGCAAATTCTTGGTGCTTCTCCTTGCTTCTCCACCAAACGCCACTTACATATATACCAATCTGTTTATTCCTCTCTGCACTTTCACACATGAATTTCTCCAATTTTTCATCGAATTCATTGTATGGCCATTGCCTCATTTCCGTGTACAAAAAACGCAGCGGATACTCTGGATGTGCTTTTTTGTATTCCAATTCCTCCATGTGATATGGAGATGCACTTAAAAAAATATCACAGACACAGTCAGGATAGGTCTCATATAAGGGTGTAGGACTGGTGATAAAGTGATTGCGAATGCCTTTTCCAACCAGCAACTCATTCAAAAAGGAGCTTCCTATTTCATAGCTGAAAAAATCATAAAATTTGCGAATGCCTTTGCCTTGAAGCAGGCTCATGATTTTAACATGCTCATGCACAACTGTCAAGTGTAAAGACCATATGCCGATGGGTCTAATGCATAATATAGGTAAGGATAATAACGCCAATATTGCTTGTAAAAACAGATACACTACTTTCAAGTAAATAGGCAATTTTAAGTACATATTTGATGGTGATAAATACATATTCAACCCATCTTTCTCGCCATTGCTTTGCACATAGTCCATTGCCCACAATTCAACTCCATCGTTGTAAAAAACCATTTCACCTCCAGGATGCTCATCCAATTTGCCAGTTTTAAATATATCTAATATCACCCGTCGCACATAGATACTCAAGGCAGTTTTTATACTGTAGTGGTATCCACGAGGAATCCTATGCGTTTTACGATGGATTAAATGCCTAAATACTACAGATTTTCTGTAGTTTAATCCAAACAGAAAAGACGCATAACAGCGCAAATATTCCCAAAATATTGACAGCAGTAAGCCCAAGTTAAAACAGTGTTTTTTTATTCGCGCGTATGGTAAAGGCCTTATTCGGAGGGGAGAATGGCTGATACACCGATGTCTCTTTTAAGGTGCTACAAAGTTCAGCATAGGTAAAATCCAATCTTTCAATCTCAGCCACCAGTGCGCGAATATTGTCTAAGTCTTCCTTATAATCTAACGTAAATCGGTAGTCCTCGAAGTTTAAACCTGTATCATACGTTTTTGCCTCCAGAATGCGGAAATAACTGTTATTTAGATACAAGGTCATATACTCCGCTTCCACCTTGTAGTTGGTGAAGTAAGAGTCTAAAGTTCTGTAAGCATCGCCTTTTACAATTTCGAAATCACAACCATCAATAACCTGAGAATGCCTGTAATAATCATAATTACCCGTTAAAAATTCGGGAATTATTTGATCAATATGCTCCGGATCTATAAATACATTATCCGCGGTAATTCGCAGCATGACATCGGGTACCCCCGTTTCTGCTAGGGCGGCTTCCACACGTTGGTAAACATTCTCAGTGGCTCGTACTATCTTCAAGCCTTCTTCGGTACCAATAACCTCAATACCATCATCTGCAGTGTCGGCGGTAGTGCATAATACCCATTGTTGCACAAGTTGGCTGCGCTTTAAACGTTGCAAAAGCAAGAGTAACGTTGCTACTCCTGAAGTTGCTTCTTGGTAGCATTTGCCAGGATAACGACTCGATGCAGACCGTACCAATACATATCCAACAATACTGCGATCGAAATCCGCGTATTCCAATCGCTTTCCCGCAGGCACTTCCTCTTTGATTCTTGACCCAAAAACGTCACTAGGATTTAAATAATTCGGTTTTCGGTCATCGCCCTCTTGCCGCTTCATCACCGTATGGGCGCGCTGCACTTCAAGGCCTTTGCCCAATGTTTCTTGACTGTATATAGCTTGTTTCGCTTTATTCCGATAATCCAATTCATCAGCAGATAATGCCAAAACATTGTCGGACATAGTAGATGCGAGCATGTGCATTTTGGCAATTCCCTGTGTCAACTCATCCAAGTTCAAGGCAGCATGGTCATCATCCAATCTTCTGGATCTATCCAGCGTCACATGCTTCTCTATATAATCATACCCCAATAAATAGGAATACGCTATAGTATCAGCTGCAATTATGTTGTCTCCGTCCAAATGTTCACTTAACGCTACTGCAACACCAAACACCTTTTTTAACTCAGAGAGTTTGTTCAATTTGATGCTCTTTGGCTTTGTAGGGTAATTTTGAACCCCATAAACAAGTACTATTTTATGAAAAATTCCCTCCGCAATAGTAAATCGAATTATCTTATCTATTTCTATAGCATTAAGGCCACTTACAGAAATAAATACGGTTTCAAAATCATCACATGCCGCCTTCAGCAATTCAAAATCCATACTATTGGTAACATGTAATTTTACACCTGCAATATTCAAGCGTTGATTTGCCTCCTTCAAGTCCTTCACCCTGCTATAAGAGCCTTCGGCAAATACATCGTAGTACACCGTAAATTCATTGGGAAGTACATCCAACAATTCTTGAAATTCCTCGTGTTGAAATTTCAATCGATCCAATTCTATATAATTTTCAGAACCCGGATCCCCGAATTCAGAAGGAATTACATACTGAAATTTAACGGCATTCACTCCCGTTTTAGGAAGTAAAGAAACCAGTTCTTTCATATACGCGGTGTCGCCCTCATGCACGTTGGCAACCTCGGCTATAACTTTTGTCATCTGTTATTGTTCCAATCCTTTTTGTTGTTCTAAATACTTTTGCAAGGCAGTCTCCAAAAGTCCATTCATTTTCAGCACGGTTTCTACAAATTCGCGAAAGGCACCGTCTCCTCCTTTACTTTTCATCACCATTGAAGCATGGTCTTTTACATATTCAGGCGCATTCTGCGGAGCAGCTGCAATGCCTACGGCGTCTAATAAAAGAATGTCATTGATGTCATCCCCTATATAGGCCACCTCCTGTAAGTCTATGCCCAATTCTTCACATATTTCAGTTGCTTTTTGTAATTTATTTTTAACCCCCTGATGCAACTGTTTTATTTTCAGTTTTTCTGCGCGTCGCGCCACAATAGCAGTGTCTTCTCCTGTGATAATGCCCACTTCTATATCCAATAATCTACAAAATAAAACTCCAGCACTATCTGCTGTATTAAACTTCTTTAATTCATTACCCTGTTGGTCGTAATACATACCCCCATCAGTCCAAACACCGTCAATATCTGTTAAAAATAATTTTATTTTCATGGCCATTATCTCTAATTATTGTATCATATTCTGATAAATAATCTCATTGGCTGGAATATCTGTAGCTGCAACTTTTCCTACTACTTCTGCTTTTGCCTTCCATTTAAAACCGTCACCAGGACTCAGCATATGCAAGTCTTCTTCAGAGATTACTTCACCCTTAGCAATGGCGCGCTTACTGGCTATCGAACGTTCAAGCTTGATGCGCGCGGATTCAACAGCTGGGTCAACAGCTATTTTCTCTTCGCCCATGGCCAACTCTAAGCAGCGTATGTCGCGCACCATACGGTAAATGCCTTCTGGTCCTAAAGAACCCGCTTGGTCCGTGCCTTTCATATTGCGGTCAATGGTGATGTGCTTCTCCAATATTTCCGAGCCTAGGGCCACTGCAGCTAGAGGAATATCAATTCCTATAGAATGGTCAGAATATCCAATCATGTAATTGCCATAATTGGCCTGGAGCCACTTAATTGTTAAGAGGTTAATATTCTTATAGTGCGCAGGATATTCACTGATACAATGCAATATTCCTACCTTACTATGGTGCTTGGTAATCACTTCTAAGGCATCATCGAGTTCAGATTTACCGCCCATGCCTGTAGATAGAATAATCGGAATTTTTGTTTCAGCTAAGGCTTCCAACAAGGGTAAATTGGTAAGATCGCGTGAGGCTACTTTAAGTTTATCAGGTAAGAACAATTTCAACATGCTCAAACAGCCAGTAGCGCACAAGGTCTCCACTACATCCAATCCTAAAGATTTGGCATACTGATACAATTCAAAATGCTGCTCATCTGAAAGTTCTAAAAATGCGCGGTGTTCGCCATAGGTAGGTCCAAAAGAATGCGGTGAATCATAGGGGCGTTGCATGGCTGAGTCGGTCAACTCCTCTTTCAAATCGCGCTTTGTGAGTTTTACAGCATCCATGCCCTTTACATGAATATTGAATAAATGTTCTACTACAGGACGTGCAACTACATCTATGATCTGTTTTGCAACATCCATAGATCCATTGTGGTTCTGCCCGATTTCACCAATGATATAGGTGCTTTTCATGCCTTGCTTTTTCTTAAGTCCAACAGTACTTCTTGAATGGATTTCAGCATGTATGCAATTTCATCCTCAGACATCCAATGTTGGAAAGGAAATGATACCATATTGTCGTAAAACATATCGGTATTCGGCACATTGGCATAGCCAAATCCATTCTTTTTGTAATAATCGTAACGGTGCAATGGGTAATACTGAACCACACATTTTATCTGTTTTTCATACGCCATTTTTCTCAACACATCATAGCTTTTGCCATTGGTAATGCGAGATACCAGCAAGTGGTAATTGTGACGGCGGTCATCAATTCTGTGAAATTCAATTTCTGGAAAATCCTTCATTGCATCAATAAATCGGATTGCGCGTGCACGTTTTTCATCATTAATCGCATCCAATCTGTCGAGCAATTTTATTCCCAATGCGCATTCTACTTCACCCAAACAATAATTGTTGGGCTGAATGTATTCCCCATTTAGCTGCGGCAAATCCACGTTAATTCCTGCAGGAACCCAATAATCTGACTGCTTAAAATCCCATGGACAATGGCCATTGTGTCGCAATGCGGGAAGAATCTTTGCCATAGCTGGATCTTTTAAAGCCAACATGCCACCTTCGCCAAGCGTAGTTATGTTTTTATGAGAGTGAAAAGAATAAATACCAAAATGCCCATGGGCACCCGCTTGAATACCATTTCTCTCTGTACCCATAGCCTGGGCAACATCTTCAATAACGAAGAAACCATGCTTCTTGCTCAGTTCCATTATGGGTTCCATTTCCGCCATGTAACCATAAATATGTGGAACCAACACCGCCTTAGTGCGCGGGGTAATATGAGGAATAATCTCATTCGCACTTACGACACGGGTAGCCAAATCGATATCACACCAAACTATTTTAGCTCCCTTTTTAACAAAGGGGTAAACCGATGCCGTGTAGGTATGTGATGGAACAATAAGTTCGTCGCCGGGGTGAAACTGACACAGTTGGGCAGATAATTCTAACGCAGCTGTGGCTGTGTGCACCGCGAAACAATGCTCAAGACCCATCATTGCCTTGAATTTTGCTTCAAATTCATTTCTGTACTTTCCCTGCGTTAGTGGGTCTGCTTCATTCATTACCCTCCCTACCAGTTCAACTTCCTCTGGTGTGTACCGGTGTCCGGTGCCGCTAAAGTTTATTTTGAATTCCATATTTTTTGTTTTTTACCAGGTCCTTTCGAAAAATTCCCTGTTGATACTTTCATCTATTTTAATAAATGTACTTTTCTCCTTTTTATCCAACATTAAATGTATTCTGGCGCGTTTTGAGAACAAAGAAATAGGCCATAGAATACCAAAATATACAAATGCCAATACTATCGGAGAAATAACTCTTCCCATGATTCTACCTATACCTATCCATACATAATCTATGGATTTAGCGATAGCGGGAAACCACAATACCAAGATACCCAATACCAATCCCGAATAGGTAAGCCATTGCAAGGATTTCCATATGGATACTGCCAAAATACTTAGCAACACCACAGCACAAGATTGGTATATTTTACTTGCGTTCTGCACTTAGAATAGGGTATAAATAAATGGTGCAATTGCGCTATTTGCGCCCAAAACCAATAGTATTCCTAATAGTATAAGCACAATAATCACAGGCCAAAGAATAAATTTCTTTCGCTGCTTCATGAACTTAAATAATTCCAGTAGTCCATTCATGGTATTAATCTTCTATAAGCACAAGTCTTTTTCCAAGAGACTGTTGTCTTGGTTTCTGCTCTTCCTTTTTTAACAAATAATTACCCATTACAAGAACATCTAAATCCGTGTGCATAAAGCATTGGTAGGCGTCTTCAGGTGTGCACACAGGGGGTTCACCACGCACGTTAAAACTTGTATTTACCAATACACCTTTGCCACTTACCTTTTTAAATTCATGGAGTAAATTACAGATTTCTTCTTGTGTATGTTCGTTTACTGTTTGCACCCTGGCACTACCATCAACATGCGTTACACCCGGTATTTCTGACCTTTTCTCAGTTTTTACTACTACTGTAAATAGCATGTAGGGAGAGGCTTCAACTTCTTCAAAGTACAGCGCCATATCTTCTTCAAGAACTATAGGAGCAAAGGGTCTAAAGCCTTCGCGAAATTTTATTTTATGATTGAGAATCGATTGAATATTAGGATTACTTGCATCTGCCAAAATACTCCTGTTGCCTAATGCTCGGGGGCCAAACTCCATGCGTCCTTGAAACCACCCTGCTATTTTCCCTTGATGTAACAGTTCCGCAAGCACCTGATTTCTTTCAGTAGCAGTAGTATGATAATGATACTGAGCACCCAATACATCACAACTGTTTTTTATATCTTCATCGCTAAATTTTGGTCCCAAGAAGGCACCTTGCATAGCATCATGGGCTTCTGTTATTCTCTCATTGCGGTTATACTGGTAATGCACAGATAATGCGGCTCCCAATGCACCACCCGCATCACCAGCAGCCGGCTGCACCCACACATTTGAAAAAAGCTTCTTTCTACGCAGCACCCCGTTGGCTGTGCAGTTTAATGCAACTCCACCCGCCATACATAAATTATCAGAACCCGTCAAAGCTTTTGCCGTTGCCGCCATCTTAACAACTACGTCTTCCGTAATACGCTGCACCGCCAAGGCGAGAGCAAAATGTGTATCTGTAAGCGCATCTTCAGTTCTGCGAAGCGGTATTCCAAATAATGACTCCCATTGACCGTCACGCACCATTCTCAATCCAGTGGCATAGCTGAAATAGTCCTGATTGAGCCAAATGGAACCATCCTCGTAAATCTGAATTAGGGTGTCTCGTATGGTCTTCTCGAAAGCTTCCACCATGGCCAAATTGCTATTTCCATAAGGTGCTAAGCCCATTAACTTGTATTCTCCAGAGTTTACTTTAAATCCTAGAAAATAGGTAAAGGCAGAATAAAACAAACCCAATGAATGCGGAAAACGCATTTCTTGAAGCATCGCAATATCCGAACCTTTGCCATGCGAAATGGTCGCGGTTGCCCATTCACCCACACCATCGATGCACAAAATTGCCGCTTCTTCAAATGGTGAAGCATAAAAAGCACTGGCTGCATGAGACAAGTGATGGCTGCAAAACAATAAGGGCGTTTTTGACTTTTTACCCATACCCAGTTGTACCAATTGTTTTTGAATACGACTTCGCAAAAACAACTTTTCATCCAACCATATAGGCATAGAACGCAAAAATGACCGAAAACCCCTTGGTGCGAATGCATAGTGTGTTTCTAACAACCTCTCAAACTTGAGCAAGGGTTTGTCGTAAAAAACAATGGCATCCAATTCCTGAATCGTAATGTTTGCAGCATTAAGACAATAGGCTATTGCTTTTTCAGGAAATACTTCGGTGTGTTTTACACGCGTAAATCTCTCCTCCTGTGCAGCAGCACTAATAGATCCATCCCTCAGTATTGCAGCTGCGGAATCATGATAATAGGCCGATATTCCTAAAATGTTTTTCGTAATCGAATTACATTCTTTTGAAAATTTCCGTAACTTTTTCTAGGGTTAATATTTCTTTGAAATTTTCACCCAATGCATTCTTTAACGGCTTCTCATGAATCACCGTAGACTGATACAATTGCACATATTGTTCATCCGTTAAATTCGTGGCGATTCCTCTTGGAATTACAACATTTTGTTTTGCTGCCATCCTGTTGAATTCCGCATACTCAGCAGGATAAAACTCCTCCATCCCCATCATGGTAATGCAATTTGCAATGCAATGATGCGTGCCCAATACCACACTGAGTCCAGCTGAAAACGGATGGATAACACCCACATAACTGTTGGCTATGGCGCATCCTCCTAGGTAAGAAGCTACCATCAACTTTCCGCGATTTTCATCGCTTTGCATATCCTCTCCTAAAAAAGCATCCCTACACAACTTCAAGGTCTCCTCAGAAAACGCATCCCCAATGGCATTCCTATGGCTTCCGTTTAAGGATTCAATACAGTGGATATAGCTGTCCATACCTGTATAAAAATACTGGTCTCTTGGAACAGTAGTGGTCAAATCCGGATCCAAAATCAATTGATCATAGATGGTAAAATCGCTGTTCATTCCCAGTTTTAAACCACTTCTTACGTTGGTCATTACACAGGTTCTGCTGCTTTCAGCGCCGGTACCAGAAATGGTGGGAATCCCAATTTTAAAAATCCCGGGATGCTGCACCAAATCCCAACCCTGGTAGTCTTCCGCTTTTCCCGGATTGTTAAACAAGTTAGCCATCGCCTTGGCGGTATCTAGAGAAGACCCTCCTCCTATACCCAAAACCACAGCTGGTTTCATGCCTTGTTTCAACTCCTTAACCTGTGCCATAAAACCATCAATTTGATCTGTTTTGGGTTCATGTGTTGTATCGAGCCAAAGCACATAATCTTCCGCTTGTATTGGCAATTGGCTGCTCAAATCCTTATCCTTAAAATAGTGATCGATTACATACAATTTATACCCTTCACGCCCTTCTAAAAGTCCTTCCAAATGCTTAATAGCACCAGGACCATAATTGTAATATTGAACTTGCTTGCTGTTGTTGTTTGCTGCTACACTCATGTGTTATTGTATTGATTTACTTTTTTATAGATGTAATTAATTGATTATAATTACTGATTTGATTGAAGTGCTTTTCCCAATATGCTTTGATGCCATGTCTTGCATCTGCAGTGTTCAATCTGTGTTGCTTAAATGCCGATATCTTCTCGCATATTTCAGAAATTTCAGTTTCCACCGGTAACAAAATTCCTGTCTGTTCCGTGACAATTTCTTTGCATCCACCTACATCAGTGCACAGTACTGGAACGCCAAAACTAATACACTCCATTATACTTACCGGAATACCCTCAGTCTCAGACAAACTGATAAACAAATGAACAGGGTTTCTTTTATAATAGTCCATGATTTGCTCATGGGCCACGGTCCCCATTGCCTCAAATTTCACATTGTTCGAATGTGCTATTTTCTCCTTAATTTTCAAATATTTATCAATGCTTTGATCGGTGTTTCGGTCATCAATATTTTCATTGCCAATATGTACCCAATTTACCTGAAATGGCAAATTGAGAATTACTTCCGCAATTTTATCTACCCGTTTTACATTCCGAACATGACTGCAACTTACAATAGTAAAACCCTTTTCTGGAAATGGATTGATATCGTTGTGCGAAGCTGTTCCCAAATAAATAGTAGATATTTTTTCTGAATATTCCGGATACTTTTTTTTAAGATAGTTCGCACCATCCTTTGAAACAGTAATGATTTTATCAATATTTTGAAATTGAAATTTGCGTAACAACACTCTGTTTTTCAAAGTAGGTTGATTTTCAAAAATATCACCACCATGAGCACGATTTATAATTAACACTGAAGGCAGTAGTTTCTTAATGAACGCGAGATACACCGAATCATACAGCCAAAATGAATAAATGGTGATGTCTTCTTTTTGTAAGTTATGACGGTATATATATTGAACAACTTGTTGCGCTTTGAAATAATTGCTGCTAAGTTTTTTCAATGCCTCTGAAAGGCGCTTAGGTGAAAATCGAATTTCATTGAAAGACAAAAAAAGTATGCTCAAAAAATAAAGTGCATTTTCCCACATGATTTTCATCGGATTGCAACGTTTCCACTGAATGTAATTTGAAGTAATGGTGAATGCCGTAGGGTACTTTTTTGCTGCAATGGTTACATCAGGAAACACCACACACTTATCAAAAGCAGGCGACAGCAGTTCCATATCTCTAAATCCAAAATCAGATTCGGCAGAGTCGTCAAAATACAACAGTACTTTCAATTTTGTAAGGCTTTCTTCAAACTTGCTGATAACTCGGCAACGGTTACTTTCCAATCCAAATGTTCCTCTGCAAATTGTCTCATTTTTGCAGTATGCAAGTTATCCTTGCGCATGCGCAGGGCAAATTCATATACCCGCTGCATGTCTATGTCTGTATCATTGTTGGGCAACTGCAGGTAATACTCTTCGGCAGAAGTTCCATCAATATCAGGCATGGAATTAGCCTGAATAAAAGGCAAACCACGCGCATAATAATCACGGCTTTTCAAATTGGTAGTTTCATTGAATTTAATCATATAATTGGCAAGATTGCTCACACCCAAATCCACTTCGTTCACAAGCTGCTCAAGCTCTATATGGCTCAACCTGCCCGTTAATTTCACAAACGGCTTTTGGTACAACTCTTTTTCTACAACATTGCCAGTTATGTACAATTCAAACCTTTCGGGATTTTGATTTTCAATACTTCGCATCAGCCTTTCCAAACCTGACCAAGGCTGCTGCATGCTGCTGCCTTTCATGAACAACAATTTGATTTTCCCTGACTTGTATTCATGCGTTCTCATTAGAACTGATTGGCAATCTGCACCATCCCTGTTATATATAACTTTAATTTTACCTTTGGCTATTTTATTCAGCATTTCACCGAATTCTGGAGTAAATACCACCACAGATTTGATAATAGGCAAATATTTCTTAATAAACTTTTTCTCATAAATATAAAAATATCTGAAATATTCCCACCACCTGAAAGCCAATCCCATCCAACCACTTTTGGGTGCATACTTTCTTTCGGCATAATTTTCTCCTATTGTATTGGAAGGAATATAAACAAATAATTTATTGGCGTGTTCTTTTACCAATTTAAAGTACTCTGAACCTGAAGCGCCGTGTCTGAGGAAAATACAATCTACAGCATTTTTTGAAATAAATTTGTTTATTTGACTGTAATAAAATTGATTTTCGTAATAATTATTGAAATACTTTCGGTCGGATTTGTATGGCAACAATGGGTAAATTGAAATAAAATCATTGATTATGACTTTTTCAGTTACTGAGTGAGAAAAGAACCAACCTTCTGCATCAAATCCATTGTTTCTCAATTGGGTTATTTGGCAAATGATTTTGCTCTGCACGCTGGATCCTGAAAAACTTCCGCCTAAAAATATATATGCTAGTTTCAATTGTATATATTTTGCAGTTTTTCTGCCGTAACGCCTTGATTATCTGAAAAGTTAAGAATCAATTGGGTTTGATTTCGTTCTTCAATAACCAAGGGTAAATAACGTTTCGAAACTATTAAAACATCAGCATGTTTGATGGCCGATTCAAAATCAGAAAGGCATGCATACAGATGAGCATGATCTACACGAACATTATCCGTATTCAAGTCTTCATCCCATATTTTAATATCGAAATCATTCTCGGAAGAAATTGAATTGACTATTTTTAACATTGGACTTTCCCTTAAGTCATCAGAATGGTTTTTAAATGTGAATCCAATGAATGTGAGTTTAGATTTACCAGTTTGCCTAATTCTGTCTTCCAAGGTTTTAATAAATAATTCATTACTTGGAATCACGTTTTTCATAACGGACATGGTTCTATTTGACTTTTTCATTAGATACTGCAGTTCACGTACGTCCTTTGGAAGGCAAGAACCACCGAAAGGCAATCCTGGTTTAAAATAATAACTGGATATATTTAATTTATCATCTGCTATGAATATTTTGTGTGCCATTGAAACATTAACCTCCAAATCAGATGCAAGTCCGAATATTTCATTAGCAAAAGCCACTTTCAATGCGTGAAAACTGTTATCGATGTATTTGGAATACTCAGCTGTTCTTAAATCAGTCACAAACGCTGGTTTGTTTGGGTTTACGTGCAGCAATGAAATTAATTCTTCAATATTATGCTGTTCGTCTTTGCCAATTACAAACCTCCCATAATTGTAAAAGTCCTTAACCGCCGAACCTTCACGCAGAAATTCAGGATAAAATACGGGCACGACCCCGGGGAATGTATCGTTAAGATATTTATTGCAAATTTCACTTGTGGTTCCTGGCGGAACAGTGCTTCTGAAAACAATATACTTTTTGTCATTTGGTTTCAAAAAACTAGCGATTTCCATCATTGCATTGCTCAAATAGCTCAGATTTACTTCCCCATCAGGCTTGCTAGGTGTACCTACACACACAATCAGAATATCGCTGTTATCAACCAATTCGCCTACGTTCTCTGTGGGTATAATAAAATTATTTAGAATGCCTGATTTAAGTAAATCATCCACTTCAGGCTCTCCAATTGGACTTTTTCCTTCACGAACCTGATGTATTTTGAACTTTTTTACATCTGTACAGTAAACCGTATATCCAGATTTGCTTAAACATGCTACATTCACAATGCCAACATATCCTAGACCTAAAACTCCTATTTTCATTTTATTATATGTAAATTAATTTCTTGCCAAGCCTTGTGTACTAATTCCTTATTGACTGTATTGTTCGCATATGCATTTTCAAGGTTTTCAATAAATGCAGAATCAATGGTGTATTGATTTTGTCTGTAAGATTGAGAATGCAATAAATCCAAAGCCCAGGTTTTTAAGTCTGTCTTAAACCAATGTTCCACAGGACTTCCAATACCTATTTTGTGTTTGCGTGTGCGAATACCTTCTGCCATTTTACCCTTCATGGCTTCGCGCAGCACAAGTTTGTTAAATTCATGATTCACCTTACTCTCAAAAGGCAATGAGAATATATAAGACACCAATCTCCAATCCATAAATGGCATGCGGATTTCAACACTATTCATCATACCTGCACGGTCAAAATCACGGAAAATAGATGGCAAGGTATCAACAAAAGTTTCCTGAAAAACCATGCGATCTACATAATCCATTTCACTGAAATCATACGGCTCGCCCAATCCTGTCATTGCTGGGTGGGTCATGTAGGTACTTCTGTCAATGCTTTCCCCTTTAATCAACCACTTAATCATGGTTTTGATTTTGTGAAGTGGATTTCTTGCAGCATTCATTAGATTTTGAATATTGTGCATGGCGCCATCTTGCTCTACCTCGTGGTAGGTAGGAATGAGGACATCCTGTATCATACGTGCCTTTGTGAAATCGCCCTTTTTATAAAAATAATAAAACAGGTTGTAGATCATGTCGCGGTATCCATACAACATTTCATCTACACCATGCCCATCCATAGATACGGTAATGCCAGACTTTTTCATACCCGCATAAATTCCAGAAACCGAAGTAATTGGTCCCACATTTAATGCATCAAACAGCAGTGTATCACTTACAACCCTATCTGGCAAATATCCATATTCCTGATCC
>JBEIRK010000066.1:0-14661 GCA_040376005.1 Flavobacteriales bacterium
CGTTATGGATCTTCCGTTTTCTTCTTCTTTGAGAGCCTTTATTATTTGACTCTCAGTAAATCTGCTTTTTTTCATTTGGCTTGTTAAATTTAGGCTTTTTTGCCTAATTTTCACCAGTCCGAATTTTGGGGATACTTACAAAATCATTAACGAATTCCTTTTAAGCTGTAACGAATTCCGATTTTGAAATCAAAATAAATCATATTATACTCCACACTATGTGCCGTATAACCCAAGATATATTTGTTTTCTACCAACTTTGGAAGCAGGTATCGAAATGTTGGAATCAGTATAAGTTCCAATCTATCGTTTATGATTATTTTTTCAAACTCCACTCCAAAAGATAATGAATAATATTGCCTAATGAAATATGGCCTCTCGGATAAAGAATCATTACTATCTACAGGAATGGCAATGGAACCGATGGGAGGTTGAAGAATCCCGTTTGGTAAACCAAATTGCACAGCACTAAATAGCCAAACAGATTTGTTCTTTAGATACACTCTATGACTATATGAAGCCGTTATTGAAGAAAGCTTATTTTGAACCTTATATCTGAATATCGGACTCATTGGAGGTGTGTAACTGTAATAGGATATTTCTTCTACCGTATTCAACCAATATTCATTATATCCAATAGCTATCCGACCTTTATTAAATTTGTAACCCAAGTTTATGGAATAGCTAATACTTGGTTTTAGGGTGCTACTAGATGATAATTGATATCTAGTTCGATTCGAATAATATGACTTGCCTCTATAAAACGTTCCAGTATTGCCATCTACAAAGAGTTGGGCTGAAAGGCTACTAAAACAACAAGTGTATAGAAATATAAATAGATGAACTATATATTTTATTTTTCGAAATAATATTTTTACGAAAGTCAAATTACTCATTTTGCCTATATATTGAGATATTCAGTCCAAGATCTAAATAAATAGCATTACGACTGTTGCTTTCAAAGGTTGTAATTGGTGGCGTAATTCTTTTATTTAATTTATTTAAAACTCCTATTTGACCCACTCTAAAGTGCAAACTTCCCAATTTCGTTCGTCTGTAAATAGCAAGAGATGTTTGCAAAGACTGTCTTGAATTCAAATCATTAATCTTAACACTACCTTCTGATGTAACCCCATCCCCAAATTGAGTAATAACTTTGCACCATTTAAAGACTTGATAGCAATAATCTGTAGAAGTTTGAACACTATACAGTTCACTACAACGAAAATTATAGAAACATCCAATTTGATAGCCTTGTAAAAGAGATGTATAATTTCGACTCTGAATTTTCCAAGGTGGAATAACCTCTAACTGGCTAATATCATGATACTCTTGAGTTATTTGATGAAATCCCACTTTAACACCAATATTTCTATAATTACCAAGCATATTGAATTGGTAACCAATATTATTGGAACCATTTTCTCGACTAAAACCTTCAATGTTCTCCCAAAAATTGAATTCATATCTTGAACTAACTGAAATCATCACCGAAATTTGGCAGAGTATATCCGGAATTACCATCAAAGTACATACTAGGAAGTATAATCTCTGTTTATTCATGACTTACATATATATTAAGCGAAATAGGTTCATGAATTCTTTTGCTATCAATAATACTAAAATAATAATAACTACTGCTATATTTCCTATATTCAAATCCGAATATGTTTGTTTCTAAATCCTTTTCAATAATACATATCAACCTACCAGAAATATCATAAACATTAATTAAATCATAGCCATATATATTATTAAATAGTAATTTATTATCACATATTTTATACTCTATATTATCGGCATTTTTGCTCACCTCCGGATTGATTGGCACAACATAATCCATGAGGTCCAATATTTCACTTTTTGCCTCATTAATCTTTTTAGGACTTGTCAACTCACCAATTGCAGGCAATTGGTCAACACATAAATCATCATTAGTATGCTCAATAATGAAATTCGACCACTTACCTATTGTCATATTGGTGATATCCACCGCATCATTTGTTATCAATTTGTACATTTCGTTATCTGGGATTGGGTTATCACTTCCAATTGGGAAGTTGAACGTGGCTTTTTTTGCCAATTCTACATTAAATACTCCGAGTTGGATTTTCAAATCACCCATACTTGAATACTCTCTATCATCAGGACATGGGAATTTCTTATAAACAGCAATATAATCAATTTCGTACTTAGCATTCAAATTTGTATTATTCATAGTACAATAAACGTTGGAACTAAAATTGATACGCATAGGACCTCTATTATACTTTTTGCGCATATTGTAAACCTCATCCTCTTCGAGTATTTCGGGAAACTTGCCTATTCTATTGGCTCTTGAGAATTGATGACGACGATAAATCGCAACATCCCTGTCATCAATGTAAGTCGCCACGTTAAATGCATTCCAAAAATGTGTATAAATATGATAATCACTTGAATTGTCAATAGTATGATCATCACCACAGGCATACCTAATATCTGGTGATCCATGTCCAGAATGCATTGTGCTGTGCATATTGTCCTCATTTCCCCCGTTCTCATTAAAATACTCAAAGACATCAAATTCGTCATATATCCCTCCATTACTCATCAACCAAAAAGCAGGAAGTAGCCCTTTTTCATTTGGATGTTTTATTTTAGATATGAAACATAGGGAACCTTCATCTTCGGATAATGTAGTTGTTCCATCATTTTGATATATAACATCCATTGATCCATCAAAACCCCATGTTGATTCTACACGACCTGTAACGTAATCGAAAGTACGAGTAGTTAACGCGTTAGGGTCATAACTTTGGGTTACATAATTCCATTTGATAGTTCTAGGGTCATATTTTATCGATATTTTCAATTTTCCGTCAACGCATTCTTCAGTCTCGTTAAGAAAGAGACCAATTTGATTCCCATCTCCTTGACAAGGGGTACCCCAATCTATAAAATTATTCCAATTTTCAGTACCATTGATTGATGTATTTTGCCACATTGCTTTATCATAAGAATCAAAATCATCATAATATATCCGTATATAATTCCAATCATGATGACGCAAATCAATTTCCCTATTTGCGGTAATATGTTCTTTTCTTTTACACCAATACTTTGTCCAGTCTGCATCTGTAATTGCAACGGTATTTATATCTAATACTGTGTCATAATAATCACCCTCAATTATGTCTTTTGCATCAAAAGTTCCTAATGTATCTAACTTATGGAAATCTATCATCCTTAAGGAGCTATCTTGCAAGTATCTTTGACCAATTAGCCCATTTATCTGGCAAATGAATAAGATTGTTAATGTGTAGTATATAAATCTCATAATATTATAATTACTAATTTTTATTATAGCAATTTAGTCTTTTAACGATTTTAGTTCTTCTTGTATTAGATTAATTATTTCATTCTGCTTCAAGATGTACAGCGTAAGTTCTTCTATCTTTTCTTGCTGCAACCTTTGTATTTCTGCAATATCTTGTCCATTCACCAATATTTCTGACCGTGATGGCATTCCCGGTAGGTGTTTGTTCAGGGCAATAAATTTAGAAACACTATCCAAGCTTTGCAGCTGATAGGAGCTTTCAAATACATAATCTGGCCACCACTTTGGTTTCGATACAAATCCGTTACATGTTAATTTTCCTCTTAATTCCAAGTCGCCTGTTAAGATTGTGTTGTTAATTTTTAGGTTGGGAATTTCTACACCTCCATCTTTATCTATCCTTATACCACCTGCTGTTGCAGCATTGTTAAAAGGCGCAATCACCAAGCCTCCGTTTAAATTGAGTCCACTCGGCTGTTTGCCGTCTGTAAACAATATAGCTTGGTCTGAGGCTTGGACTAGGTTATTACCAAAACCCGCTGTGACTTTAGAATAAAATCCTATGTGCTGTGTGTAATATTCTTTTAGAACAAGAGGTCCAACCGTTCTATCCATTTTGGCACTAGATAGGATTCCAAAAAGAGCAGTAGGTTCATTCTGATTTGAATTACCTACAACATCTAACGTGCTTCTCGGATTTGCTGTGTTAATACCCGTCTTACCATCATGCTGAACTATAAATCTTGGAACTTGGGCAGGAGGCGATTGCGAAAATGGAGATACATTGGTTTGATTTCTGCAAATAAATATAGGATCCATCCCTGCCTTCGTCAAAGAAAAGTAGCCTGAACCTGGAGGAAATAAAACCGGTAAACTATTTACTACACCTGGCATTTCAAACGGTGGAATTTGTTGATTGGGGTCAATGACACCGTCAAAATTACCATTTGTAGATATATTTCCATTCCAGCATTGGTCTGTTGTAGTTACAGCCAATCCAATTGATGGCGAATTACCAGTACAATATAATATTTCAGCCCAAGATTTAGGAAATTGAGTACCAATACCCAACGCATTACCAATTGAAAAAGTTTTGGTGCCACTAGGAGCTCCAGTTGCGTCCGGCCATTCACCTACTACCTGAGATTTCCCATTTTGAAAATAAAGAATAAGAACAGAAAGCAATAGCGCAAGTTTTTGAAGTTTCATGATGTAAGATTTTTGTTATACAAACAAAAGTGCCATACCTCATAATTACAAACCTTTTCCAAAAAATGACAAACTATTTCTTACTATTCATTACGCCCAAATAGCTATTTTGTTAAGTAAAATATCTCTATTGATAAACAGTATATACTAGGCAGTTTACGAATGATATTTCAACAGAACTGCTTATTTATAATTCCTCCAAATACCAAAAGCAGCATACCCAGCTACTAGAAGCCATCTCAAAAGTTCATTTGGTCAATTTATTGAGTTCAAATAATTCATATTCATTCCTCTGCGCCTTTTGTCGAAACCTTTCGTTGGCCCGCTTTTTCAGGCCGCCAGCCTGAAATGCACGAACCGCCTCAGTTTTCACCAAAATACTTGAAATTGCCGCAAATGCCTTTTTTGAGATAGCTTCTAGCAAATACATCCCTGCCGCAGAAACTACCAGAGGTTTTCTGTCTGTTTATTCCTGCATTTTATCAATATTTCCTAAGGGAAATGTCTTAGCTCCTTGTATATTAGGCATACCCTACTATGAGGCCAGCTCAGATTTTTTTATGGAGAACCCAACCTTTTCTTAACACACTGCGTCAATGTAGTTAGAAGCGCAAACGAAACACAAGTGAACGCCCTCACAACTGACATATCGCTACACGAAGAGCAACAGGTCCTGAAGTTGAGTTCGACGAATCCGGAACTCGAATCCCTGCTTCAAGGCTGCTTGGCAAACGACCGCGGCGCCCAAGAAAAGCTCTACAAGAAGTACTATGGCAAAATGATGGGGATGTGCATGCGCTACTTGCGAAATGCCGATGACGCCGTAGAAGTGCTCAATGCCGGTTTTCTCAAAGTATTTCAAAACCTACACCGCTATAACCGTCAAGGTCCCTTCGAAGCCTGGATGTATTCCATTGTTCGAAATGCCATTATTGACCAAATACGCAGTAGGGTGAAATACAAAGAAGAAACACTGCATGAAACACACGAACAAACAGTCGGTTGTGAGCCCAGTGTACTGCAACAACTCTATGCAAAAGACCTACTCGGACTCTTGCAACAGCTGCCAGAAACCAGCAGATTGGTATTCAACATGTTTGCCATTGAAGGGTTTAAGCACGATGAGATTGCAAGTATCTTAGGCATAAGCACAAGCACCAGCAAGTGGCACGTTTCAGAAGCAAGACGCATCTTAAAAGAAAGTTTGGAACAAGACAAAAGTGTAACACCATGAACAATGAAGATCTGAAATTGCCAGACGATTTTTTCAAACAACATTTTGAAAATTTCGAAGCACCTTACCAGGAAGGAGCTTGGGAAGACATGCGCAGTCTGCTCGACGCCTCTGACCGTAAAAACCCCTTCATTTTCTGGTATAGAAAAAACAAAAAAACAAGCCTCATCCTAATCACAATTACCATGATTACTACATCCATCCTCACCGTTTTGAGCCTGTTTACCTCACACAGGGCCCAACATACCACACAAAAAACAAATGGCGCAACACTGCAGCCCAATACCGAGCTCAGCGCGTCAAAACAAGAATTGCCTGCACAAACACCTGGATATGCACATCCTACCCAGGTAGAAAATACTGCAAGCGCTACAGCTTACACAAGTGCATCAAACCAAACCATGTACACTGGCAATGGAAGAACGAATGCATCCGATGCTGCTGTAAAAAACCCCACAATTACTGCAGGGAATGACGCGTCCGCAGAATCTGCTGAAACACCAGCAGTTGAAGGTCAAGAAAACCCAGCAACACCTGAAAAAATAAACCCTGTAAACCCCGTAAATGCAGGCCCGGTAGCGAAAAAGACCAACGATCCGACGGAAACAACAACCAACAAAGTGTATCCTGCATACACCACATTTAAAGGTCCATGGTTAGGCATACACTTTACCATGCAATATCCAGAAACCCCAAAGTTGCTAGACAGCAACCGCCAGAATGCAGGATTTAATTTCCAAATGATGAGCAACAATATGCTGGATAGACATGACTTTGGATTGCATTTGGGAGGTGACTTTGGGGTACAATGGTATGGCAGAACCAAGAACTACGGAGTAGTGCTTAACAATACCGAGCTCGACAGCGGATTTACCCGCTTGAGCACCCACAGTTTTGATTTCTTTTTCCGCGGTCATTTTGAGTACGGAAGATTCAGATTGAAGCCATACGTAAACGCCTTTGCTGGACCAAGAATTTATGGCACTACCCAGTACACAGAGGCATACCACCACAAAACAGACTACGAAAACAGCAGCAATAACAACGCATTTACATCAGCCAGCCTCATGTATGGCGGTGCCTTGGGTGCAAGATTTGCAGTGAGTAAGCATGTGTCGCTGGATCTCAGGTATGAGTTTATGCAAGGCACCACCACACAAATGGTAGACTTGGATAAATCCACCTTCAATGGACTGAGCAACTTTCAAGTAAGCAAATTCCGTGTAGATCCTGTTTACAGTCAAATCAAGTTTGGAGTGTTGTTTGACCTTTGGGACGGCCATACTGAGCAAGAGACTGTTAAAAACAACGAAGTAGTGGAAGAAACCGAGTACTTCTATTATGACTCAAGTACACAACAATACATCAAGGTGAATTGCAAGTGCAAAGAAACTCCACAGAGCCAAGACAGCACCACGGAAACCAGGAAGGTGAAACCTACACCCTTCCGCCCCGAAGACGAGGTTACCCCTGATGAAAACAACACCCCTATCATTATCGTACCTGGATCGGGAAGAAGCAGAAGTGGCAGTGGGGGTTCAGGTGGCAGCAGGGGTTCCTTCCCTGGAATCAAGCCCGGTGGCAAAATCAAGAGTTGAGATAAAGTACATCTCTCAAAAGCCTCAGCACATGCTGGGGCTTTTGAGTTTTTGTGGATAACTGTTTCAGGGGGGCTTGTTTTTATCAGTTTTTTGATTATATCTTTGTTAAGCCTTGTGGATGGTATATACGTAACATTACAATCTCAGGCGAGACTTTTTGCTAGATTATTTTTGATTGTGTGAGATTTTACGTGTCCTATACTTGATGGGATAATCTGGGTAACTATTTTAGGAGCAAGTGATAGTGTTCCATTGCATGTTAACTAACCTTACCGAGGTTAGCCTTGTATATGCTGAAACTATCACACCGCATGTACATTGTATTGCCATAATATGCAGTGGGCAAAAAAATACACTTGACAAAGTAGCATCAAAAAGTCGGAAGAGCCGGCCGGCTTTTATATGCAACAGGACAACCTGTGCAGCCGTTTCCCTCAGGGCGGGCTGAAGGACGTGTTTCCGAAATACGAAAGTGAGTAGGGTGTTCTTCAAAAATAAATACACATGAAAAAGATAAATTTCATTCATCTTTCTGTAATCCTGCTTTTTTTCACAATAGGCAATGCCTCACAAGTAAAAGCAAATTACCTAACGTTTTCAGAAATCAATACAGAATTAACAAATAATGGGTATTCAGAAATTAGCCTTCCTGCAAATTTCACTCCATCTTGGAACGGCGCTACCGTGCACTATTACGTGAAATCAGGGGTAAATACCGGAGTTTTTGTTTATCAATATTCAAATGTAGCAGAAATACCTGCACAAATTTCAAATGACTGCGTTCATAAGGCCACTTCATATGTAGACAATACTGTTAGTCCGCCTGTAACTGTAACTGGCTGTCAAGGAAGTGGAAATGAATGTCGCTATGTGATTAAGACAAGTGAAACAGGGAAGCCGAACGACTGTGAAATAATTTGCTGCGGATGAATAATATCATTCACATTTATTCAATACAATCCAGAATTATCTGGATTGTATTGTTGTTAATTAACTTTTTTAATAACACCTCTCTAAATGGGCAAAGTTCTATTATGTTTAATCAATTAGCTTTACCTACGTATCATTATAAGCCCCTTGACACAGTATATCTAAAAAAAGCTGCAGAGTCTGAGATTTATACACCATTCAGTATAAATCAATCTAATGGGGATATTTCTTATTTCAGTAACAAAACACAAACAATCATAATATACAATTACAAGAGTCAAAAAACATATAGTCAAAAACTCACTAATATATTTGATACCAACACGGTAAAAAAGGTAAAGCTTTTAAACTATTCATTTATAGATTCAACTAATTTATTGCTCATATTCGACAATAAAGCCACATTGCACTTCGACAAGGCCATTATTTGGTATAATTTACAATCCCATTCCGTAGTTGATGAATTTAACCTAGAAGAAACGGGAATTCTAAACTCAGTTGAACATCCATTAGACTCTATTGTAAAGAACATGAGTTTATTCACTGAATTAAATTTTATATATGATTTTGGTCCAAGCATACACTTTAATAAAAAAGATAGTTCAATATTGATTAAAACATTCGGAAGTAATGTGCCATATGATCATATAAACTTTACAAAAAAACCATTACTCATAAAACTTTATCCTAAAAAGAGAAGGACCAAATATGAAATAATAGACATTTCTATTGAGGAGCTTTGCCCTCAATTCTCAAGCTATAGCCTTAATGGGGCAATGGGTAATTTTGGACTGTTTATACCCCAAGTAGTTCGCATTAATGATAGTTCAATCATCGTTGGTATGTCATTTACTGACAAACTTATTCAATATAATATATATACACATTCAAAACTGCCAATCTATCCTAGTCTATCTATTTCCAAACTATTAAATCTACATTTCCCTGACTCTACTACCAATGATGTAAGTTACAGGTTTAGATACCTTCCGTATATTAAATTTAACCAAGAAACAAAAACATATTATAGGGTTGTGTATATCCCTGATTCGCTAAAAAGCCAATATGGCATTTCTTGTAAAAACAACTGCATAGAAATTGAATATGATTTCAACTTCAAGCCTATTGGAATAGGACTGAATGAAAAAAACTACTTAACAACATTTAACAACTTAAATAGGTTTCATTATGGTCACATTTATACAGAAGACTCGGTTAGCCAGAAATACTATTGTATTGTGCGATATGAAATTGATAAATCGCAAATATCCAATCCCCATGAATTCGATGAAGGAGAAAAATTAAATACTATTAGTGATTACTTGACACGTGTAGATACCTCATTCCTGTCAATGGATACAATCCCTGTTGTTTTTCTGCGAAATGTATGCTCCGCTTGTCTACAAAAGGCAACAGGTTTTTTGCAGCTTGCTCAAACTGATTCTCGCACCTTGCCATTCCTTTTCATTGCTCCAGATTCAGCAACACTAAATGAATATCTTCACGATTCAAATATTCAATTATTCCCTTCAATGCATGTTGATATAAGTAATAAAATATTCAATGTAATGCAATTCAATGGTCACTTTATTTACCTCATAAAAAGCAACTCTTCTTATATATTGAAAGAAATCAAATATGAAGAGCTAGATGTTTTTCTACAACAAATAAATCCAGAACTTCGCATTACTGGTCAAGTATGCAAACCAGTTAAAGAATACTAAATTTCCTGTAATAAACCACGTTTTCGAATTAGAAACTATACATACTGGGATTACTTATAAAGAACCGAAGCGCTTTCGCCAAGCATTTCAATCTCTCATGCCGCTTGCCTACCTTTGCCCATAGTGAGCATCCTGCGCAAACTCGCCTCCCAAACTGCCGTATATGGCCTATCTACCATGGTAGGCAGGTTTATCAACTTTTTGTTGGTGCCGTTGTATACCGCACAATTGGCCAATACTGCTGCCTATGGTGAAGTGAGTGTGATGTTTAGTTATGCTTCGTTTCTAGCTATCATATTCGCCTTTGGCCTGGAGACAGGCTTCTTCTATTTCTCGAGAAATGCCGAGAAACCCGAAACCGTTTTTTCTACCGCCTCTATCTTTCTCATCCTCAATGGCGCATTGCTCGTAACCTTAGCCTTTCTGTTTGCCGAACCCCTTGTAGCCTTTGCAGGGTATCCCGGTAAACCCCACTATATCCAATGGTTTGCCTTAATTTTAGCCGCAGACGCCATTGCCGCATTGGGATTCGCCTGGCTTCGATTTCAAGAAAAACCCTGGCGTTTCGCTGTTATTCGACTCACCAATATTGCAGTGAATGTTCTGGTGAATTTATTCTACCTCATCCTTTGCCCATGGTTGGCGAAGAACGGCTATACGTGGGTGCACAAGGTGTATAACCCTGAACATCTTATTGACTATATATTCGCTTCTAACCTTTGTGCCTCACTTGTTGTGCTGCCCCTGTTTGCTGGCAATTGGAAACTCTTGCGCGCCGGATTCGACAGTACGCTTTTTGTAAAAATGATGCGCTACAGCACCCCCATGATTCTGGTAGGCTTGGCAGGTATGATCAATGAAACCTTGGACCGTATACTTCTCAAGCACCTGCTCCCTGCGGGGATATCTGACGCTGAAGCGGGCATTTATAGCGCATTCTATAAACTGAGTTTGGTGCTTACCTTGTTTGTTCAAGCCTTTCGATTTGCCGCTGAACCCTTTTTCTTCAAACAGTCGGCACAGCAAGACGCCCAGCAGAACTATGCATTGGTGATGCGCTGGTTTGTATATGTATGCGGCCTCATCTATGTAGTTACCATGGCCATTTTACCTTGGCTCGCGCCCCTGCTTATTCAAAACAAGATGTACTTCACAGACAGCAGAGGTCTTGATATTGTTCCCGTGCTGCTCTTGGCCAACCTTTGCTTGGGTATCTATTACAACCTCAGTGTGTGGTATAAATTGAGCCAAAAAATGCTCATGGGTGCAATGGTTGCCTTAGTGGGTGCAGGACTTACCCTACTCGGGAATTTTGTATTTATCCAAGAATACTCCTTCCAAGCCAGCGCTTGGACCACCCTAGCTGCCTATGCCACTATGGTTGTTCTTGCCTATTTCCTAGGTCAAAAATACTTTCCTGTGCCTTACGAAATTGGTAAAATTCTGTTTACCATTGCGGCAGCTGTGGGCCTTGGCTATCTCGCAAGAGAATATTACCCGGTAGTACCTGTAATTTCAGGACTTGCCATTCCCGGGTTTTTGATGTTGGTTTGGATGCTTGAAGTAAAAAAGAAGAAATATGGTAGAAGTTAAAATAAGAAATGAAAGTCCTTTTCCCTTGCCAGCGTATCAGACTGCGTTGAGTGCAGGTATGGACTTATGTGCACACCTCGAGGAAGCGTGCATTATAGCGCCAGGCGAAAGAAAATTGATTCCTACAGGACTCTTTATTGAATTACCTGAAGGGTATGAGGCACAGATTCGTCCGCGCAGTGGTTTGGCACTCAAGCATGGCATTACTGTGCTCAACAGCCCTGGAACTATAGACGCGGATTACCGCGGTGAAATAAAGGTGTTACTGATAAACCACGGCCTAGATTCTTTTCCAATTCAAGCCGGAGATAGAATTGCCCAAATGGTAGTTGCCGCGCATGCCCAAGTTACTTGGACCCATTCCCAATCCTTGTCTGAAACCGAAAGGGGTGAAGGAGGATATGGCAGCAGTGGTGTTCGTTAACACAGGGTTAACAACTCTAAAAAGGTGATTTCCTCAGGATTTGTTTAATTTGCACTTTCTAAAGAAGAAAAGATTTAAGCGTAGACCTACTGCATGAGACTCATTATTCCGATGGCTGGAATGGGCAAACGCCTAAGGCCACATACTCTTACCGTGCCCAAGCCCCTATTGCCTGTGGCGGGTAAACCTATCGTTCAATGGCTGATTGAAGACATCAGCGCAGTTTGTGGCGAGCCCATTGAAGAAATTGGATTTGTTACCGGTGAATTCGGTGCCGAAACAGAAGCAAAATTGCTCGAAGTAGCCGCATCTGTAGGCGCGAAAGGGCATATTTTTTATCAAGATGAGCCATTGGGCACTGCCCATGCCATTTTGTGCGCACGCCAATGTCTCAAAGGAGATGTCATTGTTGCTTTTGCCGACACCCTATTCCGCGCAGCTTTCCACCTCGACAAAAACCATGATGGGGTAATTTGGGTGCACAGGGTTGATAACCCCAGCTCCTTTGGTGTGGTAAAGCTCAATGACAACAATGTCATTACCGATTTCATAGAAAAACCTGCTGAATTTGTAAGTGATCAAGCCATTATTGGAATCTACTATTTCAAAAGCGGCGAGACCTTAGAAAAAGAACTGCAGTATTTGCTAGACAACAATATCCGCGAAAAAGGCGAATATCAGCTCACCAATGCCCTTGAAAATATGAAAAACAAAGGCATGGAGTTCGTTACAGGCGCTGTAGATGAATGGTGGGATTGCGGAAATAAAGACGCAACCGTAAACACCAATTCACGTATTCTCGAAACACGAAAAGAACTGTTTCAAGTTCCTGCAAGCCGCTTCAATGGCGGAACACAAATCATAGAGCCCTGCTTTATCGGTGAAAATGTTATCATTTCCGGAAGTACCATAGGTCCCTATGTATCTATTGGAAACAATACTACGGTAGAAAATGCCGTTATTAAGAATAGTATTATTCAAAATAACAGCAAAGTGACGAACATTACCTTGAACAACAGCATGATAGGCAATCATGTTACCCTCGATGGCAACAGCCACGAACTCAGCATAGGCGATTACAATTTCTCGTCATGAAAATCCGTCAGCTAATACCGCTTTTCACCTTGGTATTGGCTGTGTCTTGCAAATCCTTGAAGACACCCCAAACCACCCAATCGGGGGTGTCTGATGAATTAAAGGAAATCTACTATCAGGCGGAAGCAGCCTTCCAAGGCGACCAACTGGATGAGGCGAAAAAACTATTTGACAAGTACAGCAAGGAAAGTCCTGCGCCCGCACCTGCTTATTTTCGTTTGGCGGGTATTTGCAAAGCAAATGGCGATAAGGATGGTGCATTTGACAATATCCGCAAAGCCAGAAAAGCCGATACATCCAACTATTACTACAGCCTGTTTGAAGCAGACCTGCATGCTGCCATGCGCGATTTTCAAACCGCGGGTATGATGTATGCCTACCTCGCAGTGCGTTACCCCGGACATTGGTCTTTCTATCAAGAAGGGGCCCGCCACTTTACCAATGCCAGAAACTATGAATCCCTGCTTTCACACTGCAACAATTGGGAAAAGGCGTATGGTACAAAAGAAGAAATCATCAACTACAAATGCCAAGCCCTGAGTCAACTCAAAGAAACGTGGCGCATTGTGGAAGAAAGACAAAAATTGGTAAGCAAATACCCCTATCGCAGGGAGTATCAAGTGCAATTGGCAGCAGCCAAACAAAATGCTGGCGATGCTTCTGGTGCCGCAAAACTATACGAACAATTGTTAGCTTCAGACCCAGAAAATCCCGAATTGCTTTCATCCTTGTGTGATTACTACCAAAAATTTGGAACCAAAGAAGATATGTGGCGCCAAGCCAAACGCGCTACCCAGTCCAAATCCATGGACCTGTGGAAGAAGCACGCCTGTTTGCTGCCCTTCCTCAATGACTTGTCGGACAATCTATATTACGACAGTTTGGAACAAACCTTGAATTTGCTTACCCAACTGCATGCATCTGACCACCGTGCTTGGCTATTCTCGGCAGATTGGCACTATGCGCGCAAGAACTATATCCACGCGGCAGCCGACTTTGGTAAAACCTTGAGCCTGTTTCAGAATGATTTTCAAATTTGGTCGAAATACACCGAATGCCTCGATAGAACCGCCAATTTTGCAGAATTAAGCAAAGCTGCAGGTGAAATGGAAATGCTCTTCCCCTCGAATCCGCGCGTGTTACTCATTGCAGCGACAGCATACGCTGGGTTGGGCAACTTTACCAGGGCAAAGGAAAAATGCGAAGAAGGCTTAATTTACGCTGTAGATGAAGAGATGATACTCAGTCTGCAACTGAATTTGGCCCGTGTTTTGAATGGTATGGGGAATAAGGCTGCTGCGTATGAATTGCTAAACAAGTTGAACAGCAGCTACCCAGAGCATCCTGCGGTCTTGAATGAATTTGCAAGAACCTACGCTGCGAATAAAGAAAATCTAGAAACTGCCCTTGTGTATATCAAGAAAGCCTTGGAAAACATACCGAATCAACCTGATTTTCTCTGCACCTTGGGCTATGTATGCCTGCAAAGCGGAGATGCATTGGGTGCGGTCCAAGCTTTGAAAAACGCATTA
>JBEIRK010000212.1:0-2602 GCA_040376005.1 Flavobacteriales bacterium
AAAGGGCCGATTTGGCCTTTTTTTTTGCGCTGTAATGAACCGTTTCTCTGTTAATATGTTGCGTATAGGTAAAAACACAAGACCTGTGTGAACACCAAAATTAATCCTAAATTTGCATCGATGATATCCAAGAATCTTGAAAAAGCGTTTCAACAACAAATCGCACTGGAAGCTTATGCCAGCGCCTTCTACCTAAGCCTTGCCGGATGGATGGACACCGAAGGTTTTGAGGGTACTGCTGCTTTCTTTTACCAACAAAGCGATGAGGAAAGAATGCACATGCTGAAAATTTTTCATTTTATCAATGACAATGACGGCGTTGCCAAAGTTCCAAGCACAGAAGCGCCCCCATCTAAATTCAAGGATTACCACACCTCTTTCAAGGAAGTATTGGACCAAGAGCAAAAGGTTACTGCAAGTATCCACGAGTTGGTAAACCTAGCCGTGAAAGAGAAAGACCATGCTGCACACAACTTTTTACAGTGGTATGTAAGCGAGCAAATGGAAGAAGAGAAGCAGGTAAAAACCATTCTCAACAAACTCAAAATCATAGGCAAAGACGGCAGCGGTTTGTTTATGCTAGACAATGAGCTCGGCAAAATGGCCGGACCGGTTACAGGCACTGAGCCAGAAGCGCAATAAGCCTCCCATTGCAGCGATTTCATTAGGAAATCTCCTTTTTTTTGGCTATATTCGTATTTAAGATGTTGCCATGCAACGTTTTGCCCTTTAAATACGTCATATACCAAAGCATATTCCTATGAAGTCAAAATTACTCCCTCTATTTCTACTCCTATTTTTATCTCAGTCTGCCTTTGGCAGCAGGCCTATTGGTGCTGACATCACTTACAGGTATTTAGGCAGCAATAAGTATTATGTAGAAATGTCTGTGCTGCGCGATTGCCGAGGCATTGCACTCAACAGCATCACCTTCGGTTGGTATGCCGGTAAAGGCGGCAACACCTCATGCGGTACAGGTACTTTGAGCAACTTTAAACGGGTAAAGATTACGGACATATCCTTAGTGCATAGCACGAGAAACATGCCTTGCAATCCTCCCAATAGTGCGGGCGGCGAAGGCATTGAACTGCATACGTATACTGATACCCTAGACATTTCGAAATCGCCTTTTGCAGCGGTCATAAACAACAGCGCATGCACGGAGCTATCCCTGTATGTTTCTAAGTGTTGCAGATCGGGCGCGATAAACACAGGTTCGGCCAACCAAGATTTTTTTGCCACCGCAACCCTATACATTCGCAACATTGCCAAATGTCCCAAGCAGTCAAATACCAGTCCGTATTTTCAGCGAACTTACCCCGGTTTTAATTGCTGTAACATGCCCACCTACTGGAGTTTAGGCGCGGTAGACTCAATTGATAGAGATTCGCTTTCTTTCCAATTGGCAGCGGGTATTCAATCCTTACCGAACAGTTCCATCTCCTACAGCACGCCTTTTACCTACCAATACCCGCTTACCCCCTATTGTCCGCCTACGGCCGGCAAAGTAGACTGCACACCTAATATAAATACAGATCCACCGCGTGGTTTTTTCTTGAATACAAAAACAGGAGATCTTGTTTACACCCCCACAAAGTGCGACCAAACCGGAGTAGTGGCGATTGAAATTAGCGAATACAGACGTGATTCTGCTGGGAACATGCTGCTTATCGCCAAAAACCGCAGGGACGCGCAGGTGATAACCAAAGACGATTGTGGCTATAACAAAACTCCAAAAATCTCTGGAAATTTCGACCTGAACGTTGCTGCAGGCGGCACCATTTGTCAAACATTCACTATTGAAGATGCTTTATTCACCCCGCAACAAACCAGTGGCGACACCATATTGGTAGATTGGGCAGGCTCGAGTAACGAACCCTCTTGGAAATTCACCCGTGACAGCTTAAACTCAAACAAAGGCCAACTGGAGTTTTGTTGGAAAACCAAACCTGCGGTTTACTCTGAGTTCCCCTATACCTTTACCATTCGGGTAAATGACAATCACTACCCTAAGCCCTCGGTAACCATGCGCACTTTTTCTGTGACCATAAAGCCCTTGGACACAGCATCTATCGCCAGCCAGACCAATCTCATTTGCGCAGGTGCGAAACTCAGTGCCAGCTTGAAACGTGGCGATAAGAGCAAAGCCAGCTTCAGTTGGGTACTGCGGGATTCTGCAACACAAAAGACAATTACAACATCCTCCCTGTCTGAATTCAACGTTAAGTACTTGAAAAAAGGGGTGTACGAAGTTCAATTGAATGTTTCCCACCCGAAGTATGCTTATGCTGCGGTAAAGTCTTATTTCAAAATCACTGCAGACCTACCCACCGTGCAGCTCGGACAAGATATTGCGGTGTGCAAAGGCAGCAGTGCCAGCATAGCGAGTTCTATCTCGACCATGAAAGCCCCAGTGCGTTATTCATGGATTATCAATGGGGCCACACAGACCGACACCGGCTCTCAATTGCAGGTGAACAAGGTAGACAGCACCTTAAAAATTACGGTAAAGGCTGAGGATGCCTTGGGTTGCCTTGCGAATGATACGGTAAGTATTGTTTCTCGTGCACTTCCCACGCTGGCCTGGACCACATCGCCACTA
>JBEIRK010000218.1:0-2408 GCA_040376005.1 Flavobacteriales bacterium
CATAAGGGTGCTTACATTGGACTAGCACTTGCTCTTGTGGCATTATTGTGTATGAATATCGATGCTATTTTCTGATCAATATTTTCAAATAAAAAATAGCTGTCAATCGCAATTGCGTGAGAGGGGGAGTAAGTTTCTTGCATACGCTTATCCGGTTTTTGATGATGAAGAAGTGCGCAGCAAATTGCAACAGATTCGCAGTGAATTTCCAGATGCAACACACCATTGCTACGCCTATGTAATAAATCCTGACAAGAGCAACCAGCGCGGCAGTGACGATGGCGAGCCCGCAGGCACGGCGGGCAAACCCATTTTACGCGCCATACTCTCGCAAGACCTTACCAATACCATGGTTATTGTCATACGCTATTTTGGAGGTACCATGTTGGGCGTGCCCGGATTGATACAGGCATACGGCGATGCGGCAAAACAAGTGTTGGCTTTGGCCGAAAAAGAGGAAAAATACATAGAAGATAAATTTCAAATCGCTGCTGCATTTGAACATGAACAAGAAATTCATAGAATCATTGCCCAATACAAACTTCGTGTATTGGATTCAGCATATACCGATAAGGTTACGTATCGTCTGGCTGTGCGGAGAACCCTGGCGGAGGGATGTTTAAAAGCAGTGCGCGAGCACTACCAATTGGAATTGATTCTGGAGTAAGACTGGGACCACTCAGGCTTCAGATGGATTTAAATCAAAGACCACGAACTTAATGGTACGGCCGTCCTTCAGCCACATTTTTTCGTAGAAGGTTTTAATCTGTAGTATTTCAGGAACCTCGGGCATGGCGTAGATGTCCGAAATATTTTCATGCACCTTGAGTTTTTCTTCCTGCGCAGTTTCTAGCGTACTTTCATAAAACAAATCGCTGTCGCACTTTAGATGGATGCGTGTATTTGCCTTGGCTACCTGTCGGTAAATTTTTAAAAACTTACTCGAACTTAAACGCTTGCGCGCCTTGGCAGGCTGCGGATCAGGAAAGGTAATCCAGATTTCAGAGATCTCGTCAGGGGCAAAGTGCTTTTCCAAATAATCAATTTGAATGCGCAAGAAACGCACATGATCTAGCTTGTCTTCAATGGCAGTTTTGGCGCCACGCCACAAGCGATTTCCTTTAATGTCAATACCTATAAAGTTCTTATCGGGAAACATGCGCGCCATGCCTATGGCATAGTCGCCTTTGCCGCAGGCGAGTTCTACAACGATGGGATTCTGATTGCCAAAAATTTCATGCCAACGGCCTTTGGTATCCGAATTAAAATCCAGTGTATTCTCAAAATTGTCAAACTCGATGAACTTTTCGGTTTTGTTCTTGCTCATTACTGCTGCAAAAAAACAACAAACTATGCATTTTAATTGCATTTTTGCAGGATGTTTTTAACTCCTGAAATCTTATTGCAGGCATATATGGCAGGCGCCTTCCCTATGGCGCACCCCGACAGTGGGAATGCCATATATTGGCACACCCCTGCGGTAAGAGGAGTCATCCCGCTGGACAAGCGTTTCAAGGTTTCTAAAAATCTAGCTAGGCTCTACCGGCAAGATAAGTTCGACTTACATGTCAACAAGGATTTTGAATCGGTAATACGCCACTGTTCCGAGCTGCGCAGCGAAGACACATGGATTTCTGATGAAATTATCGATGCCTACATTGCCCTGCACCACAAAGGATTTGCCCACAGCTTTGAAACCTGGCAAGATGGGGAATTGGTAGGCGGACTCTATGGCGTAGCCATTGGCCGTGCCTTCTTCGGCGAAAGCATGTTTTTCAAGGTGCGCGATGCCAGTAAAATTGCCCTCATGTTTTTGGTAGAAACCCTGCGCAGAAATAATTACAAATTGCTGGATACCCAATATCTGAATCCCCATCTGCTGCAATTCGGTGCCTATGAAATTCCGCACGAAACCTACCTGAAACAATTGGCCGAGGCAGTAAATGGATAAGATACTGCATCTTCATTCTATATTTGCCCTGTGCAAGTCATTCTACAGCACCATAACCAACAATTTCAGGCGCAGCTAAACGAGGCTATCGATATTTCGCTGTCGTTTGGGCCCGGTGGGGACAATCCAGAGGCTTTTGGAATCCCGGTTTGCGAGGTTTCGCCCATCGTGGTGGGAGATTTTACGGGAAGCGTAGCCAAGGGCAGCGGTGCCAACTGCGACATCATTCGTTTTTGTGCCCATGGCAACACCACACATACCGAGTGCTTCGGACATATCACTGCCGAACACCAGTCGGTTGCAGTTTGCATTGAAGCGGGCTTTTATACGGCAGATCTTATTACCGTGGCCTTTGAAGAGGTAGACGGACAAGCCGTAATCGGCACTTCCATAGCATCCCAATTGCCCCAGCACGCTGCCCAAGCTATCGTGATACGCAGTTTGCCCAATACCGATG
>JBEIRK010000206.1:0-2785 GCA_040376005.1 Flavobacteriales bacterium
CTTACTAACATGCGGATGCTGCGCCGCACAATAAGAGGACGATGGCAGAACAAAGGTGCAATCGAGCACCCTTGCCGAATAAAGAACATTTACTGAGCAAACGAATTGGGTTCAATTGTTAGAACTTTTGAATAAAGTTTGTGACCTTGCCAATTTGCTTGCTGATTGGGTATTCGGGCGGAGCGCATGAATTGCTGTGTCAGCATTGAGTTCTGCGGGTCTTCCGTGCTCGTGGTTTGACTTGGTCATTCGGTGTCGTTTTATACGACATTTGATGAGGGTCTAGCTACTGCACATTGGCTAGATGCTTGAAAGTGAAGTGGCGATTGATATCGCGGGAAAAGTATGTAACGATACAAAAGGTGATGTGATCTTGCTACCTTAAGGCGAAGAACATAAACATCGCCCTAAAGTGTTAACTTAGAAAATGCAGTTTTTTGCTTTCGAGAGGCTTATTTCATGCTAAATCTTGCTTCAATACAGAAAATTATTGCGCCATTATTTCCTGGTCTAATGGGCATCGAATTCAAAGTCATAGAGTTAGACAGAGTTGTAGCCGAGCTCAATGTTCGACCAGACTTATGCACTTCAGGCGACATAATGCATGGAGGCGCTTACATGGCTTTCGCTGACACCCTGGGGGCTGTTGGAACACTATTGAATTTGAGTGATGGGCAAAGAACAACGACAACAGACTCAAGCACAAAGTTCATTGCTGGCGCCAAATCTGGATCACTTGTGGTAGGTGAAAGTATTGCCTTACATAGGGGCAGAACCACGATGGTATGGCAAACAATGATAAAAAACGACCAAGGTAAATTGTGTGCAGTGGTTACTCAGACACAGCTCATTATGGATTTGGCTTACAAGGCAAGATAAATTTAGCAAACCACAAAAAAATATGCTCTCAGTCTTGAGCCTCATGACCCCTTGTGAAATACCTGATTTATCGACCAACACTTCCAGTGTCTTGGTCAGAAATTTTGAACAAAGTTTGGGGTCTTTAAGGATGTCCTTGAAAAGGACAAACTATGCGCATGAATTGCTGTGGCAGGTTTGGTTTCGGCGGGTCTACCGTGCTCGTGGTTAGAAGTGGTCATCCGGTGTCGTGTTACGCGACAGTTGGTGGTGGTGGGGATCGAAAAACTTTTGATAAAGGGACTGCAATATCAATCTGTTGCTTTGATTATTCGCCGTTAACAGTCACTGGCAACATCAATTGGTAGCCTTGTTTGTAAACAGATTGAATGGTGATTTCTTCTTGAGCAAAAGGTTTGATTTTTGATCGTATCCGGCTGATTATTTTTTCAAAGCGAACTTTATTGAGTTCATCTGTTGAGTCAATTTCACCAAATCGTTGAATAAGTCTGTGAAGAGGTAGTAAGCCTCCAGCAACAACTAATTCTAAAAAGACAGAACTTTCAGTCGCAGTAAATTTGAGCGTTTGAGCATTAGGCGAAGTCAATAAAAAAGTTTTGGGATGAAAAATCCATTGACCTTGTTCCTCTACGTGATCAATGCGGCGACTCAAGTTAAGTACGACTGTTTTTAACTCACTTGGCGAAACAGGCTTGGTCAAGTAGATATCGGCACCACTTTCATAGCTTTGTGTTCTGTCAATGCCTTGAACGCGAGCAGTCAGGATAACGATACCCATTTTGGGATAAGCATTGCGGATCCTTTTTGCGATAGAAATACCATCTTCATTGGGAAGATTTAAATCAAGGACTAAAACATCGCATGCCCGCTTGGACAGGGCTGCATTCAGTTCTTCTCCATCGTCTACGCATCTAAGGCTAAATCCTTCACCCTCCAAATAATCAGATAAGGATTCGCGCAAAGCGTAATTGTCTTCAACAATGAGGATATCGGCTAAATGGTTCATTTGACTTCATTCAAATTGGGAATTTGCAATGTAAAGATGGTCCAGATGTTGTCAAATTCACAACGAATGCTCGCGCTCATGGCTTTTGCTTGCTCATTGGCTAGCCAGAGTCCAAGTCCAGTGCCTGAGTAGCCTTTGGCTTCTTCGGCCCTATAGTAGCGGGCAAAAATCTTATCTATTTGAGGTGGACCTACTTTACCTATTTGATTTTTAATTTGGAACTCAAACATGGGCTTACTACCCAAGGTACTCTGACTCACTGCTAAATAGATTCTTGAATTAGCAGCAGAATACTTCAGCGCATTTGAAATTAAATTTTCTAAAATTGAACGCAAAAAGATTGGATCAACATACAACTGGGTATCAATAGGCAAGCCTTCACAAAACTCCCAATGAATTCTTTCTGGGTAGGCAGGGTTCAAATAGCCTACTCGCTCCACGATTTGTGAAAATTCAGCATGCAAATTTACTTCTTCCTCTTGATAACTTGACAGCCCAAATTCAAATTTATCAGCCAATAAGCATTGGTTCAAAATGTGGTTGATAGTGTCTGCAGCATTGTCTACTCGAGCTGCCCACACTTGATTCTTGGCATGATCAGCCTGTCCATTTTTCAAAGATTCAGCACCAAATTTAATGACACTCAAGGGCGTTTTAATTTCATGCAAAAGCATTCCTAAAAATACATGCTGTTGCTTGTTTTTTTCAATCTCTTGATCCGCTGTAGCTTTGGACACTCCAAGCGTAAAAATCGCGTCCATTTCTCTTTCTTTTTGCTCATTCAGCATCTGCAACATAATTAAAAAAGCAAGAACAGGGTAAAAGAAATCTCTGAATGCAGGTAAGCCCCAGGTAAAAGGAAATAGCTGCGGTTCAATGAAATAAATTCCCGGGATAACA
>JBEIRK010000248.1:0-1758 GCA_040376005.1 Flavobacteriales bacterium
ATAAATTGTCGGTAACTACTATTTCTTTTTTGCCTTGACTATAATTTTTTTCATAAAATGCATTAGGAATTGTTCCGCCATTAACGTTTTGGAAAGCGTCAACCACATTAACAAAACCATATTTTTCGGTTAAACTGTAAAGGTCTTCTTTTGTAATTTTTTCATTGATGTAGCTTCTGCAACCTTCTAAAAACTTACTCGAACCGGCATTGCCTTGTTTGTCACTTTTTTTTAAATGCTCCACTATTGAATTCGCAAATGGTATTGCTAATTCATCAAGCGATATTTTTGTTTTTTCTTGTTCGATTAATCCGAGTAATGATTTAGCAAATGCAAATTTGTATGTCGCTGAGTTTTTTCCAAATAGAATAATAGCTCTCCATTGAGATTCTAATGAGGGGTCGTTTATTTGGAATTGTGTTGTCATTTAAAATGTGCTATAACTTATTTATTGGCGCTACTTTATAGCGCTTATCCATCCACTAGGGGTTGTATAGGCGCTACTGCATAGCGTATTATTTCAAATGCAATATAAACGTTAGTTGTAAAAAATCAAAGTATAAAACCGCTGAAGCGGGTTAACCGAAGTCCTCAATATCACTCAAACAACACCTTCGCAGTGCGTTCTTCCAACAACCACATAGGGTCGTGGAAATGCGCATCCTGCGGCAGGCTTAAGGCCTGCACCAAAGTTTGACCTGAGGCAAACATACTGCCTTCCCTAAAGCTGGCCGCCTGGGCGGCACACAAAAATTCGGTTGCCAACACCTGTTTCACATTGGCCACTACCTGCAAACACTTTATGGCTGCATTGGCACCCATGCTCACATGGTCTTCTTGCCCATTGCTGCTCACTATGCTGTCTACCGATGCGGGCGTGCACAACTGCTTGTTCTGACTTACCGCAGCAGCCGCACTGTACTGGGCTATCATATACCCACTGTCTGTTCCCGGATTGGGAGAAAGGAAAGGCGGCAAGCCGCGCTGTCCGCTGATGAGCAAATAAATGCGGCGTTCGGAAATGGAAGCCAATTCTGCCAAAGCCATGGCCGCATAATCCAAGGTTAGCGCCAAGGGCTGCCCATGAAAATTGCCCCCGCTGAGGATGAGATTGTCTTCTTCAAATACGATAGGATTGTCGGTTACGCTGTTGAGCTCGGTTTCCCAAACACCAAAACAGTAGTGCAAGGCATCGGCGCTGGCGCCGTGCACCTGGGGTATGCAGCGGAAACTATAGGGATCTTGCACCGCAGGCCTCGGGAGGGCTTCCAAAGGACTTCCTTTCAATAATTCGAGCATTTGGGCCGCCACAGCCACCTGCCCTGGGTGTGGGCGTACCGCGTGTAATTGTGGGAAAAACGGCTCTCTGCGACAGAGGTATACATCTGCACTTATGGCGGCAACATGCACTGCATGTTTCATTATCGCCTGCGCGGTGTCATACACCTGCACGGCATGGGCCAACATAAATTGCGTGCCATTGATCAAGGCCAAGGCCTCTTTGGGCTCCAATACCAAGGCGTGGAGTCCGTGTGCCTTCAAGACCACATCGGCAGGCTGGGTACCTTCGCTGCTGTGATGGAGTGAACCCTGTCCCAACAGCGGCAAACACATTTCTGCAAGGGGAGCCAAATCGCCACTGGCACCTAAGGAACCCTGAGAATGCACCACCGGCGTATAGCCATGGTTGTAAAACCACAACAAGCGGTCTACTACTTCCAAGCGCACGGCAGAATGGCCATGCGAAATATTCAGCAC
>JBEIRK010000180.1:0-3949 GCA_040376005.1 Flavobacteriales bacterium
ACCAGCAAGCACAACTCAACTGAGAACAATTATTTCTCAGGGAAGTGCAAAGGCACAGACTATTCAGTAAGAATAAAGTCAAATCAGAGCTTTACTTTGAATAATGCAGATAGCTTTATTACCAACAATATAAAACTAAAAGACTTTGCTCTAGGTTTCCACAATCATGCAAAAAACTATGACTTCAATTATTGCATCAATGTCTCGCCTTAATAACACTCCAGGTTTCTATACTTTTATTCATCATTAATCACCTTGTGAGACGTATAGTTTGAATAAACATCAAAACTTCAAAGTGCGAAACACAAACTGTTTAACAGCTATGAAAGGCAAAATCATTGGCATTCTATTTAGACTTTTCTTACTTCTTTCGCTGCCTATGTTATGTCAGTGCAACAACACTTGTAATGACCACCCCATTTATAAACTCGGGGTGCCTGTAAAGAGAAACGCTTCCCAAGACACATTTAATGTTGGGGACACAATTAAACTTTATATTTCCTTCAATCTGAAGAATATGCCTGCTAAGAATTCCAATGAACTCATAGACATTTCAAAGTATCCAATCAACCCCTATATCCTCATTTACAACATTACGGATAGCTCTAGGTACGGGTTGGGTTGGAAAAGTTTTAAAGTCCAATCAACTGTTAATTACTTCTTTAATACGACATCCGATGTTATGGATTTTGGGATTAAGCAATTCAACTACAATTCAGAATTTAAAGTTGAAGACACCATTAATATTATTTGAAAAGAAAAAGGCGCATTCATACTCACATCAGACTTAATTCGCTGTTATGGCAATTCTACGCCTGGCGCAAGTTGCCCAAAAACAGGATGGGTTTGCAACATGACATTCGAGAATAACCCTATAGTCTTTGACCCAAATCATTTTTTGGACTTGGCACAAACAGCACATAGAAAAGCGCTTTTGAATGGGGAATCGGCTAAACATGACATTCGATTCTCGTTTTTAGTTCAATAACAGCAAGTGTAAACTCGCAGCATTCTGAGCTCCATGTAATTTGGGAACCAACTACGCCGAACACCAGCGCATTCTGAACATGGCAAGCTGGTGAATACTCTCTTTGCCGTTAAAATCTACTCTTTTAGCAGTTTGCACACCGCCACCGAGTATTGTATACTTGCATATCCCCATGCTAGGCATATACTCAAAGTTGAAATACACGGCATTGCTTATGGCGCTGTGTGTAGGATCCCTCGGTGCCCTTCGGGCGCAGAACAATTCCAAGCTTACTCCTCTTTTCACATCCGAGAAAAATATACTATACGTAGGTCCGGGATTTACAAATGACCAGCTCATACTTTCATTTCCCCAAGAGATTGCCTTGGTTTCGATTTCTAAACAAAAGATTCTAAAGAATGTACACGTCCCTTACATCATCAGTGCGGTATACGATGTGGTTTTATTTGATTCTTTGAAACAAGAAATCATTGTAAACCCCAATTTCGAAACCGAATATCTCTACAATTTCGGGCGCTTACCGATTTGGAATATCAAAATTAGTTTTCAAAAAGAAAGCATTGAGGCTCTCTATCCACCCGATTATTTCCTGAGCAGCGGTGGCATACATTTACAAAGCAAAAGCACCTTGGTGCAGCAACAGTGGGTTACCTTAGATTCTATAAATTACTGGGTTAATCTGAGTACCGTTGTCAACTACAGTGACAGCCTGTACATGGAGTTTAAAAAAGACCCCATCTCTGCTTGGTCTATAGACCCGAACAAACGAACCGCATTGGGATTTAACTCAGGAAAAGTACTTGTCCTCCATCCTGATTATACCCTTGCCTATGAAGACACCAACTCAAAAAATGCCATTACCCGCATAGAAATCCACAACAACCATCTCCTTTACACGGGTGAGGGCGGCACCATTTACATCGCAAACCTTGCTACAAAAGAGAAACATAAAATCCAATGCGCCAACAGCATTATAGGCCAGTTTAAGTGTCTGCCTAATAGTCCTTATGTGGTGTACCAAAATGAGAGTGGAAGGCTGTGCTGTTATAATTATGTGGCTAAAGAAACCCTGTCGGAATATTTTTTCAATTTGCCTGCGCTGAATTTCAACAATTACACTCCCCTAGACTCTACTTCCATAGCTGTGCTGACATTTATTTCCAGTACGGAGTCCCAAGTATCTCGCTTTGATTTTAAACTATTAGAAAAAGAAACTATTGTAAGAAGAGAAGCGGCAATAGCCCATGCGGCTGCCATGGAGGAGGAAAAAGAACGCACCGACATGGAGTTTATTACCGCTGCAGATACGGTTAAAACCGAAATCATCATTAACCAAAATTTTGAGTATCACAGTGAGGCATATTTAAAACCTGTTTATACCGATTCAAGCGCCTCTTTTGGCTTATATTCCGATGGCAATATTGCCTATGTGTTTCAAATCTCCAGTGGCAATATTATAAAGAAATTCAATTTCCCATTGGAAATCACGGAAGCCTGCATGCATACTTCGGGCCGCTATGTGGCTTTCTCTTTTGAATACAACAATTCATCATACAAAAGCCTGGATAAAATCGTGGTCTACGATATTGCAAACAAGAGAGGTCAACAATACGAAACCCAAGTATTTTTAGGCTCGAATACCTATTCGCATATTGGCAAGATTTCATTTGACGCCAATGGAGAACACATCGTATTTAACCCCCTTGGCGGTGCGGAGATACCCTATAACGCACTCCATTGGCGCAGTGGTGAATATACAATACTAAAAGCAACCCAGCCGCGTACACACAACTTAGACAAGTCCACATTCCTGAAAACGCCCTTCGCAGCCATACTGCTACAAAGAAGTGCAGATGTTTTCCAATTCGACATCCACAACCATATCCTGAATATTGAATCCTTTTATGGTGCAGATTTTAATATCAATTTAAAAAATTTGAAAACGGAATCTCTATACAACACCTCCTTTTGTGGGCAACGTATATATGATGACGGAACAGACAATCCCTTATGGGAAAAACTCGGTTTCAAGCACGGGGAATATGATTGGTCTTATCATATTTATCCAAGCATCGCAAACGATTCCATTTTTCATTTTGAGTACAAAGAGCAGTGGTACTTGGTCAATGCTAAAAACTTAGTAATACTCCAAACCTATAAAAATGTCTTTGCAAAACAGCTGCACAATTACAATGCGCATACACTGGCATTTACACTGAGTAAGCGAGACAAAACGGATAAAGAAGAATTTCTTTTATACGACCTCAATACACACAAATCAGAGCTGATTTCCAAAGAAAAAATAGAATCTGAAATATCTAAGACGCCCGGATACAGGATTAAAGGCGACTATGTATCCAACTATTTTTTTGTCAGTTTTTTTCATAAAGATTGGATCCTGTACACCGATTTGAATTCATTTTTTATTTATGATGCTGCCCAAAATAAATTTGTTGTGCAGCGCTTGATTACAGGGAGTTTCGTGGAAGCCGCATCATTCAACGAAACAGAAAACTGCCTGTATATAGGTTGCAAAAATGGCAATATTTTCAAACTCGACGCATCTACCCTAGCACTACAACCCTTCTCGGCCGCGGGCGCGGGCATTAAATCCCTGAAGGTTTCAGGCAATTCATTATATGTATTATCCGATGGGAATTTGCTTTCCATATTTTCCTTAAAAACCGCAGCCAAGGTGGCAAGTATTTATGTTTTTGAAGACCGAAATAGGCAATCCAGCATGGCCATTGTTACACCAGATTTGTACTATTATTCAGAAAAAGATGCATTAGATGCTTTGCACATTAGTTCTACGGGTATGCAGGTGTACGAAATGTCTCAGTTTGACATTCTCAACAACCGCCCTTATAAGGTATTGCGCGCCCTCGGCTTCGCCAGCGAAGCAACCTATGCCATTTATGAAGCAGCGTGGAAGAAGCGCCTGCGAAAATTAAACATCCC
>JBEIRK010000182.1:0-3788 GCA_040376005.1 Flavobacteriales bacterium
ACCCAACGTTGGAGCTATGATGGCAGTGCAGCCCAGTATTATGTAGTAGATGGTTTTTACAAGCCTTTTGTAAAGAAGAATTTTGAAGTTCGCCTCATCTCGGTGTTGTACGGTTTTAGTGGAGGTATTTGCTACGATACTGCCATTAAAACGGTGTATTTCAAACCGAATAAGCCTTCTATCAAGCCTTCTCGGGCGGCGTGTAAAGGCGATACCCTCTTGTTAAATGTCGTTACTGAAACAGGGGTTGTTTACAAATGGTACCGCAAGCAAAGCGATCCTTCACCTTTTTATACAGGCAATAGCCTTGAAATAAAGAATGCGCAGCTCAATGACACCTTCTATATACAGGCAGACAATGGAGGATGTAAATCGGCCTTTACCCGCTATGACTTCGTAGTAAGTGCATATCCCCAAGATCCAATTGTTAAAAACGACAGTATTTGTTCGGGTGCTATTGCCAATCTTAGTGCAAGCAGTTCTGCTGGTAGAATTGAGTGGTATAAGGACAAGGTGGGCGGACTGATGCTCTTTACCGGTTTGAATTTCCAAAGTGATAAACTGTATTCGGATACTGGTTTTTTTGTTCAGGCCAACAATAATGGGTGTTTGAATAAAGGAGGACGTGTGGGTGTTAAGGCTTCTGTGGGTAACAACTTTGCACCTGCATTGCCTAAAGTCATCATGGATACGTTTGTGTGTTTGCGCCCCGCAACGAGCCTTCATATTGGAGCTTATCAGTCAGGATCGGACACCATTCGCTGGTTCTCAACCGGCACAGGGGGTGTGCCTATACATCGCGGTGATTCCTTATTTGTATCGCTAAACAAACGCGGAGATTTCGCATATTACGTAGAAACCTGGAATGGAGTCTGTGGCAGTGGACGCACCGAAGTGATTGTGCATGCATACGATTACCCAAACATCAATTACTTAGGTAATGACACGGTTTGCAAAGGAGAAGATGCTTTTCCTGTTGCTTATTCAGATTGGGGTACCCTAAGTTGGTATGGTGACGCGGGTGGAAAAGAAAAAATATTTGAGGGATATGAACCTACGATAAACCAACCCAGCAGGGATAGTATCCTCTATATTCAGTCGTCAGAGGAACAATGTGTAAGTCCTGGATTCACGCCGGTGTATGTAGTGGTTAATTCTGCCCCAGTGCCGAGCTCAGTAGTTGCCAATGCGGTGTGTTCGAAAGCGGCGGGTGTAATGACCGTACAAATCTCTCAGGGTAAGGTAAATTGGTATTACGACCCCTTGGATGCGAATCCATTTTTTACGGGTAAAAGCGTGAATACAGGCTTATTACTGGGCGGGGTTACCTACTATTATCAAACCGAAAACAAGGGATGTATTTCTGAGAAAACGCCACTTTCTATCGCTGTAAAGCCAAGACCAACTGCTGGATTTACTTGGACCTTGCAGTGGAAACATAGATTGGTTTGCACTCCAATTACAACAGCGGGCATGACTATCGCTTGGGAATGGGGAGATGGCACCAAATCAACAGGTGCACCCTATGCACACCAATATGCCAATGCAGGACAATATACAGTGCGAATGATTGCAACCTCTTCTAGCAATGGGTGCAAGGACACTGCAGATATTCCAGTGAATATAGACCACACAGGGCTTGCAGACCTAAGTTCACAAGGCTTGCAGTTGTACCCTGTACCAGCAACAGCAGGTTCTTCACTTGTGGTGCAAGGTATAGAAGGTGCAGGACTTCGTTATGAGGTATACACCGTTTCGGGAATGCTTGTAGGTCAAGGAAAACTCGAAGATGGTGCGCTGCGTTTACACCAAAATTGGATGCCTGGAACCTACTTCTTGAAAGTGGAAGGTGCCCATGCTTCTGGCAGCGGTACTTTTGTCATCGTTGAATGATACGTCGCTGGTGTTTGTTGTTGTTGAGTTGTGCGGCAGGCATGCTGCAGGCTCAAGACACAACCCAACCTTGGTTTCCTGGCGATGATTGGGGGTTTTACCGCTACCTAGAGGATAGGCTGCAAACCTTAGGATTTAACAAGCCTCCGGTAGATCGAAATGGGGAAACAGTTGTATTTGAATTCTACATTACAGACTCTGGGTATATAGACAGTGTTCAAGTAGAACAATGTTTCAATTTTCAATTGTGCTACGAAATTCGTCAGATTTTAAACTCCATGCCTAGAGTGAATGCGGCCGTTGAGAATGGCAAAACGGTATATTCAAGGAGGGTATATGTATTGCAAATACGTCGTTTCAGAGACGGCTATCAACTAGAACCATCATTCTATGTTCCTGCGCGGGGAACAACCCCCGTAAAATTGAAATGGGGAGTTGCGTTAATCGCTGTAATTACGATGCTGATTTTCGCTGTGAAATAGCCTATTTCAGGAAGAACTGAAAAACTTTCAGTGGATATTTTAGCCAAATGAATAGGGGCAAGCTGAAATACCCATTGCGCTTGAGGGAAAGGTGCACTTCTCGGTTGGCACGTTGAATATTTTTAAAGCTCTTTTGGCTTGCGCCACCGCTGCGCATACTCACAGAAACATAGTTGATGTACTGCGTAACTTTATTGTTTTTGAGAATGCAGCGCAAGAGAAAGTCGAAATCGGCAGCCAAGCGATATTGGGTATTAAAATTCCCGAGTTCGGTATATAATTTCCTACGCAAAAAAAATCCGGGATGTGGCGGTTGATGGCCAATGCGAAACATCCAAGGTTTCCATCTACGGCAATTGTAGTAACGCAATACCTGACTTGGGGTTTCCGAGAATATTTCTACATCTGTGCACACACAATCCGTGCTGCTATTTTCAAATTGTGAGGCTATAAATGAAAGAACATTCTCATTATGATACAGGTCATCACTATTTAAAATGCCAACGATATCGCCCGTTGCCAGTGCAATGCCTTTGTTCATGGCATCGTAGATGCCGCCGTCTTTTTCAGAAACAACATGCACAATACCTGATTTGTATTTTTCAATAATCTGCAGCGTATTGTCTGAAGAAGCGCCGTCGATGACGATATATTCAACATTCTTATAGCTTTGCGCCAACACACTCTGAATGGTTTGTTCTATTGTGGCGGCGGCATTGTATGAAACAGTTATTACAGAAATCTTCACTCCTCAATATTCCTTTCACGCACTTTCACCGCGGGATTTCCTGTATAAATTCCATAGGCATCTAGGTTTTTGGTAGCAATACTTCCTGCAGTGAGTATGCTGTGGTTGTGGCAAGTGATACCTGGAGCTACGAGGGCTTGTGCGCCAATCCATACGCCATCTTCTAGGGTAATTTCACCCACCATCAAATCAAAGGTGGTTTTTTTATAGTTGTGATTGCCGCAAAGCAACATAGAACCTTGCGAAAGACAGCAGTGGGCTCCAATAGCAACATTCCCAAGGTTGTCTATCCAGCAGCCTTCGCCAATCCATGTATAATCGCCTACCTGCAAGCGCCAGGGATATTTTATAGATACTCTCGGTTTTATAACCACAGACTTTCCAACAGTAGCGCCAAAAACGCGCAATAAGAAGGCACGCCAGCTGCTGCCGGGCAATCCGCTTTTCATGAGTAATGCATTGCATATATACCACAATACGCGGCTCAAGGCTTTGCCACCGGGCTGATACCAGCCATTTTGAAACGTATTGAGTTTTATGGTATTCATGTTATTTAGCCAACTGTTTTACTTGCTGGTGCGCTGCGAGGGCACTCATTACCGCCATAAGCAGCGAAATTAAGAAACCTGCCGCAATTGACAGTCCAATTCCAGGCAGTTGTTCTG
>JBEIRK010000013.1:0-31203 GCA_040376005.1 Flavobacteriales bacterium
CCGGTGCGGTTAAAAAAGTAGCGTTTGGCATCAAACCCTATGCGCATTATACAGCAACGTTAAATTCACGCAGGGCGTCATTCAAGCTGGTTTTTGTATCTGTGCTTGGTTTTCTTTGTCCGATGATTAAGGCGCAAGGCACGTAAAACTCTCCCCCTGCAAATTCTTTTTTCATGTTACCGGGAATGACCACACTTCTGGGTGGAATCACACCACGTTCCAATTCTTGACCCGTGTTGGCATCCATAATTTTTGTGCTCATAGTAAGCGTAACACCTGCACCTAGAACGGCTTCCTTACCCACCCTCACCCCTTCTACTACGATGCAACGAGAACCAACAAAACAATCGTCTTCAATAATCACGGGCGCTGCTTGAACAGGTTCTAGCACACCACCAATACCTACACCACCGCTTAGGTGTACATTTTTACCAATTTGCGCGCAGCTTCCTACTGTAGCCCAAGTATCAACCATAGTTCCGGAATCAACATAAGCACCAATATTCACATAGGATGGCATAAGGATAACACCAGGGGCAATAAAAGCACCATAACGGGCCACTGCGTGCGGCACTACGCGAATACCTAACTCTTGATAGCCAGACTTCAACTTCATTTTATCATGAAATTCCATAGGACCTGCATGTAGGGTTTCCATTTGACGTGTTGGGAAATATAAAATCACCGCTTTTTTCACCCAATCATTCACTTTCCAACCGTTTTCTGTTGGCTCTGCAGTGCGCAAACGGCCCTTATCTACTTCCTCAATCACCCATTCAATGGCGCTAAGTGTTTGACTATCTTTCAATAACTCCCTGTTATTCCAGGCTTCTTCAATGATTTGAGATGCGTTTTGCATTATGGTAAATTTGGTGGCAAATTTGCACTTACTATTTGGATTCACAAAATGAGCAACAAACACCTTTTCACTGGCGCTATTTTATTTCTCGGGTTATTCCCCTCCATACAGGCGCAGAAGCAACTTACCATTGAGGATTGCTTTAACAGAAAGTACTTTCCTCAGCGCTTAAGCGGTGTGCAGTGGATTCCCAATAGCCATAAATTTAGTCAAGTAGTTGGGGAAGCCTTAGTTGCCACAGACCCCTACAGTAAAAAGAACGATACCATTTTCACGGTTGCCCAACTGAATGAAACCTTAGCCCTCGATGATGCGCGGGTTCGCGCCGTTCCCGCAGTGACTTGGAAGGATGAAACAAGCCTTTGGTTCATGGCTGGCAATAAAATGTTTCTTTACAATGTGCCTGCTAAAAGCGCCGTATTAAAACGCAAAACAGGAGCCGCTGTAGAGGCGATAGAAGTATCTCCAGCTTCTTTGAATATCGCAACGGTAGAGAATAGTAATCTGTACATTCATAGTGCCTATGGAAGCCGCAAAATCACTGAAGATGGCGGCAACGGTATTGTATACGGACAATCTGTGCACCGAAATGAATTTGGTATTAATGGTGGCTTATTTTGGAATTCAGAGGGCACCAAACTTGCATTCTACCGCATGGATGAAAGTAGCGTAACCGAATACCCTTTGCTCGACATTGGATCTAAACCCGGAAAATCTTCTCAAATTCGCTACCCCATGGCAGGCGATAGTAGCCATACGGTTACCATTGGTATCTTTAATACCTATACCGAAGAAACCATTTATTTAAATACTACCGGTCCGTATGACCAATATCTCACCAACATCACTTGGGGACCTGATGGACTGCTTTATGTAGCTTGGGTAAACCGCGAACAGAACAAAATGCAATTGCGCAGATACAATGCATCTACAGGTCAGATGGACAAACTCATGTTTGAAGAAACACATAGCAAATACGTGGAACCTGAGCATGGTCCCGTGTTTCTTCCCGACAACAGTGGTGATTTTATATGGTTTTCAGAAAGAAATGGCTTTGACCATTTGTATCTTTATTCGGGTAATAAGCCTGCGGAGGCATTAACATCAGGCAATTGGGAGGTAACACGTTTTATTGGTTTCGATAAAAATGGTGAAGGATTTTATTTTGAAAGCACCAAAGAAAGTCCGCTAGAAAGACACGCCTACTATCAAAGACTGCGCGACAAAGACCATAAATCTAGAAAAATAACAAGCTTGGCAGGCACCCACAATGTGCTTGTGAATGCACAAGCGGGTATGTATATGGACATCTTTACAAGCAGAAAAGTGCCTTTGCGTTATTCTGTTTATAAAACCGATGGAACAGTGCTCAATACCATTTTCGAATCCGCCAACCCAATAGAAGGATTTGAACTGGGTGAAATAAAAATCGAACCCGTTTTTGTGAATGGTGTAGCACTTTACACGCGCACATTTCTTCCTTCAAATTTTGACCCAAACCGCAAGTATCCCGCAATTGTTTACGTATACGGTGGCCCGCATGCGCAAATGATTACTGAAAGTTGGCTGGGTGGTGCAAACCTTTGGTTCCATTATATGGCTGAGAACGGCTATATCGTTTATACTACAGACAATCGTGGATCGGCCCACCGAGGCTTGGAATTTGAAAATGCCACATTTAGGCAGCTGGGCAATGTAGAAATGACGGACCAATTGAGAGCCTTGAGTGCATTAAAGCAACTTCCTTACATAGACAGCAATAGAATTGGCGTGCATGGTTGGAGTTTTGGCGGATTTATGACTACCTCACTGATGACCAAACACCCCGAAGTGTTTAAAGTGGGCGTGGCTGGAGGACCGGTAATCGATTGGAATTACTATGAGATTATGTATACCGAAAGGTATATGGATAAACCTAGTGAAAACCCAGAGGGATACAACCAAGCGAATCTTTTGAAATCCGCTGGTAACTTACAGGGCAGACTATTGATGATACACGGCACGGATGATGATGTGGTGGTTTGGCAACACAGTCTCATGTACTTAAAAGAGAATGTAAAGAATATGAATGCCAACTTGGACTACTATGTATACCCAGGCCATAAGCACAATGTGGTAGGGCCAGACCGGGCGCATTTATACAAAAAGATTAGCCTCTACTTTTTTGATTATCTATAATGGGTTCCTTGCATTTGGTTGAATGTCCGAGAGACGCCATGCAAGGCATGACGGAGTTCGTACACACCCTTACAAAAATCAATTACCTCAAAAGCCTACTCAAAGTAGGTTTTGGCACCCTGGACTGCGGCAGTTTCGTAAATCCAACTGCGGTGCCACAAATGGCGGATACGGAAGAGATTATTGATGAAATTGGCAGTGAAAAAGGCAACACCCGTTTGTTGGTTATCGTCGCAAATGAACGCGGCGCAAGGGAAGCCTCTGCTTTTGATGCTATTGATGATTTGGGATTCCCATTTTCCATTAATGAAACCTTCCAAAAGCGAAATGCCAATTCAGGCGTGGAAGAAGCCTTCACACGTTTGCAGCACATTAAAGACATTGCCGATGCAGAAAACAAACGTTTGGTAGTTTACCTAAGCATGGCATTTGGCAATCCCTATGGTGAAGATTACGACAGAGACCAAGTCTTAGAGTGGGCGCATCGGGTAGCCGGCATTGGAGTATCCGTTATTTCCTTGGCAGATACTGTTGGGCAAGCCAACACTGAGGACATCTCATATCTTTTCCAACAAATGCAGCAGCAATTTCCTCACATTGAGACAGGAGCTCATTTTCATGCGCGCCCCGGAATGTGGATTGAAAAAGCAGAGCAAGCCCTGAAGGCGGGTTGTCACAGATTTGATGGCGCCATTCTGGGCTATGGAGGTTGTCCTTTTGCTGCTGACACCTTGACTGGCAATCTACCCACAGAAGAGCTTATACGGTGGTTTGAGTATGAGAAGCGCATTCCAACACATATCAATCTTACCTTGTTGGACGATGCAGTGAACCGCGCCCATGGTATTTTCAACCACAACTGAGTCACATGAAAAAACATCCGCTTTTTGAGGTATTTTGTGGCAATCAATCTGAGGTATACTTCAGACTTACCTCACAGCAGGGAGAAACCTTACTTGTGAGTGAAGCCCAGCCCAATTCAAATGCAGCATACCGCGTTATAAATCAACTCAGTGATCCCAAATTCTTAGAAAATGGATTAAAGCGCATCCAAACCCCTGACAAGAAATTCACTTTTCACATCGAATCACAAAAACAAGGTGTCTTGGGTAAAGGACCTGTTTTTTCGCAGGAAACCTTATGCGATACTTGCATACAGGAGTTTCTCAGAGATGCTTTTGTTGCCGATATTGAGGATTATACTTAATCCCACGGCAAAAAGACGATGACGCTTTGAGAGGAAAAAGCGAATTTTGCAGGAATGTCAATTCGCAATCTGTTATTGATTCTCACCTTTAGCACATTCCCCGTATTTGGGCAATACACACAATTCGTAAATCCATTTATTGGCACTGGCGGACATGGCCATACCTATCCGGGGGCCACTGTTCCTTTCGGCATGGTGCAATTAAGCCCTGATACCCGCGTAGATGGAAGTTGGGACGGCTGTGGTGGCTATCACTATTCTGATACCTTTATTTATGGCTTTTCACACACCCACTTAAGTGGCACAGGGGTTAGTGATTATGGAGACATACTGCTAATGCCCGTTACCGGAAAGCCTACATTCGAACCTAAAGAATATGGTTCCACGTTTCGTCATGACAATGAGACGGCAAAACCAGGATATTATAAGGTTCAACTGGATAATGGGAATATACTTGCGGAACTGAGTAGCACTTTGCATTGCGGAATTCACCGGTATAGTTTCAATAAACTTGGATTTAATTCTGTGGTTTTGGATCTGCAGCACCGAGATAGACTTACGGGTTATGAAATAAAACAGGTGGGTAAAAATAGAATTGAAGGGTATAGAAAAAGTGAGGCATGGGCCAAAGAGCAATATGTGTATTTCACCATTGAATTTTCGCAGCCAATTCTCAAGACTACCTGGCATGAAAACAAGAGTAAGGTGGGTTTTACCTTCCTCACCAAAGGTGCGCCCATTGAGGTGAAAGTATCCTTGTCTTTTTGCAATAACGAAGGTTCCAATGCCAATTTGAATGCAGAATTGAATCAGGTGAATTTCGACAGCACGGTAGAGCTTGCTACCCAACTTTGGGAAAATGAACTAGGAAAGATTCAAGCACAAAGTTCAGACCCAAGTGAACTGGTAAAGTTCTACACGGCACTCTACCATTGTTTTTTGCAGCCCAATACCGCTTCCGATGTGAATGGAAATTACCGTGGAATGGATATGAAAATCCACAAAGCGGAAGGCTATACCCATTATACCGTGTTTTCACTTTGGGACACCTACCGCGCCTTGCATCCGCTACTAACCGTTATTGACAGGAAACGCACACGCGACTTCATTCGCACCTTTTTGGCTATGTACAAAGATGGAGGAAGGCTTCCTTTTTGGGAACTTGCAGCCAATGAGACGGATTGTATGATTGGTTACCACGCGGCCAGCGTCATCAGCGATGCCTTTGCAAAGGGGATTCAAGATTTTGATACTGAACTTGCCCTGGAAGGCATGATAGCCTTCTCCAATGAAAACAAATACGGGAAACGAATCTACCAAAGGGATGGTTTTATTTCTTCAGAGTATGAAGCAGAATCCGTATCCAAAACACTCGAGTACGCCTACGACGATTGGTGCATTTCCCTATTTGCCTCATCCCTCGGAAAAGATTCAATCGCGGCTGTATTCAAAAATAGAAGTAACAGTTGGTACCAATTGTTTGACCCAAAAACCGGATTCATGCGTCCGCGCTTCAATGGCAATTGGATGGATGGATTTGACCCTCGAGAGGTAAACAACCATTTTACAGAAGGCAATTCGTGGCAATACTCCTTCTATGTGCCACATGACCCCAGGGACTTTATGGCGATGCACGGTGGAATGAATGGCGCAATTCAAAAACTAGACGCATTGTTTGCTGAAAAATCAGGAACTACGGGGCGCGAACAAGCAGATATTACAGGCTTAATAGGGCAATATGCACATGGCAATGAGCCTAGCCACCACATTGCATACATGTACAACTATTTCTATGCACCTGAAAGAACGCAGCACTTGGTGCACTCCATATGTACCGAGTTTTATACCACGGCCCCCGACGGACTTATCGGCAATGAAGATTGCGGCCAAATGAGTGCCTGGTATGTGCTAAGCGCCTTAGGCTTTTACCAACTCGCCCCGGGTCTACCGCAATATACCCTTGGAACACCTGCGCTAGACAAGGCTACCATTCAATTGGAAAATGGAAAACAGTTCAAAATAGAAACAAAGAACCGCAGTATTGGCAGTTGGTATGCCGTTCCCAAATACGACAATGAAGTACGAATGTACATTTCAGATGAAGAAATGCAACAAGGGGGCACACTTCAATTCTATGTAAGCAGTCAGCCAGAGGATGAGTCACATGATTATCTTATGATTCCTGCGGATGCTGAGATGATTATTGCACCCGCAGCTCCGATAATTCATGCACCTCGCAGTTTCAAAGGGGAAACCAAAATTACCATAGAAGCGCTTCGCGAAAATGAAAGAATATTCTATTTTTTAAATTCCGATTCTTTGCATGCAAAATTGTACCAAGGTCCCATCCAAATAAACAGGAGCAGCAGTATCCGCGCCTTTGCAGTTAAGGATGTAAATATAGAAACCCTGAAAAGTCCCGTAACGGTAGCGCACAGTTACAAAGTAAAAAACACCTGGGAGATAAAGGTAAATGCCACTCCGAATAAGCAGTACACCGCTGGTGGTGCATCGGCATTAATTGATGGAATCCGCGGAACTACCAATTGGAGGGCCGGAGATTGGCAAGGGTATCAATCTCAGGATTTCGAAGCCACCCTAGATGTAGGGAGCATGCAATTGCTTACTGAAGTACGGGTTGGGTTTTTGCAAGATGCCAATGCTTGGATTTTTATGCCACAGCAAATGGAAGTATTGGTAAGTTCGGATGGAACGAACTTTACCAGTGTAGGTTTTGTAAAAACCAGCACTGCGTCTGATTCTAAAGAAGTACAAGTCATAGACTACTCATTGCTTCTAAAAAACCAAAGAAAAACGAGATACATTAAGGTTAAGGCAAAGAATTTCGGCAAGCTCCCTTCTTGGCATCCTGGCCATATAGATGGCGGAGATGCGTTTATCTTTATCGATGAAATTGAAATAAAATAAGCGATTTAGCCGGTTAGGCCTACGCCAATTAATGATCCGATTCCATAAGTAATTGCTGCTGCAAGCAGTCCGAAAAGCACTTGTCGCAACCCTGAATACCATACACTTTTACCCGTAAAAAGGGTAATGGATGCGCCTATTAAAAACAGGCCTAAAGCACTTAAAATCGCGCTAAACAAAACCGCCTTTAGCCCGCCTGTAAAGAAGAACGGAATCACCGGGATGATGGCTCCAAGGGCAAACAAGATAAAGGATGTGATTGCAGCTTCCATTGCCGAGCCTTTCAAATCTTCTGGCTGTATGCCCAACTCCTCTTTGACCAGCACTTCATGTGCCTTATCTGTATGTTGTATAATATCAGCAGCCATTGTCCTGGCCTGGGCTTCAGGAATTCCTTTTGACATATAAATAAGCGCCAATTCCCTCTCCTCTCCGGCGGGATTCACAAGTAGCTCTTCCATCTCCAGTTGCATTTGATTTTCAGAAAGTTCTTGAGAGCTTTTAACACTTATCCATTCCCCTAGCGCCATAGACAAGGCACCCGCAAGGAGCCCAGCCATACCCGTGAGCAATACTTCTTGTTGACCGCTGCTGGCACCTGCGATGCCCATAACCAAACTAAAATTCGACACCAAACCATCATTGCCACCCAGCACAGCGGCACGCAGTGCATTTCCTCCGACAGAACGGTGTCTTTTTTCAAACCGTGCGAGACTGCTTCCCGAAACACGTGTGTTGTTGTTGAGTATGTTTTTAAGAATTTCTACGTGAGAGGTATCGGACAATGAAGTCTGCGTATCAGTGGCTTTTCGCGCATTCGCAATGGCTGAAGAAATACTTTTCTCAGTATCCAACAGGATTCCCAGTATAAATTCATATCCAATGATTCCTCCAAGTTTATGAAGAAATCTTGCGCGAAACGAAGGCTTAGGCATTTCAGAAATAGCATAGCCTTTATGTGAAAGAAAAGCAGCCGCATGGCCCGCCTCAATTTCACTCATTTCACGAAATACCAAGGCTACATTGGGATCCGACTCATGCTCGGCCAACACATGATACAAGTAAGAGGCATCAACCTCGGTCTGAATATTCTTGAGCTGATTCACTTAGGCAATGTAAGTCTCGTTATTGACATTTTCCGTGATGTTTATCACAGAAAAAGCAATTTTAGTGACCGCCGCCTGCAGTTACTTTATGCTCGGCACCATTCCAAATAGGCATCATTTTCCAAGCATACCAAGCCAAATAAGCGAAGCAGGCCACGCCTACCCAATAAGAATGTTGGATGCCTAACAATGCCTTATCTGAAAGATAACCTTGAAGCAGGCTTACAAAACCACCGCCCATAATCATCATAATCAAGAACCCACTTCCTTCTGTAGTTCTGTGTCCAAGTTTGTGTATTGCCAAGGCAAAAATACAAGGCCACAAGGTGCTGCAGAACAAGCCTACACTGATAAATGCAAATACTGAAACCATTCCATCTGCGAAAATCCCAACCATCAATGACGCAATACCCGCAGCAGAGAAGATGAGCAATTGGCGTGCAGGATTGCCTTTACTTGCATAATCAGCAATGGTAAGCAATGGAATAACGGCAGCATAGATAAGGAAATTTTGAATATCGGCACCCGCGATAAGGTTGATGACCAAGAACAAGGCAAAAGCCAAATAGGGCACTACCAGACGCATAATCGTACGAACCGTTTCTGAAAAACCAAAGGCACCCATAGATGCGGTCCAACGACCAATCATCAAACTTGCCCAAAACAACGAAACATAAGGAGAGATAGCATCTTCGCTTGTCCCCAAGCGCTGCTTCATAAACTCAGGCAAATTAGCCGCAGTGCTGACTTCCACACCTACGTACAGAAATATTGCAAGCATACCCAAGACCAATTGAGGATATTTAAACACAGACCCCGCTTTGTCTTCCACCACATTTGTTTCAGTCTCGTCTGATTCTAGGTGATTGGGAATATTTGAAAAATAAATAAGGATGGAAACAAGCACAAAGGCTGCACCCAGTATGAGATACGGTGTTTTTACAGCCTCGATAGAGCTTACTTCGGAGGATTTGGCTGAAAGGCTACCAAAAATAGCGAAACTAATGAGCACAGGCCCTAGTGTAGTGCCCACATTATTAATTCCACCGGCCAAACTCAACCGCTGCGATCCTGTGTCTTTGGATCCCAATTGAATCGCCAAAGGATTGGCAGCAGTTTGCTGCAATGAAAAACCCAGACCTACGATAAATAGACCACTAATCATCAAGGGAAAACTCCCTTGTGAGGCCGCGGGAACGAATAACAATGTGCCCATGGCAGAAATCAGCAGGCCCAGAATAATTCCATTCTTATACCCAATATCGGATAAGATATCTTGTTTGCGCCATTTTGAAACCAACCAATACAGCAAAGAACCTACAGTATAGGCTACATAAAATGCAAATGAAATCATTTGTGCTTGGTACTGTTCGAGCTTCAGTTTTTCCTTAAAAACAGGAATAAGGATATCATTGCTCGCTGCAACAAATCCCCAGAAAAAGAATACAAGCACAAGCACAGTTAACGCGCTATAATTGGTTTTTTTCATACAGAATTGCAATATATCTAAATTACTGCATGCATGATTCACAATTTTATCCATGAAGTAAAAAACCCTATCTTGCCATTAAAGCAGCTCAATATGTCATTTACCCACTCTAGCTCTGATACACGCACACCCCCAAGGTCCAATTATTGGCTATGGATATGCATGATTCTATTTCTTATTTTATGGGTTGTTACTTACCTCAACACCAATGATTTGAATAACTGGTTTATTGAAAATGCGCTAACGGTAATTACACTATTTTTTCTTGTCAAAACCTATCGCAGCTACCCATTCAGCGATGTTTCCTATGTACTTATGACACTGTTTTTGTGCCTGCATGTATACGGAAGTCAATATACCTATGCAGAAAATCCGCTGGGATACAAATTACAAGATTTGTTCAATTGGAAACGCAACCATTATGATAGAATCGTACACTTCAGTTTTGGATTTTTGCTGGCCTACCCTGTTCGTGAGTTATTCTGCAGGGCCATTTCATTTCCCAAATCCGTATCTTGGATATTACCTATAGAGCTTACCTTGTCTGTAAGTGCGCTTTACGAGCTCATTGAATGGGCTGTGGCTGATATTTTTTTCAAAGCACAAGGTGCAGCCTACTTAGGCACACAAGGCGATTATTGGGATGCGCAAAAAGACATCTTCCTAGCCTTCCTTGGGGCTGCGATTGGAAGCAGTTTCATCAGTGTAATAAACCGCTATTTTAAAATCATCTAGCGCAGTTTAGCGCCTCAACAAATTCATATTATTGATAAGCTCCATAAGGCCATCCTTGTAGTTCTTGCCAACAGGAATTTCCTTACCCGCAATTTGTACTGAGTTGCTTTGCAGGGATTCAATTTTATCAATAGCCACAATGAAGCTGCGGTGCACGCGAATAAACTTGTCTTTAGGAAGACCACTTTCCATGTTTTTCATGGTTTGTAAGGTTACGATGCGCTTGTCACCACCAATCCAGATTTTTACATAATCTGCAAAAGCTTCCACATACTGAATTTCGCTGTAGGCGATTTTCAAGAGCTTGCTGTCGCTTTTGACAAACATGTGGCCTTCTTCCAATTCTACATTGTCTTTGGCTTTATTTTGACGAAGGTCAAAATACTCTTCTATACGCTTCATGGTTTTGGCGAAGCGGTCTGGAGAAATGGGTTTGAGCAGAAAATCCAAGGCTTCAATTTCAAAAGCTTCAGCGGCATACTCTTGGTGCGCAGTGGTAAATACAACAAGTGTTTGGCTGTTTTGAATTGCTTTTGCAAAATCAATTCCGGTGATACCCGGCATATTAATATCTGAAAAAACTACATCTACAGGATTGCTCTTAAGCCACTCCATTGCCTCGAGGGCATTAGAGCATTTTCGGGTAAGCTTAAGATTCGGATACCTAGAAATTAGGCTATCCAGGACTTCCAAAGCCAGGGGCTCGTCATCTACACAGATACATTGGATGGGTTCAGGCATGATATTCGTTTTTTAAGGTAAGATTTACAGTGTAATGTTCAGGTTCATCGTGGAGTTCGAGCTGATATAAATCAGGATATAGAAGGTCCAATCGTTTGCGTAAGTTGTCTAAGCCAATGCCACCAGAATAATTATTCAATCTCTCGGTTTGAGGTTCTGTCCTTGAATTGGAAATCACAAATTGTATATCCCCATGATCCACATTCAAATCAATGTCCACCCAACCTTTATCTAGGGCAGCAGATGCTCCGTGTTTAAAGCTATTCTCAACGAAAGTCAGAAATAACATTGGTTCGATTTCTTTTGCTTGCAAATTGCCTTGCGTTCGAAAGCGAATATCTACTCTATTGCCCAAACGAATCTTCTCCAATTCGATGTAATCATTCAAATATTGGATTTCTTTCTCCAAAGGCACCTTGCCTACTCCAGTTTCATAGAGCACATATCTTAGAATATTGCTTAATCTCAACACCACCTCAGGTGCAGCATCAGACTTCATTAAGGTCAGCGCATAGAGGTTATTCAATGAGTTAAAGAGAAAATGCGGATTGATTTGAGACTTTAAGAATTTCAATTCTGTTTGCAGGTTTAGTTGCATCAATTGTTTTTTTTCCTGTTCCTCTTGATACCAGTTCTTGAGCAGTTTCAAAACCATGATTAACACAACTGAGAACAGCACCGTCAATGCTGTGATTAAAAAGAAATTCCACGACCACACCAAGTTTTCAATTTCTCTATTGTTTACCAAACGGTGAACGATAATTGAAATAGGGAAAGTAACGGATATGATACTTAAGCCTAAGGCAACAATATAGAAGCCTATTTGGCGGGTATATAAAAAGCGATTGACCAGAAAATAGGTATTGAAGTACGCAACCAAACCGTGAAAGAACAAAATGAGAGCACTATAACCAATCCATTGTGCAGGAGTTTTTCCAGGTTGCACAGCCAATGCCCAAAAGGCAGTGTAAACAATCCAAAAGGCTACATGATAGAGCCTTGATTTAAGTACAAATTTATAGAGGAGCCGGGCGAGTGACTTTCCTTTTTGCAATATTCAGAAATTAATTGCGGCCTCGGAGTATGTGCAGCAATTCTAATCCCCAATGTGCCAAAGTATTGGCGCCCTTAACAGAAGCACCATACTTACTGTCGAAGTCAACTGCTTCGATTTCAGCCTTACTGCCTTCTGGCTGGCCTTGGAAATACATTTTTGCTGCAGCAAAACCCACAATGTTTAGGGCAAAAAGCAACCAAAAGAGATGCCACTTGTTAAACTGTAGTTTGTAGGTAGTTTTCACGGTGTCAAAATTAGTGGGATTCATGAAGTTTTAATAAGCTTTCGAGGAATAGACGCTAAAACCGGACCAAATGTTACACAAGTTTTAAAGTTTTTCGAAAATTTTTGCTGCTTTCCATTGCACTGTCTTTCCAACTTGCAGTAATTCAGCTACTTCCCCCTCACTTTCAGTCAATTTAGCCCCAGAATTATTCCAAACTATATGTGCGTTATCCCTTACTGTTCCAAAACCATCCCAATATTGATAAAAGCTGATGGAGGGTTGCGCGGTAAACATGTTTCTGCTAAAGGGAAATTCTGTTGTCTTAAGCTTAAATATGCTTTCAATCAGGGTTTGTGGGATGTCAGTTTGAGATACAATCCTATCTATTTTTTTGCCTTTATATTCATCTTTAAGTCCGGGGCCCCAAATAAGGATAGGTACTTGATAATATTTCGGTTGGTAGGTATCCATGTCTGGCAAACCCATTTTTCTGCCATGGTCTGCCACCAATAGAAAAATCGTGTTGGAATACCATGACGCGGTGGCAGCTTTCTGGAAAAATTGTCGCAAGCAGGCATCCGTGTATTTTACCGAATTTAGAAACTTTTGCGTTTCCGTTCCAGTATTTGTTTTTCCCGGTATCTCAAAAGGTTCATGGCTGCTTAAGCTCAGGATTGTGGCAAAGAATGGGGGCTTCGATTTAGAAATACTATCCACCGCTAAGGAAAACACATATTCGTCATGCGCGCCCCACTTGTCGCTTTTCTGCTCAGCCTTAAAAGCGTCCTCACCCGCGGCATGTTGATACCCCGTGCTCTTCAAATAGGCCTGCATATTGTCGAAAGACAAATCACCACCATAAAAGAACCAAGTATTATAACCTGCCTTTCTAACTACTTTGGCAATACCAGGCAAGCGCGATGCTTTTCCTGGCAAAGTAAGAATGCTCTTTGTTTGACTCGCTTGTCCAGGCCATCCACTTAAAACGGCAGCCAATCCTTTGGCAGTGCGATCTCCTTGCGCGTAGGCGTGGATGAATGAAAGTCCTGTTTGCGCCAAACTGTCAAAAAAAGGTGTGCAGTTGTACCCATCGCCAAAAAAAGAGCTCACATGGCTGCTAAAGCTTTCCAACACAAAAACCACAACATTCGGCTTTTCTATACCTGAAACCATTGGTACGGGCAAGCCCTCTATTTTATATTGTTGAAAAGCAGTTTCATCTTTCAAATCAAATTTCAAGGCCTCTGCTGGAATAACTTCCCCCTGATCGACAACATAATACAAAAAATTCCAACTGCTATTTACGGCTGCCGCATTTTCAAATGGATTATTGCTATAGTAAGCGCTGCTTTGATTAATAGGAATAGTTTGCAAACCACCACGCACCCAAGGGGCAATTAAGAGCAGCATACCAAGAGCAAAGAGTGAAACGATTCTGTAATCCGCGAGTTCACTGGCCCGCTTTGATATCTTACGCAGCCAAAGCCCCAAAACTACTACTATAAGCAATGAACAGAGCACTATTGTGAAGGTTTTTGCCTCACTGGATGAAGCAGCAGCCTCTGTGGGATGCTTCATAAACTCCAGAGCCTGACTGTTAAATTTCGCGCCCCAAACACGGTACATTTCTGCGTCGGCAAAGGATAAGATACAACTGATAAACAGCAAAGGCAACATGAGATAAAACCACATTTTCGGAAGCCATTTTAATCTTAAGCCTGATGCAATAACAACAATAAGCAAACTAAACACCATCAAATAGCTGATCCAAGCCAAGTCAAGTTGAAAGCCATGAACTGTTGCTGGAAAAAACACACTTAAGCGACTGCCTAGGGCACTTTCATTTCTATGCAATAGAAAGATAAATCTCGAAAGCAATTGTACAATCCAGCACCAAAGAAAGAGCTGCAGAAAAAAAGTAAAAAACCCGACCAATGCCGGGTTTTTCGATTTGAAATTTTCAATTTGTTTCAATCCCAAACTATTATTCTTTTACGAATACTGCGGTTAGGGTTTGGCCTTTTGTATTTACTACTCGAACAGTGTAAACACCTGAAGACAATTCAGAAACGTCAATAGCTCCTTCTAGAACTTGAGCTTTCATAATGCTTCCTTGTGCTGAAACTACCATAGCTTCGGCAACGTCACGGCCCACAAACAAGCTTGCGCTGGTTGGATTTGGATACACGTGTAATGAAGGCTTAGCAACCGTTGCAGTAGATGCCACGGTAACGGTGATATAATCTGTTTTGGTCTTTGAATTAGAGCCATTGGTATTGCTGCAAGTCAACTTAACAGTGTATTTACCGGCTGCGTTGAATAACACTTTAGGAAAACGGTCTGAGGCAGTGGTTCCATTCTGATAGGTAACCGTGTTGGGTGTGAATTCCCAAGCCCAAGTTTGTGGGTTATCTGTAGATTGATCTAAAAATGAAACAACATCTGATGTGCTCACAGTCGTTAAGTCAGCTGTAAAGTCTACGGTTGGCTTATTTGTACCAATTAGAGATACGTTAATGTAATTGGTCTTTGTCTTCTTATTGTTACCTGTGGCGTTGGTAGCTGTCAATTCTACAGTGTAAGAACCTACACTTTGGAAGGTAACATAGATTTTCTGGTCTGTTAGTTTGCTGCCATTCACCAAAGTATAAGAACTTGGTGAAATACTCCAAGCCAAAGAGGTTGCGTTTTTGCTAGAGCTCGTAATTGTTACTACCTCATTCACTGAAACTGCTGTTTTATTGGCAGTAAAATCAGCCACAGGAGGTGCAGATACAGTGATTTTTCTAAATACATTATTTCCTAAGTCAGCGGCATAGATACTTTGGGTTTTGCTATCATAGCAAAGCAAGGTTAATTCATTAAAGCGGACTAAGGTTGGGTCAGTAGAATTCACATAACCTGGCGTTTGGTACTTCCCGGTGAAAACAGATAAAGTAGTTCCATTCCAAGCACGTATACAGTCGCTGTCTGCGATGTAGATTACACCATTTACTTTTACAATATCAGTAGGCATATTTAGGCCTGTTACTACCGTTGTTACGGTTTTAGTAGATAGATCTATACTTTTGATTTTGCCATTATTTCTATCGGCAACCAATAAGGTATTGTCATCCACCAAAAACACACCTGAAGGTGCATAGAAGCGCGCAGCTGTCCCTACTCCATTTGCATCACCGCTGGTTTCACCAAGTCCTGCCACAGTAGTAACCTGACTACCACTGATTTTGCGAATCGTATGGTTAAATTGTTCGCAGATGTACATGGTGCCATCACTTGCAATGGCAATATCTTCTGGACCTGCAAAGCGCGCTGTGCCCCAGTTGTCATTTTTTGGATCAACGCATACCGTTCCATCCACATAGCCGCCAAAAAAATCTGGTTTACCCGCCAACGTAGAGAAAACACTTGGGTTACTTGAATTTACAAATTTAGAACCTTTTCGAACGGTGCTGTTGTCGTAATCCGTGAAGTATACGTCATTGGTTTTTAACAATACAGCACTGCCATGTGGATTGTTAAAACGGGCCACAGTTCCAGTTGCATCTGTATATCCAGCTGCATCTTGGTTGTCTGGCTTACCCGTAAATCCGCCACGAACACGGCTTGTATTGCCGTCAAATACAAACGCGTTGTGCTGTTCGAAAGCCCAAAAGCGACCATTTGTATCTACAGCCATACTGTAGGGACGGCTGAAGCTGTCTTGCAGAAGTGGAATACCACTTGTAGCACCTGAGTACCCATTTAGTCCAACATAGTAGGACCCTGCGTAAGTTGTTACTTGCTGCGCCTGAATCATTCCTCCGGAGAACAACAGGCCTGCTAAAATCAGTTTTCTCATGTTTTTCAGTTTATTCAAAGTTTAGGAGTTCATGGTTGATTGCTTCTTCCATGTCCTCGATGATATTGACGTAATTCCTATAGTTTAGTTGCTTGCCAGTCATGGCAGTGTACAATTCAGTATATCGGTCTGTGATACTTTGTACAAATTCATCAGGCATATCAGGTACGAGTTCACCTTTCAACCCTTGAAAGTTATTTTCCATCAACCATTCACGCACAAATTCCTTACTAAGTTGGCGTTGGGGTTTGCCCTGCTGCTGAAGGTCATCGTAAGAATCCAAGTAGAAAAAGCGGCTACTATCTGGGGTATGCACCTCATCAATGAGGTATATTTTATCGTCTTTCATACCAAACTCATACTTGGTATCTACCAGAATGAGTCCCTTATCTGCCGCATACTGTTTTCCTCGTTCAAAAAGGGCATTGGCAATCCCTACTAGATTATCCAATTGCTTTTTAGAGACCAACTTACGACTCAGAATCTCGTCGAGAGTAGTATCTTCATCATGTCCACTTGTAGCTTTGGTCGCAGGTGTGAGAATAGGAATAGGCAAGCGGTCATTCTCTTTCAAACCTTCTGGCAGTTTGTTGCCGCAAAGGATGCGACCACCTTCTTTGTAGACGCGCCAAGCATGGCCGGTGAGGTAGTTTCGCACTACAAACTCAATAGGAATAGCATCACAACGATGGCCAACAGTAACCTGTGGGTCTGGGGTTGATATTTTCCAATTGGGAACAATATCTTGAGTTGCGTCCAAAAACAAGGACGCTATTTCATTTAACACCTGACCTTTGAAGGGAATACTCCTAGGTAGCACATGATCAAATGCAGAAATTCTATCGCATGCCACCACCACAAGTAAATCGTCTTTTATGGTGTATACGTCGCGCACCTTACCGCGGTAAAACTGCGTCTGGTTGCGGAAAAAGTAGTTTGTTGATGTGAGTGCTTTCATGTTTGTCGCTGCGCTATTCATGACTCAGTAATATGCAAAAATACGATTATTGCGTTATTCCTTCGAATCAGGGTTTTCAACACCTTGGGTTTTATTGTACGCTTTGATGATTTCTTTCACCAGTTCATGACGTACAACATCCTCAGTATCAAGATATATTTGGGCGATGCCTTTTATGTTTTTTAAAATGGCTGCTGCTTGTTTTAAGCCACTTTTTTGCTTGCTCGGTAGGTCAATCTGGGTCAAATCACCCGTGATAATCATCTTGGCGTTAGGCCCCATACGGGTAAGAAACATCTTAAGTTGAAGTTCTGTGCAGTTCTGAGCTTCGTCCAAAATCACATAACAATTATCCAGGGTGCGCCCACGCATGAAGGCCAATGGTGCTACCTCAACCGTTCTGCTCTCAATCATACTTTTGAGCTTTTCCCCAGGTATCATATCTTCAAGAGCATCATACAATGGACGGAGGTACGGATCTACCTTTTCTTTTAAATCACCCGGTAAAAATCCCAAATTCTCTCCCGCTTCTACTGCTGGGCGGGTAAGAATGATTTTACGTATTTCTCTATCCCGCAGCGCACGAACCGCAATGGCTACTGCTGTATAGGTTTTCCCAGTTCCTGCAGGACCAAGGGCAAAAATGATATCATTCTTCTCGGCAGACTTCACCATTGCCCTCTGGTTCAGTGTGCGCGCTTTGATTCGTTGTCCGCGGGTACCTATCAGAAGTGTATCTCCATCTTCGGGACCTTCTGCAATGGCATTGCTAGGTTGACTGCTCCCAAATACTTCGTTGATAATGTGGATATTCAATTCGCCGCGCTTCAAATAGTACTGCTCAAGCAGCTCCATTTTGGAAGCAAAGCCTTCCAATTCAGCTTCATCACCAAGCACCTTAACTTCATCCCCCCGGGCAATAAATTGCAACTTGGGAAATTTATTTTTAATCACGTTGATGTGGGCGTTGTTCACACCGTAAAAAACTTGTGGATTTATAATCTCAAGGGTATAAACTCTTTCTGTCAAACCTATCTTTTTTACTTACTTTGCACAAAGATACTTAATACACTCCATTGGAACACACCGGTTGCATACATCTAATTACCGATTATGGGAAAAATGCCCTCGAGCATACAATGGACCAGCTTTTGTTTCATAAACACTTCCCTGGTTTACCCCATATTTTTTCCAACCAACACTTCAAACTTGGAGACGTTATTGCGCCTTCCATTTTCTTAAAACTCTGTTATGCGCAATTCCCAGAAGGCACGGTGCATATAGCACCTTTGCATATAGAAAGCAAGCTTCCTGAAAAGTATATTTTAGCTGTTGGACATGGCCAATACTTTGTGGGTCCAGACAATGGTTTGTTTCCTATGGCGCTTGGGAGTGATGCTATTGACTATTACAAACTACCGCGCCCTTCTGGCAAAAGCAATATCATCGAAGATGTAATGATTCCCGCAGCGGTTTCCCTTCTCAGCAGCGGAACTTCAGCATTTCAAGAGAATCCGGAAAACAATCCACGCAGGCTCATCATGCCCCTTGCCGCACTTACAGGCAATGTGTTGCGCTTAGTTGTGCTTTATAATGATTCCCATGGCAATGCTTATTTGAATATGGACAAGGCCGAATTCCTCAAGATCACGGATGGAAAACGTTTTGCACTTAAACTCGGATTTAAAGATGAAATAACAGAAATTTCATCTTCCTATCACGATATTCCTGAAGGCGACAAATTGGCAATATTTGGTTTGGGTGATTTACTTCAAATATGCGTAAACTGCGGCTCTGCTGAGCAATATCTCGGTCTTAAAGCGGGGAAAATGGTAATGCTTGAAATTCAGAACTAAAATATGATAATTCGTATCGTAAAAATGCAATTCCATCCTGAAAAGGTTGACACTTTTTTGGATGTTTTCCATAACTCAGCAGACCAAATTCGAAACTTTTCCGGTTGCCAACATCTCGAGCTCTATAAGCATGAAAGCACTCCCGGCCTCCTATTTACCTATAGCTATTGGCAAGATGCCGAGAGTTTGGAAAACTACCGCAACAGTGAATTGTTTCAGACCACATGGGCAAAAACGAAAATCCTTTTTTCAGCAAAAGCAGAAGCATGGAGTTTAAACCGCATTTGGAACGCAAGCAGACCTGAGATTATTGAATAAACTCTTGAGGCGTTAACCCGCCTAAATTGCCACTACTCATTAACAGCAGCACCGTTTTCTTGCCATCAAGGTGCTGCGTTACGGCATGCTTTAGGGCTTGTGGATCTGAAAATTCTAAACAATCCGTAATGGTATTTTGAATAAATCCCACTTCAGGGATAGGCATTTTCTTCAATTCAAAAACATGGGGATCAAACAACACAAATGCATGGTCAGCAGGCGATAATGCGCCACGGTAACCTGGCAGAAAATCAGTCCGCAGGCTGCTGAATGTATGAAGCTCAAAAACTGCTATAAATTGGTGATTGGGATATTGCTCTTTCACAGCTAAAACCGTTGCTTTCACCTTACTCGGTGCATGGGCAAAGTCACGAAAAACAGTCAACTGATCCGACTGATGGACTTTCTCCAATCTTTTTGCAGTTCCCGTAAAGGTTTGCATGGCAGTCCAAAAAGCATCCGCATCTATTCTCAGTTCTTTCGCAATTCCAGCTACCCCACTGGCATTTTGTAAATTGTGTTTACCAAAAAACCGCATAGGATATTCTTTTCCTTCTACCCGAACTACCGCACCAAGTTCGTGTTGCTCATATTCGGGCTGGGTATAGGAATGATTGGCGCAAGTAAACTCTGTGGCCAATTGTTTTAAATCCGCATCCCCTTCAAACCAGAATAGGGTTCCACCGGGTATCATGGTTTTCTCAAATATGCGAAATTGGTCTACATAGTTATCATAGGTTGGAAACACATTGATATGGTCCCAAGCCACACCCGTAATCATTGCCAAATGAGGCTTATATACATGAAACTTGGGCACAGGGTGTAACGCAGAGGTGAGATACTCATCCCCTTCAATCACAATCAATGGCGCATCGCTGAGGCGCACCATGCGCTGAAATCCCGGAAGTTGTGAACCCACCAAATAGTCAAATTCCTTGTTGTGAAAATTAAGCACGTGCATAAGCATAGCCGTAGATGTGGTTTTACCGTGACTGCCACCAATCACAACCCGGGTTTTGTCTTTACTATGCTCGAAGATGAATTCGGGAAAAGAATACACTTTCAGACCCATTTCTTGTGCTTTGAGCAACTCTGGATTTTCAGCCCTAGCATGCATACCCAGGATTACAGCATCAATGGAAGCATTGATTTTCTCTGGGAACCAGCCCAATTCTTGTGGCATGATTCCAGCTTCCTCCAATCTGGATTTCGCAGGATCAAATATCTCGTCATCACTGCCTGTAACATGGTTTCCATGAGCCAATAGCTCAAGGGCAAGATTGTGCATAACAGCGCCGCCAATGGCAATAAAATGGTAATTTTTCATTTGCAATAATATTGGGTCTTTGCTCTAGGATGAAGCGCAGAACACGAAGGCAAATAAAGAAAAGTAGCCCAGTTTCTCGCACTTCTAGTTTTACACATCGGTGCAGAAATCTCAGACATATAAATAAATCGCAGAAAGAGCTACGTGGAATTCATGAAATTGACTAATTTTGCACACCTTTTTTAGGGAGAGAATTCATGAAAATACTCGTTTGCATTAGCATTGTACCCGACACAACTACTAAAATCAGTTTTACTGACAACGACACGAAATTCAACACCGCTGGTGTTCAGTACATCATCAATCCTTATGACGAATTGGCATTGACCCGTGCACTAGACATTGCAGAACCTGCAGGTGGCACAGTTACTGTTATCCATGTTGGAGGGCCTGAAAGCGAACCCGGCATACGCAAAGCACTTAGTATGGGTGCTACCGATGCCATTCGTGTAAATGCAGAAGCTACGGATTCTGTGTTTGTTGCTGCGCAAATTGCGGAAGTGGCAAAAACCGGTGGTTACAACATGATATTGACAGGCAGAGAAAGCATTGACTACAATGGTGCTGCGGTTTGCAGCTTGTTGGGAGAAATGTTAAACATGCCATCTATCAATGTGGTTACCAAATTGGATATTGATGGGAATGCGGCCATGATAGAACATGATATTGACGGAGGAAGAGAAGTACTGAAAGTATCAATGCCTTTTGTAGCAAGTGCTCAGAAAGACTTGTGTGAACCTAGAATTCCAAACATGAGAGGCATTATGGCAGCAAGAACAAAGCCATTGGCTGTTGTAGAAGCTGCGGCTACTGGCAACGGTGCATCTTATGCATCTTATGAACTACCAGCTCCAAAGCAAGGGGTAAAGCTCATCAATCCTGAAAACGCAGGAGATTTAATTCAACTATTACGCAACGAAGCAAAAGTTATCTAATATGGCCATCCTAGTATTCGCAGAAGTATCTGAAAGAAAATTCAAGAAAGCCGCATTTGAGGCAATAAATTACGCTGCACAGGTTGCAGCCAAAAACTCTGACACCGTTGTTGCCGCAGTAATTGGAGACGTTGATAACGCTTCTGAGCTGGGTATGTATGGTGCTCAAGAGGTAATCACCGCACAAGCTGGCGCTTTTCAAGCTGAAGTATACAGTGAAATTTTGGCAAACATTGCCAAAGAACAGCAAGCATCTGTAGTGGTGATTTCAAACTCATATGCAGGCAAAGCCATCAGCGGAAGAGTCGCTGTAAAGTTGAATGCCTCCTTGGCTACCAACGTAATCGGATATCCTGAAACGGGTGAAGGGTTCAAAGTAAAACGTGGCGTTTTCTCAGGAAAAGCATTTGGATATGTTTCATTAACGCAGCCTACCAAGGTGTTGGCAATTACACCAAACTCATTTGAAACCGTTTCAACAGGTGGTTCTGCGAGTGTTTCTAATTACAGTGGATCTGTTCCATCTTCTAGCACTGAAATTGTTTCTGTAAATACAGTTACAGGCAAGATTCCACTGACAGAAGCTGAAGTTGTTATTTCAGGTGGCCGCGGTATGAAAGGTCCAGAGAATTGGTCAATGATTGAAGAATTGGCGGATATCTTAGGCGGCGCTACTGCATGTTCTAAACCTGTAAGTGATATGCATTGGAGACCACACAGTGAGCACGTAGGACAGACAGGCATTACCATTAAACCAAACTTATATATTGCTATTGGCATTTCAGGTGCCATTCAGCATTTGGCGGGTGTAAGCAGCAGCAAGGTTATTGTTGCCATAAATAAAGATCCAGAAGCGCCATTTTTCAAAGCAGCAGATTACGGAATCGTAGGAGATGCTTTCGATGTGTTGCCAAAGATTCTAGAAGCGGCCAAAGCGGCCAAAGCGTGATTCCCCACTCATGACAAACAGAACCGAGCTTGAATTAATTTCTATAGTGCCAGCGCATTCGCATGGTGCTTATACCTTGATTCTCGGTGAAAAGAATGGGAACAGAAATCTTCCCGTGCTCATTGGGGCTTTTGAAGCACAAGCCATTGCAATGGAATTGGAAAGCATGAAGCCAAGCAGACCGCTTACCCATGATCTTTTTGTTTCGGCATTAAAATCCTACGATATTGCTGTTTCTGAGATTCTAATCAATGATTTGCAAGAGGGCATTTTCTTTAGCCGTGTGATATGCGACCGCCAAGGGGAAAGGGTTGAAATTGACTCCAGAACCAGTGATGCTATAGCCTTGGCTATAAAATTTCAATGTCCTATTTATTGTGTTGATACCGTGCTGGATGAAGCGGGCTATGAAAATGATGAAGAACCTGAATCTTCAGAAGAAACGCCTGGAAGGGTGATTCATGAGGAATTAATCCCTGTGAGCAAAACACATAGTGGATTTGATTCATTCAATATAGATGATCTAGAAAACATGCTCGAAGAGGCGATTCGCGATGAAGATTACAGCCGGGCTGCTAAAATTCGCGATGAAATTGCCAAACGTAAAAAGTAAATTTGGTATCATCATCGGGTCGTTTTTATTCTTCACGGCCTGCCAATCTTTATCAAAAAATACACATACCAAGCTCATTGGCACTTGGACATATCAGTCCGTAAGCAAAAGCGATTCACTTGTGTTTGCAGTGCATGAAAACGACTCGCTGGTATTCACTTCCAACACGTTTAAATACGACATTGCATCAGTTCAAAAACACATGCAGGGAACTTGGCAAGTTATCCGCCTACATAGAGACAGTGTACCTACGACAGTGCAGTTAAAATACCTACCTGGTCAGCAGGTTCGTCAGTTCGAAATCCTCAAAATCAATGATAGTTTATTGATAATGCAAGAAAAAGGTATCATTTTTACATTTTCAAAACGCAGTTCATGAGTAAAGTCTACAATATTGATGGGGTGATACACTCCGGTTTAGAGCCCGTTTTCACTCCAGAGAGTAGGTCTTATCGCTATGGCGATGGTTTTTTTGAAAGCATGAAAATGGCGCATGGAACAATTCTGCATTTGGATAAGCACATGTCGCGTATCCATAAAAGTGCACTCTTATTGAAGTATACACTTCCAGCGAATTTTGATACCCAAGAACTGGGAAACCGCATCAGAGAAACCGCAGCAAGTCAATCTATCCAACATGCCAGGGTTAGATGCACTGTAGTGCGCGAAAGCGATGGACTTTACACGCCTATGGCAAATAATGTGAGCATCATCATCGAAATTACAAAAATTGATGAGGCTACGTATGATTATAATAAAGAGGGACTCCATTTGGGCAGCTATTCAGAGATGACCAAAAATGCCAATTTCATTTCTACATTAAAAACGACCTCCGCCCTCATTTATGTAATGGCAGGAATTCATGCACGAGAAAATGGTTTTGATGACTGTGTCATTTTCAATGATCATGGCCGCATCGCAGAAAGCATTAGTTCTAATATCTTTACGGTTTCAGGCGAATTCATCAATACACCACCCTTATCTGAATACTGTGTAGATGGTGTAATGCGCAAGGTTGTGATTCAATTGGCACAAGCCTATGGATATACCGTATTAGAGCAGCCCATTTCTGAAATCACATTAAACACGGCAGATGAAATCTTTTTGACCAGCGCCACAAGAGGCATTCGTTGGATTGGACAGTACAAAGGAAAGCGCTATAAAAACACAGTGAGCCGCATCTTGTCAGAAAGACTTAATCCACAACAAACCCTACTTTAAAACTTCAGATTATTGACATTTTACTGTCATGGGCAACATTTAATACAACAGATTGTCTATACTTGTATACAGATGAAAGCAAAAATTGCACTTCTTACGATTCTTACTCTTGGTGCACAATTGTCTACCCATGCTCAGGTTAAGCATCAACTTGGGCTTAACTGCTCGCAATTTGTAAAGCAATTCATTACGCCGAATAGCACTGCGTTCACAGGCAATAACCCCTATCTCCTCACCTACCGCATGCACCGTTCAAAAATAAATTACAGAGCAGGGTTTGGAGGCAATTACTCATTTACAAACGAAGACAACCAAACTTCACAGTTTTTGCAGAATTCAGATATTTGGTCATTAAATTCCAGAATCGGTATTGATTTCAATCGCAGCATTACCAAAAGGCTCAACTTTTATTATGGACTGGATTTTACTTACAATCAAAACAGTTCCATTATTAAAACAACCTCAAAAGGGGGTGGTTTTATCAATAATACCACAGTAACCCGTAAAGGAAGATCCATGGGCGCTGCAGGTGCATTCACTTTTGAATACATGATTCAAGACAAAATCAGCTTGTTTACCGAACTAAACTTGAATTTTTCGCGCGGCAGAACCAGTGAAAAAGTGGACAACCCTGACTTCCCAAATTCTTCAACCGAAAATAAAACCCGCACGGGCAATTTCATTGTCAATGCGCCTGTTTCCATATTCTTAAGCATTTACCTCTAAAACCATGAAAAAGAAAACCCTGTTACAATCCGCATTTTTATTTGCCACAGTGACGGTTGCCATCACTGCCTGCAGAAAGGAAAATGTAAGCGCACAGAATGAATTAAAGCCGCGTCAAGATGTGTTTGCGGTGAACTACAACCAAGTACCGAGCAACGGTGTCGTTGGCAGTATATTCACCCCTAAGGTACTGAACAATGATGTAGCTGGTTTGGGGCGTGTGCTGTTTTATGACACGCGCTTGAGCTTATCTGGAACCACAGCCTGTGCCAGTTGCCACAAACAAGAATTGGGCTTTGCAGATAACGTTGCATTTAGTGCAGGATTTAAAATGGCTGGTACCAGTTTAAATGCCATGGCACTGAGCAACATTGAAAATGACTTTGTACTATTTTGGCAAAACCGTGCATCTAGCCTAGAGGAATTAAGTCTTATGCCTGTTGCGAACCACCTTGAAATGGGGTTTGTACAGGTTGAAGATGTCGTTACCAGACTCAAAAGCATTCCTTACTATCAGGAACAATTTGCTAGAATTTTTGGACAGAATATCACCCAAAACAACATCAGCTCGGCATTATCAGAGTTTATGCGTTCGCTAAGAAGCTTAAATAGCAAGTATGATAAAGGATTTAATGGCAATGCACGTGAAAAATTCAACAACTTTACCGAACAAGAGAATTTTGGTAAGGAGTTATTCTTCAACAAATACAACTGTGGAGGCTGCCATGGTGTTCCGTCAGTCCTAGAAAACGGTTGGAGTGAGAATTTCACAAACATTGGCCTAGATGGCCCATCAAAAGAAGATCCACAAGGAAACAAAGGCTTCTTTAAAGCACCTTCATTGCGCAACATCGCCATGTCGGCTCCATATATGCATGATGGCAGATTTACTTCTTTGGAAGAGGTAATAGACCACTATAGCAGCGGCATTCAAATGAACCCATCTTTGAGCTGGATGCTCCAAGATTTTGACTTCACTACCGGCAAATCAAGTCCAAAGAAGTTCAATATTCCTGATCAAGAAAAAGAGGCCTTAATTGCTTTCTTGAACACCCTTTCAGACCACAGTTATGCTAGAGACAAGCGGTTCTCAAATCCGTTTTTGCCCTAGTATCATTCGCAATAACATTACACAAAAAAGGCATCTCGGTGAGATGCCTTTTTTTATTTACGGTAATACTTATTGGCTCAAGAACTATTGCGTTATTTTTAGTCAAATCGAGAGTATCTGAGTTCTACTAATACACCAACCAAACGGCTGCAAGAATAAAACAGAAGGCCAATGCATGTTTCCATTGAATGGTTTCGCCCTTAAATAGAAACAACACGACTACAGCAAACACCAAAATTCCAATTACCTCTTGCAGTATTTTCAATTGGAACAGATCCAAATTCCCGCCTGTTTCTTTGGAACCCAGGCGGTTGGCTGGTACCATGAGAAGGTATTCAAAAAATGCAATACCCCAACTGGCGAGCACAATACCAATTATTCCAAATTTATTTTGGAACAGTGCAGCATTTTTCCATTTCAAATGTCCATACCAAGCCAGCGTCATAAATGTATTTGAAGCTACCAATAAGGCGATGGTATACAGTGTGCGCATGCTTGGGTATCGATGCTATTAATCGGGCTGATGGAAAGGATAGCGATAATCCTTAGGCGGAGTAAAGGTTTCCTTAATGGTTCTTTGACTCACCCAGCGCAGCAAGTTCACTTTCGCACCTGCTTTATCATTGGTTCCACTGCCTCTGGCACCGCCAAATGGCTGCTGACCAACAACAGCGCCCGTAGGCTTGTCATTAATATAGAAATTACCTGCAGCATTTCTGAGTTCACGCGTAGCGTAGGCAATTGCATTTCTATCTTGAGAAATTACAGCGCCAGTCAATGCGTACTCGCTGGTGCTATCCACCGTTTTTATAATGCCGTCCCAGTCCTTGCCATCGTAAACGTAAATGGTGAGCACAGGACCGAATATTTCTTCGCACATAGTGGTGTAATCCGGGCGTGGAGCCATCAATATTGTAGGCTCAATAAAGTAGCCTTTTGATTTGTCGTAATTTCCACCTGAAAGTATTTCAATGCCATCCTTTTTCGCTTGATCTATGTATGAGGTGATTTTGTTAAACGCACGTTCATCAATTACTGCATTCACAAAATTGGTAAAGTCTTCAGTAGGTCCCATTTTCAAGGTTGCCATTTCTTTTACCAACTTTTCTTTCACGGCAGACCAAATGGAATTTGGGATATATACGCGGCTGGCAGCAGAGCACTTTTGACCTTGAAATTCAAAAGCACCACGTACGATTGCTGCCACCAGTACATCTACATCTGCAGATTCATGGGCTAGGATAAAGTCTTTACCTCCTGTTTCACCCACAATGCGAGGATAGCTGCGGTATTTGGCTATGTTATCGCCAATGGTTTTCCAGATTTGTCTGAAAACACCCGTACTTCCTGTAAAGTGAATCCCTGCGAAATCAGGATGGCTCAGAATCACATCACCCGCATCTGGACCAGAAACATACACAAGGTTAATAACGCCATCCGGCAAACCAGCTTCTTTGAATACTTTCATCAGCACATTGGCACTGTAGATTTGGGTATTTGCAGGTTTCCAAACAACAACATTCCCCATCATAGCAGCACTTGTAGGCAGGTTGCCTGCAATAGCTGTGAAGTTAAAGGGTGTCAGTGCAAAGACGAAACCTTCCAAGGGTCTATACTCCAATCTATTCCAAATCCCTTTGGCATTCGCTGGCGGTTGTTCGTTGTAAATTTCCTCCATGTAATGCACATTGAAGCGCAAGAAATCGATCATTTCACAGGCTGCATCTATTTCAGCCTGATATGCATTTTTGCTTTGCGCAAGCATAGTTGCAGCATTGATTTCATAGCGATAGGGACCTGCGAGCAATTCCGCTGCTTTTAGAAAAATGGCAGCGCGTTGTTCCCAAGGCATGGCCTCCCACATTGGCTTTGCAGCCAAGGCTGCATCTATGGCTTGTGTCACATGACTGCGGTCTCCATTGTGATAAAAACCAATTTTATGACCCAAATCGTGGGGTGGGAAAATTTCAGAAGTATTGCCTGTGCGTATTTCAGCACCATTGATGTACATAGGAATGTCTTCCACCCTGCTGCGTGCGCTTGCCAAAGCAGCTTTCAACTTGTTGCGTTCAGCGCTTCCAGGCGCATAATCATTTACAGTTTCATTGATGGGGTGCGGAAGTTTAAAGAATCCAGTCATATATCCTGCAAATTTACGCAATTGATTTCACCTAAGAAACGGAAGAAACAGAGAATCATAAGAATATCCGCAGCATGCCCAAATGCCCATTCTTTGATTACTTTTGAGAATAAATATATCAATCCAAGGTCAACACGAATGAACATTCGACACTATGAAAAACAAGATAAAGCAGCTTGTTTGGGCATCTTCGACTCAAACTGCCCACAATACTTCGACCCATCAGAAAGGGCCATGTTTGACCGATGGTTGGACCACCAACATGGTGATTACAATTACCAAAGCCCTACATATAAGAACAGCATTTGCGACGCCTATTATGTCTTAGAAGCAAATGGCAGCATACTCGGCAGTGGCGGATTCTATGTAAATGAGGAAGCAAAAGAAGTACGCTTGGCTTGGGGCATGATTCATAACGAATATCACAACAAAGGGTATGGAACCGCCTTATTTCTACATCGTAAAACTGAGGCAGAGACGCAATGGAAAGGATATGCCATGCATTTGGGAACCAGCCAGTTTACCTATGCTTTTTATGAAAAAATGGGATTTAGCATCTTAGAAATAGAACCCAAAGGATATGGGCCAGAATTGGATAGAATTGAAATGGTCAAACACCTTTAAATTCAGTCTTTAGAACCTTAATTTTGCAAGCATCTAGTCTATGAAAAAAATAGCCGCACTTTTCTTGGCCTTACTGCTTTCTGGGCAACTCAGCACTGTTATTGCAGCAGTGCCACCTAAGAGAAAACCCAAGAATATTATATTAATGATTGGAGATGGAACGGGTCTCGTTCACCTCTATGCTGCCTATACCGCACAAGGGGGCAAACTCAATATCTATGAGTTTGCAGCAGCCGTGGGTTTGAGCATTACTGCCAGCGCCAACGACTACATTACAGACAGTGCTGCAGGCGCTACTGCCCTATCCACAGGCAAAAAAACCAACAATGGTATGATTGGTACAGCACCCGACAGCAGTGCTTTAGAAACCATAAGCGAACGTGCACACAAAAACGGTATGAGCACAGGCGTTGTTGTTACCTGTGAGTTGCCCCATGCCACACCCGCGAGTTTTTATGCGCATCAGGTTTCCCGAAAAATGTATCCTGAAATAGCAAAGGATTTAAGCCATAGCTCCGCTGATATATTGATAGGGAGTGGAAAGCCTTATTTTGATACCCAAACTTTAGTAAACAATGGATTTACAGTTTCTACTGGACTAGCTGCCATGCAGCAAAATAAGGGTAAACGCCAAGTTTGCTTTACCGATGCAGACAGTTTTCCGGCAAAGGCGCCCCTGCGCGGCGATGCCTTGTTGCAAGGCAGCATGCATGCGATAACGCAATTATCGCAAAACAAAAAAGGATTCTTCCTTATGATTGAAGGCAGCCAAATTGATTGGGGTGCGCATGACAATGATAGCGCCAATGTGATTGATGAAGCGATAGATTTTGATAAAACCGCTGGGAATGTGCTTGAATGGGCAGCCAAGGACAAGAATACCTTAGTCATCATCACCGCAGACCATGAATGCGGCGGCCTTACCTTGCATGGATTAGATTCAAGCACACACCGTCCTGTAATGCATTTTAGCACCGGACATCACACTGCAGAACCCGTCCCTGTATATGCTTATGGACCAGGAGCAGAACAGTTCTCTGGGGTGTATCAAAATACGGATATCTACTATAAAATGATAGCATTACTATCATTGGAAAAGAAGAAGAAATAAGGACAACCTTAAAACGAAACTGCAATGTGATTGTTGCTTTCATAACTTGAAAGTTACACCACATGACCCAAATCATTACAAAAGACCAAATCAAGGAACTTGATCGCAAGGTGCGGTTAAACTTGGTAAATAATTTGAGTGGTGTAAAACCTGCCAATTTGGTGGGTACACGCGCGGCAGATGGTCAGTCCAACCTAGCCATTATCAATTCTGTCGTTCATATTGGCAGCGATCCTGCCATGCTTGGCTTTATCATGCGCCCAGCGGATGGAGTTGAAAGGCACACACTGAATAACATTAGAGAAACAGGAGTCTTCACCATCAATTCAGTACCCCAAAACATGCTTGCAGAGGCGCATTATACCTCTGCAAAATTTGACCGCAGCGTAAGTGAATTCGAACGGTGTGCTTTCACAGAAATGGAATTGGATGGTTTTAAGGCCCCTTTTGTAGCAGAAAGTGTTATAAAGATAGGACTTCAATTAACAGAAGAACTGGAAGTGAAATCCAATGGCACCCTACTCATTGTAGGTACAATAGAAATGGTACATGTTCCGAAAAACTGGCTTGAACCCGGTACATCTATAGATTTAGAGGCAACAAACCTAGTGGGAATCGGAGGCTTAAACACCTACTACAATCTTTCCATTGCTGCTGCATTCCCCTATGCCCGTGTGCATGAAGTTCCCAATTTCAAGAAGTGAAGAAACAGCACCTTCCGAGTAAAGTGTGTCAGGTTTGTCAGCGGCCTTTTCTTTGGAGAAAGAAATGGGAAAAATGCTGGGAAGAAGTGAAGTATTGCAGTGATAGATGTCGAACTCAAAGTAAAACAACTATCATATAATAACAAACCAATATTTGGCACTATTAATTAATTCTATACTGAAGACCTAATAGATCTATACAATAGGGTATATTCTTTTTTGCGTAATTATTCTTCAAATAGG
>JBEIRK010000249.1:0-1738 GCA_040376005.1 Flavobacteriales bacterium
ACGCCATGCAAAGGGCGACAATTACTGGAAAGCAAACCAAAGAGTGGGCAGTTGTTTGGATTGTGGAAGGTGGGGCTGAACTCGCACAAAATCTAGTTATGTCACATAAGTCCTACGAAGAGTACATGAAATGGCGAAAGTTAGACTCTGCGCAGCTTTATGGGAAGAATTCAAAAATTACAAATGAATTTCTAACTACCTACTTGAATGCTAAATACAATAGCGATTACTGGAAAACTGTTGATTCATACTATGCATACAACATAGGTAGTCGAGTTATAGAAATATTTGTGGCACTAAAAGGTCCAGGTGTTATGTTAGATCTATATCGAGAATCAGCATTACAGGGATTTGAACCTGCTTTTCAATCTATTTTCGGAGTTTCTTGGAGTGAAGCTTCGCCTGTAATTGTTAAGACAATTGTTGAGCTTTTTCAAAGTGGTGAGTGATGAATCTAAAAAATAAAGTAATTACTTTCTTATCAATACTTACTCTTTTGCTATCTACTCAACTAATTCCAGTAAACGCTGCCGCCAAAGCAGGTGCTAAGTGCACTAAAGCCGGAATTATTGAGGTAGTTAAAGATAAAAGCTACACATGCATCAAAACTGGAAATAAGCTGGTTTGGGATAAGGGTGTGAAAGTTACAGCAACAACTAAACAGTCGATTCAATTACTCTCTTACGCAAATATGAAGAAAGCAATGTTACCTAAGCCTGTTAAAAATCTTTTTAAATACCACTACTCCCCTAACGCAGTTAAAGCTTATAAGGAAAAAATAGAGTCAGAATTAAATTTCTCTATGGAGTATTGGGCAGGTGTTTATGATGGAACAGAATTATTTAATGTCTTTTATGCTACTGAAAAAGACATGGATTGGTTAATTAACGCATGGAAACCTTATAACTTGGATAAAAATGGGTATACAGCGAATGAATATAAAGGACGACTTGAAAGGGAGGGTAGTCAATTAAATGCTGGATCTGTGCCATCACAGCCAGGCCCAAGCCATCTCTCATTTTTTCGGAGCTCAACTCGTCCAATACAAGATGACGCAATGATTCCTCACGAAAATGTTCATATTGTTCAGCAACAACTCACTAAGAGTCGCACGGATCAAATGCCATGTTGGTTGCGTGAAGGTAGTGCAAATCTATTTGCAAACTTTCAGACAGCCGAAAAATATGGTTTACGCGTGTACGACGATGCCAAGAGATCAGATATGAATTCTTACCAGTCAGGTAGTGTGGAGATAAGAAAATTTAGTGATTCTCAATGGTTTACCCACCTAAAAAGCCTTGAAGGTAATTTCAGCGGTGGTTGTGATTACAAAAATAGATTTGCTTACGGAACGGGATTACTTCTCTCAGAAGTATTAATGGCAGATAGTGGTTTTGAAAAAATGATGGAGTTCTGGCGTGCATTCTCTCTTGACGTAGATTGGCGCCAATCCTTTAAAAACATTTATGGCGTAGAGATTGATATTTGGTATAAAACTAAAGGTATTCCCTATTTAATGCAGGAGTATGCTCGAGTTAAAAGGTATTAATCTCATCTTTATGAAAAGAAGAGTGGGCGGTGAGGGCGGTGAGGGTTTCGACTAGTTTTCCTCATTCAACCATTTCATATCTTTACTTTTTCTTGACTTAGCATCCATATTAGTCAATTGGTCTGACACTTGGAATATAGAACGGATTTAGGTCGGATATAGGCGACAGTATTTTCTATCCAAATTCAC
>JBEIRK010000220.1:0-2403 GCA_040376005.1 Flavobacteriales bacterium
CAGGCAATGCCAATGTATCCTTGTTGATGACCTGATCGTCATTCCATTTGTACTTAAATCCGGATGTATTGAATGCTCCCAAGCGCAGCGCTTTGCCGCTGCAAATGGCGGTGTCTCTGCCTGCATTTTGTAAGGAAGGCACAGGGAACATACGCTGTCCAAATAAACATGCACAAGCGGCCGAATCCGTGACTGCCAATATTCCACAACTGTAGCCCGCTTTGGTCACAAAATTGCGACTCATAGCCTTGCTACTGCCCGGATTCATTAAAGCTTTCAGTGTATCTGAAGCAATCCATGGATCTGATTTGTCATATTTGCCATTGGCATTTTTGTCGTAATGGAAACGCACGATTATCGGGCTACTGCTGCTCATGTAGCGGCCGTTGTTTTTAATAATATAGCTAAGTTGTACCCGTTCAGAATCGTTACTTACCAATGCTGTTTTAATCGTAGGACTTATGAGATCAATACTGCCTTTGTCAACCCATGGAGTGGCCAACTCAGAGCCTGTAATTACCTTAATATCGCAGGAAGTATTTGTGGTTACACATATTACAGGTTGCACCACTACCGAACGTGTGATAACATCTGCAGGGCCGCATGTAATATCTTGAGACTTGCCTTGCACTCGTATATCAAATTCCATAGAATCGCCCGGAACAACCCCTTTTGGCATAAGCCAACTCAGCAATTGGGCACCATTAATATTTTTGATTTGCAGTGAATCTTTAGCCGGCGCATTGCGAATGGCATTCCAATAAGAAGTATCGAGGTAGGTTCCAAAAGGCAAAAACACTTCAATTCTGTCTTTAGAACCTGATTTTCCAGGACCAAGGTATATCACCCTTGTCTTGACATACATAGGTTTTTGGCATGGCAAAAGGGTATCTGCCCAACTTTTAACCAGTGTGTAATAGGGTCGGGTTACGCCTTTAATGTCTAAGGGATTTGAAAATCCGGGTATGGACGGAATGGCATTGCCGCACTTCAAATTGGCCACACCTCGCGCAGAAACGAAAGAGCCTGAAGCATAGTCGCAATTGGTAGTTACGCGCAGCGTTATGAGCAACTTATTTTTCGCTGTATCTGTGGTGCCTCTGAAGCCTGCTGCTATTTTTGAGTTCAACGCTGCCAAATCCCACTCATATACGGTGCCACTTACCAACTTTGGCGCGCCAATACCCACAGGAGAACTGTTCAGCGGATAGCGCAGTTGCACCGAAGAGGAAATTACATTCATGCCTATAGGCAATGAAATGCGCACTTTCGTATTAAACGCAGAAACGGCTTGTATGTTTTCAAGCAGTAAGGTGAGTTTGTTTGTAGCGCACAAGTCCAGTGTTTTCGCGCTGTCTGTCAGCGTCATTTGAAGCCGCGTGTTTTGCGGTTCTAGATATAAGGTCGCTTTATTTGGAGTGCAGGGATAACTGGCAAAATCTATTGGGTACTCCGCACAATTGTAGGAGCCATACATCACCAAACTATCGGGATTGCAGCTTGTAAATACCGCCCGCACTTTAAACCTGCGCATTTTGGCTGCACCCAAAACACCTGCACGGTAAATATCCTTTGTTGGCTTAATCAAAGTATCAGTAACCGCATCGCGAATCTCTACTACCTTAATATTGGTGCTCGGTTTTGGCGACAACCAAATATTATAGGCATTAAAAGAAGAGGACGGATTGGTGTACCGCAGCTCCCATTCTACGGTATCCGAATAGGCATAAACCGTGGGTATGGCTGGAGTAAGGCTTAATACAGGGGGCGTAAATGTGAAATAATCGGGTGATCCATTGGTTTTTGTACTTATGGTATCATAGCCTTTGCCAAATGTGCCACTGCGTTCAAAAATATAATCGTAATCAATACGAATAGGCGTGTTGGCTGGCAAATTGCATCGCGGTTGCACATTGTAGCTGAAATACCCTTGCACACCATCATCGCCAGGTTTTATCCAACCGCCTGAGTCTGTGTAGTATTTCCTAAAATCAAATACATAAGGATTGGTAGTTCCCTTTAGATTGGGTACGGTATCCTTTCGCTGTAATTGATAGGTTCCTACTCCAGTGGTGCGGTATTGACCAAAGTAGGTTTGACCTAATTTCAATCCGTTGGGAAGATGAATTCTTAAGGCTTTTAATTTGGTGAAATTTCTAAACTCATATGGGAATAGATTATTCCCTGCATAGTTTTGGCAACAGGCGCCCATGCCTAAATACCAGCTTTGGCTTAAGGTGATTTCAGCACAGTTGGAATAGACCACGTTGTCCGCGCAGCAATTGGCATAGTAATAGCCGTACAGCAGCAGGTTGGCCCCAAAAGTATCGCACTGGTAACTCTGCGAAGGACTTGGATTGGCCACCGAACCGAAATAAAACCGGTTGCTGAAGTTCATCACAG
>JBEIRK010000052.1:0-17193 GCA_040376005.1 Flavobacteriales bacterium
ACGCATTGAAGCCATTCAGCATGACGGCTTGATTATAGAAGAACTTGATGGAACCAAACAGGCGTTGAAGCTCCAAATATCACCATACAAACCAGATGGTATATTTGATGTAGTCCTTGTCCTGGTTAAGAGTTTTCAAACTGAAGGGGTAGGTGAGGCTCTTGCGAATGCTGGGATGCTGGGTCCACATACTAAGGTGGTTTCCTTGCAAAATGGCATGGGAAATCTTGAGAAATTACAGCAATATCTACCCACGAAGAGCATAATATTGGGCACCACGACCCAAGCGGCCTTAAGCATAAATCTAAATACCGTTCGGGATACCGGCACAGGGTATGTTACCTTAGGTGCTGCTGCAGGTGAATTTCCAGCAATTGAAGTTCTTTTTCGAAATGCCGGCTTTGAAACCCGCTGTGAAGCAGATATTCTGAGTTTGTTATGGGGTAAATTGGTCATCAATGCTTCTGTAAACATCGTTTCTGCCTTGTTGGGTCAAGCGTCTGGGCAAATCCTTGTGCATGATGCCAGCCGCACACTGCTATCCAAACTGGCAGCTGAGGCTGAGCAAATTGCGCACGACTGTGGCGTTCAACTGCCGTATGTAAATGCGGTAAGCGAAGTGCTTGCTGTAGTAGAAAAATCCGCGGCCAATAAAACCAGCACCTTAATGGATGTTCTTCAGGGCCGACCGACCGAGTTGCCGGATATTAACGGATATTTAATTGCCCAGGCCGAAGCACAGGGTATATCATGCCGTTTGCATCGTCTGGTATTTGAATACTTTCAACGACAATACCCCGGGTTTGAACCAGGGCTTGCTCAGCTTGAGTTTATGAAAACTCTGATATAAAAAAAGCCCCGATATTTCGGGGCTTTATATTTTAACAATTATACGGCGTCTTTTCCGTGACAAGATTTGAATTTCTTGCCGCTTCCACAAGGGCAAGGGTCATTGCGCCCTACCTTCATGTCATTCACTACTGGCGCTTGTGGAATTCGTTCCTGTTGTGCTTCTGGCGGCATATGTCCTGAGCCAGGCATTACAGGTGAACCACCAATATCTTCACGACCCGCCTTAATTTTTGGATTCTCCTTTTTTATGGGTCTGCGGGCCTCTTCAACTTCATCTCCAGAATCAATGCCGCTGCGGAACAGAAGACCAAGCACACGGTTGTTCAAGCGGTGCAGCATTTGTCCAAACATTTCAAAGCTCTCAATTTTATAAATCAGCAAGGGGTCTTTTTGTTCATACTGCGCATTCCCAGTGCTTTGTTTCAATTCATCGAGCTCTCTAAGATGTTCTTTCCATTCATCATCGATAATCTGCAATGTAGTGAGCTTCTCAAACTCGTGCACCAATTCTTTGCAATTGCTTTCTAAGGCATTATTCATGTTTACCACAATTTGGAATTTGTGGAAACCATCGGTCATAGGAACTACTACATTCTCAATCTTGTCTCCCTGCTCTTGGCGGATATGTTGAAATACAGGAAGCGCTTGAGCTCTCATAATTTCATTTTTCTCTGTGTAGCGTTGGGTTAATTCTTCAAACAACTTGTCTGTGAGATTCGTGGCATTGGTACTGTTGAACTCGTTTTCATTGAAGGGAAGTCCAGCTGCTAAAGTTTTGAGCACTTCCATTTCAAGGTCTGCATAACTGCCGCTGTCTTTGGCATTACTCACTTGTTGGTCACACCAATTGTATACCATATTGCGCAAATCGATAGACAACCGGTCACCGTAAAGTGCATTGCGGCGCATTCTATAAATATTCGTGCGCTGCTTGTTCATCACATCATCATACTCCAGCAATCTTTTTCGAATGCCAAAGTTGTTTTGTTCCATTCGCTTTTGGTTGCGTTCGATGGTTTTGCTCATCCAGCTATGCTCGATAACATCCCCTTCTTTGTATCCAAAACGGTCCATGAATTTACTTACTTTCTCAGCACCGAATATGCGCATCAAGTCATCTTCAAGAGATACATAAAAGCGCGAGGTACCTGGATCTCCTTGACGACCTGCACGACCTCTTAATTGGCGGTCTACACGTCTGCTATCATGGCGTTCGGTACCAATAATGGCCAAACCGCCCGCTGCCTTCACTTCTTCGCCAATTTTAATATCTGTACCACGACCTGCCATGTTTGTGGCGATAGTTACGGCGCCGGGATGACCGGCTTCTGCTACGATTTCAGCTTCACGTTGGTGCTGTTTTGCGTTAAGTACATTGTGTTTGATGCCCCTGAGTTTGAGCATTCTACTCAATACTTCTGACACTTCAACGCTAGTAGTACCTACAAGAACAGGTCTTCCAGCTGCAGTGAGTACATTGATTTCATCAATCACGGCGTTGAATTTTTCCCTGATGGTCTTATAGACTAGGTCTTCCATGTCTTTCCTTACAATATTTCTATTGGTAGGAATTACCATAACAGGGAGTTTGTAAATATCCCAAAATTCTTGTGCCTCCGTCTCTGCCGTACCCGTCATACCACCAAGTTTGTGGTACATGCGGAAATAGTTTTGCAGGGTAATGGTAGCGTAGGTTTGGGTTGCTGCTTCTACATTTACGTTTTCTTTTGCTTCAATAGCTTGGTGCAATCCATCTGAATAACGACGTCCATCAAGCACACGGCCTGTTTGCTCGTCTACAATCATTACCTTATTGTTCTGCACGATGTATTCTACATCGCGTTCAAAAAGGGTATAGGCTTTGAGCAATTGTTGCACAGAGTGTATGCGGTCGCTTTTTACGGCGAATTCACGCATTAATTCCTCTTTGCGGCGCAGTTTTTCTTCGTCGGAACTGTTTGATTTTTCAATCTCAGCCATTTCACTACCCACATCAGGAAGTACGAAGAAATGAGGATCTTCTCCTTCCATGGTAATGAGTTCAATGCCTTTTTCAGTAAGGTCTACAGAATTTGTTTTTTCCTCGATGGTGAAGTAAAGCGGGGAATCGGCTTTTGGCATTTCCTTTTGTTGGTCGGCCAAATAGTGACTTTCTGTTTTGGTCAGTAAACCACGCATTCCTGATTCACCTAGGTATTTAATGATGGTCTTGCTCTTTGGCAAACCTCTGTGCGCGCGGAGCAAGGCCAATCCACCTTCACCTTCTTTGTAACCTGTATTTCCTTCAGCAATCAATTTCTTTGCATCATTGAAAACTGTATTTACGTATTTCTTTTGGGCTTCTACCAATTTTTGAATTCTGGGTTTCAGCATTTCAAACTGTTGGTCATCGCCATGAGGGGTAGGCCCGCTGATGATAAGAGGCGTTCTTGCATCATCAATCAAAACGGAGTCCACTTCGTCCACCATAGCATAGTGGTGTTTGCGCTGCACTTGCTCGCCCGGGCTGTGCGCCATGTTGTCGCGCAAGTAGTCAAAGCCAAATTCGTTATTTGTTCCGTAGGTAATATCGGCTTGATACGCTTTTCTTCTTTCTGGACTATTGGGCTGGTGGTATTCCAAACAATCAACAGTAAGTCCTAAGAAATTGAAGATAGGTGCATTCCATTCTGCGTCACGACGTGCGAGGTAATCGTTCACGGTTACCAAGTGCACACCACGCTTGCCCAATGCATTGAGGTAAGAGGGTAGGGTTGATACCAAGGTTTTACCTTCACCTGTGCCCATCTCACTGATTTTTCCTTTGTGCAAGGCCCAGCCCCCAATGATTTGTACATCGTAATGAACCATATTCCAGCGGATTTGACCGCCTGCGGCCATCCATTCGTTGGCATAGGAGACGCGGTTGCCATCAACTACAATGTTTTTATGTTTTACAGCAAGTTCACGGTCTAGATCAGTTGCGGTAGCTTCAACAAAGCTGTTTTCAGAGAAACGGCGTGCAGTTTCTTTCACAGTGGCAAAAGCCTCAGGAAGGATTTCATCAAGAATCTCTTCCAATTTTGCATCGCGCGATTTTTCAAGTTCATCCAATTGGTGAAAAATGCCATCTCGGGTATCGGTTTCGTCCTCTGCGGTATTGGCAAGCGCTTCTTGAGCCGCTTTTATTTCCGAATCAATATCTTCAAGATAGTTGTTTATACGGCTTATAAATTCATGGGTTTTACCGCGTAATTCGTCGTTTGAGAGGGTCTGGTAGCTCTGAAACTGCGCATTAACAGCATCTACAATGGGGGTTACTTCCTTTAGGTCGCGATCGGATTTGTTGCCGCCAAACGCCTTTGAAATTCCTTTTAATATTCCGCCTAGCATAAATATGGGTTGCGAATTTAAGACAAAAGCCGGTCCCTTTCAGGGAAAAAAGCCATAAGGTCAGCAATGTTTAAAGCTTGTGACAAAAAGGCAGAGGAAATGGCGGGTTTACAACTGTTTTAGGACAATGCCAGTCAAAGTGCCAATACCTGTGGCAAGGATAAGCAAGAGTACAAGGGTTTTGAATTGGCCGTCTGTTACTCTATCAAGGATTTTTTTGCCGATAAATGTTCCAAATATTCCTGCTACAATCAAGACTGGAACAAGGTAAAGGTCGTGTTTGTGCATATATCCATTGGCAAAATAAACTACAGAACGTGTAGCGTCAATGCCCAGGTCAATGAGGGCTGATGTGGCAACAAACACACTGCTACTCAGACTAAATGCTGCGAGTGTTAGGCCGCGAACAGCGCCACCTGTGCCTAATATCCCAGCAATAAAACCAGAAAAAATGCCTCCGCCTATGGCATTGGCATCTGTGGGTTTTAAGCTCAATTTGGGCTTGATAAGAAAAATTAGACTCATAATGATGAGGAAAAAAGATAAGGAAATTTCTAAGTACACAGGGTCGATGTAGCTGCTTAGTCGGGCACCAATATATACCATGATGACGGCTGGGATTCCCAGTTTGAGCAGTAGTTTTTTATCAAAACCTTTTCTAAAAAAGTAGATTTTACTCAGGTTGCTAGAAAGGTGAAAAATAGCTGTAATCCCAAGTACTGAATGGAAATCGAAAAAATAACCCGCGATAGGTACAAAAAACATGGAGCTGCCAAAACCTCCTACGGTACCCGCGATTTCGGCCAATAACGCCAAAAAGAAAAAGACCAGCAGCGTTTCTATTGTTAAACTCACAGCATCATCCCCTTATCCTTACGCACAGCATAGATGAGTTCATCTTGCCATTCATCGTTTTTTATGAGTGTTTTTTTAAATCGTGCCTCAAGGGTAAAGCCTGCTTTTTCTAGTGCTCTTTGGGAAGCGATATTGGAGCCGAAAGGCCGAGCAAAAATGCGATTTACGGGCAAATGCGTAAATCCATAGCGCACTATTTCCTGAATGGCGGCAGTGATAATGCCTTGGTTCCAGAATGGCTCTGCAAGCCAGTAGCCCAATTCTGCGTTGAATCGCTGAATATCTGCTTGTGGGTGCAGTCCAATTCCTCCGCAAGCTTTACCTTCAATATCTATGGCAAAGATGCGCGTAGGGTTTGTGGATTGTGCGTATGCAATGAATTTTTCACCTGCCTCTCGTGTATACGGATGCGGAAAGGCGTCTGTAAGAAAGCCTGCAATCTTTTTATTATTACCGCAGGCAACCAAAGAATCTAAATCAGAAACTTGCCAAGATCTCAGCCTAAAGGGTAACTTGCTTTCCACAGCTACAAGTATACTATGGAAATGGGATTCCCTAATTATCTCAATTCAGGGGTGATTGCTTTAAATTTTTCAAACAGTAGATCGAAATCTTCACTTGAAAGCGGTTTCACGAAAGGCGCTATTTATATTGGGAATTTTTGCAACAATCCCTTTCTTCTTATTGGTCTTTTTTCAAAACTTCCGCCACAACTAGGACATACATTGTGTAAAACAGTATCAACGCAGTTGGTGCAAAATGTGCATTCAAAGCTACAGACTCATGCATCCGCAGATTCTAGAGGTAAGGGTTTGCCGCAGTTTTGGCAGGCGCACTTTAATTCTAATAGGCCATTTATGGTTTTCGATTGAAATTCTATAATAACTTGATGGCGCAGCAATAAGGTAAATCGAAGCCAATGGATTTAAATTTCAAAAATCAACTATTCTTTCTTGATGTCGCGAAGTTAAAGATAATACTGGAGTTTGGTCTCTTTTTGGCCTGCAGAATATATCAACCTAATGGCACTGATAATCGCACAAATAATTAAGAGTAAGCCAAAATAATGCTGTTGCAGAACAATAGTACATATAAAACAACCAGTTACAATGATGCTGTTGATGATGAGATTTTTTCGCATACTTGGCGGTGGAATATCGAAGTTTATAATTCTGCTATTTTGAATCATAAAATGCAGGATTATCATATAGCAAATAATAAGTGTTGAAGTTGGAAGTATTGGAGTTAGCGCGAATATTGTGATGAATCCAATAACGGATACAATAAATTCAAATAGCATAGGTTTGTAGTTGAAGTTGTGAAATTGCTTCGTGTTTTGTCTGACTCCAATCGGTTTGTTCCTATTGCTCGGAACCCAATCCGGTGGCATAAATGGGAATCTGATTTTATCTATTAAACTGCTTGTATTGCGAATTTCTTTCCAAATAAAAATATAATGAAATCCCAGCGCTAATAAAGGATTTGTGTCGTTGTACTCTGCTTTTATTCCGTAGACTACTGGCTCGGTTTCTTCTTGAAATGTGCCAAATAATCGATCCCAAATAGAAAAAACGGAACCGTAGTTTTTATCTACATAAAGATCGTTTTTACCATGGTGTACCCGATGTAATGAAGGTGTTATAATTACATATTCTAACCATTGTATTCTAGGAAACCACTTGGTGTGCTGCACAAAATCATAGATGCCTGAAACCTTTAAAGTTATCAGGAGAATCCATGGTGAAAAACCAAATATGGGCAGTAAGGCCCAGAATAGAACTCGATTCAACCCTTGAAAGAGGGATGTTCTAAATCCATTGGATAAGTTGAAATGCGGAGACGAATGGTGAGTGATGTGACCTGCCCATAGTATATGTGTTCTATGGCTAAGTCTATGATACCAGTAAGATAGGAAATCCACTGCGATAAATGCTAGCACCCATTGAAGCCAGTTTGTAGGTAGCTGAAATATTCTGAAATGTTGATAGCTGAAATCTAGAGATATGTATAGCGCGGTAAAATAAAATAGGGAACCAATTTGATCCAAAGCACCAATACTCATGTTTTGCATGGTATTGCCAAGTGTATATGTTGTTTCTTTTTTTTTGCGGGTAACGAACCATTCAATGGCTATCGCAAGCAATAATACAGGGATAAATAGGGCGGTAATGTTGAGCATGTTGGGTGATTTTACCTTACAAAGCAGCACTTAATCCCCCTGTTTGTTTTTGCAATAAATGCCAGTGTTGTTATGAATGTTGCAATAAATGCAAATTATTAAGGGGTTTACGATGCTTCTCTTTGAATAGTTGCAGCTAATGTAACTAAATAGCTTGATGTTGCATCTATTGCAACTGTTTTATAAAGGAGTTGCAATGATTGCGCTTCGAATTGAGAAATTGTTTTAGGTTTAAACTTCTGTCATATGACTGAGGATTTCGTGAATGGTTTCTTGAATTCGGGAAGCCTTATTATTGAAATCTTCAGCGCTTTTCACCTCGAGAATGGCCCGACCTTTGGGCTTGCTATCAAAGTTAGGTGCGGGCAATTGGTCTGTATATGGATGATGGAAGATGAGCAATAGCGCATCTTTTCTACTAAAATTAAAAGTGAGAAAGTCTTCTTCAGCATAGTAGCTTGGTGCATTCCATTTGATCCTCTCTTGAATTTTGGGATTCGTATTTTTAATAAATGCACGTATGGTATTGCAAAGTTCAGTTAATGGATGATCTAATGCATCCATAAATTCTTCAACAGTAGGGGTGATTTTTTTGCCATCTTGCCAATCCTAAATACTGCAGCAAGTGTAGCTAAAAAAGCGCATGGCTGCGCCGAGCAGCTCAAATATATTCGGTAACTCAGTTAGAAAATAGCCTTATTTGATAGTAGAAATGCCACCATCTATATGCAAAATTTGACCTGTCATCCAAGAGGATTCATTGCCCAATAGAAATGCAGCAGCATTGGCGATATCCGCAGCTTGACCTACCGTTTTTAAGGGATGTCTTTGTGCATTGGCTTCAACTTTTTCAGGGGTGGAAAGTAAGTTGGCAGCCAATGGGGTTTGTGTGATGGATGGGGCCACACAATTTACACGTATTGTGGGTGCGAGCTCTGCCGAAAGGGCCCTGGTAAGGCCTTCTAAGGCACCTTTGGAACTGGAAACCACGGAGTGGAAATTAAATCCGGTTTGTACAGCAACAGTAGAAAAGAAAACAACAGAAGCGCTGCCTGCCGCTTTCATTTTAGGCAATACCGCTTGTAGATGGGTTATTGCGCCAAGAACTTGTAGTTTGTAATCCTCTAGATATTCTTCAGCTTTAATTCGGGCGAATGGCTTAAGAACAATGGCACCGGGGCAATATACAAAACCATGTATTTCATCAGGAAGAAAGCTCACGTCAATGTTGGGTTCCATTACGTTCATGTGATGCCAATGCAAACCTGCTGTAGCTTCAAATTCTGTTTTGGAATTGTACGTGCCGTATACCTGATGGCCTTTTGCCGTGAGTTGCAATGCGAGTTGTTTCCCAATTCCGGAAGAAGCACCAATGATAAAAATATTTCCCATCTTTTGTTGAAGTAAGTCAACAAGTCAAGGGTTATTTTGTTTTCTTTTCAGGCTTGGATTTTGACGGCGATATTGCTGCATCGCGTTGCATTTTATAGCCTACCATTTCGCGAATTAAAGCTTCTGGCAAGGGTTTGTCCAATGGGAATTGAACCGCGCCTTTCGAGAATTTATACGCCGTTAATTGTTCTTTAAATGCTTCAATACCTTCGCCGGTAGGATAGAAGCCTATGTGTTTGGAATAGAGTGCGAAATAGACAAATACCCGGTTTATTTTATAAGCAGGCATGCCATAGCTAATCACTTCTTTTGCACCCGGTGCTGCTTCCTGAATAATGCGCCGCATTTCATTCCCGACGGCTTGAATTTCTGCCGAAAACATGGTGAAGTATGCCTCAACTGTGGGGGGGCTTATCCATGTTGATTTTAAGTGAAAGTCCTGCTGTTGCCAATGCCGCTTTTATTTTGGGAATACTACTTTTTCCTAAGCCGTGTAATTTTAACAAGTCTTTTTCTGAATACTGGGCTAGCTGTTCCAAGCTATTTATTTTTTCATTTTGAAGTGCTCTTTTCGCTGGTGCAGAAATAGGTTCAATGAAAAAAGAATTTGAATTGGTTTTCATGATTCATCTTCAGTTTCAACTTGAAGAATATGTAATAATCTATGAATAATGGGAGAGAAAAAGACAGCGGTTATGCTCAAAAAAGCCACACCTGAATACAGGGCATAAAAACTTGAAAACCATTTAGCAGCATCACTATCCATATTGGCTACAGGGCCCATACCCGTAAGAATCATGCAGGCCATGTAAAAACTATCAAGCCAGTTTAAATCTGCTGAATAGTGGTAACCCATGGTGCCAATGCCTACAGAAAAAGCAATGAGTAAAATAGAGAAAATAAAGTACCGACCCAGCCGCATAATGAAATGCGATATAGGTACAACTTTTTGTTTTTTATGTTCGAATTTTATTTTCATTTTCTTACAGGAATCCAAATCTCTTCTTCAGATTTAGGGTCGTTGTTTTTATATTTATCGCCTAGTATTTCGAAATGCGGGCGGTTGTCGAGTTGGTAGCCTGAAGCGGGCAGCCAACGGGTGAAAATGTAGGTAAAAAACACACCTGCATCTTCTGCACCACCTTTGAAATCAAATACTACGTATAATCCTGAAGGAATGGTGAATGGCTCCATAGTGTCGGGTAAAAACGAATGTTCGCTTACTGGAACCGTGGCCCACTTCACAAACTCGGTTTCCGGATTGTATTCTTCAAAAAAACCTTCGGGGTAAATCTGAAGTGAAAATAATTCTGTGCTTAGCGTGTTTATTATTTCCTTTTTATGGGGCATAAATCCACTCCATAATTCAAATGTTTGATCATTTGCATGAGAGGTGCTTTTATGCATGCCCACCAATTTGGTTTCATTCAAAAATTCAAAACGATACTGCATTATTCTGTATTATGGTTGCAAAATTATACTTCTAAAGGTAAGGTTGATTCGCGGTTCAAGTACTTTTTTGCGAATAGGTAAACTGTGTTGCCAATATTCTTGAATGGCCCCTTCCATTAATAATAGACTGCCTGTTTCGAGTTGAAATTTATAGGATTCTGTTTTTTGTTTATGACGAAAAGCCATGGTTCTTTCAGCACCTAAACTCACAGATGCGATGCAGGCCCTTGGCATCATTTCTTTTTCATTATCGCTATGCCAGCCCATGCCTTCTGTGCCGTTGTGGTACAAATTTAACAAGCAAGAATTGAAAGAATAACCGGTGAGTTGTTCGATGGCATGTTTTATTTTTTTCACTTCAGGTGTCCAGGTACTTGCGTTTTTTCTAAATCCGGAATAGGTGTAATGTATGCCGTCATCACCCTGAAATGCTACTTTTCTGCGTGTTACAATTGTTTTTCCAAAGAGTTTTAACACATCAGAATTCCATGCTGCCTCATCTATAAGTGCGTTACTTGCAATTGTCGATTCATCTTTCGAAATAAAATCCTTGTAATAGACCAAGCAGCCATCCTGGTTAAGCAGTATTTTTTTTGTCGGTGCCAATAGTGTTGAATTATTTCTTAGAGGTTATGTATTCTTCCGTAAAATGTTTGCGTTGTTTGTCCTGGGCAAATTTAATTTGATTGTATTCATTTGAGTTGCCTTTTGGAATGGAAAGTGACTGCCAGGATGCGTTACAACATAATTTACCCATAAAAACGATTTGACCTATGTGGTAGGGATAATGTGCCAGTTGCCTATTGATTGCCTCCATGACGGTATGTCCTTGATTTCGTATGTGAATAATTTGCTCTAACTGACTTTCATTCAAGGATTGTAATGCGTCAAAAAGGCATTTCCATCCTTCGTTCCAATGCTTAATCAATTCTTCTCTGCTGTTTATGATAAAGTCAAATTCAGCATCTCTATTTCGCCATTCTTTTTCGCCATCGGTACTTAAAAAATCAGTCCATCTCGACATCATATTTCCCCAGAGGTGTTGCACAATAATGGCAATGCTATTCGATTCCTCATTGGCTTGCCAAAATAGCTGTGCGTCCGATACTTGCTCAAAGGTTTTTTCACCGAGGAGTTTGTAGTATTCAAATTGTTTAGTAGCGGATTCTAGATAGTTGTTTGCCATACAGATGTTGTTTTATTTACAAAAAAAGGCTACCATTAACCTGGTACTTCCGGAATGGAATGCCTGAGATATCCCTTGCCTTGTGTGAATGTAATATTCAAATATAATTGGTAATTGCAGTTTTCTATAGGTTCTGCATTTTCATCAATACTGAGTAAATGTTTAAGTTCATGAATAACGATAGGAATGTCCTTTCCTTTGATTTCAATGATTAGAGCCAACGATACATCAGAAAAAAGATTAAAATCTATAATACTTGCGTGTTTTTGAATGCATTCTTCAATTTTACTTATGCATTCTGTCCTGTTTGATTGGCAAATCGCAGTGAGATAAAAATGTTCTTGATGTTGCATGATGGTATGTTCCGAATTGCGAAATAAAATTCAAGTGAACATAAATAATGTGATAATCATTACACATAGCAAAGGACGGATTATTGTTGGGGGATTTTGCCTAATTTTTCAAGAGCAATTAAAAACAATATAGCGGATTAAACAAAAAGGTGCTTGACCTTCACAAAATGCGTCTCCAAAAAATCAGGCCGTTTTCAACGTCTGCGGTATAAAATTTGTTTTTGATAAGTACTTTGTGTGATGGGTAATTGGTTTCCGCAGTAGTTGCAATTACAGAGCTAAATGTATTTTGGGTTTCCAACCAATCCAAGATTCCGGCGATCATTTCAGTCATGTAGCCCTTGTTTTGATGCTGATTATAGGTGCCATATCCGATTTCTATTTCTTCCTCAGTATTTTTATGAACACAAAGACTGATGTCACCTACCATCATATTGTGGGTCTTGTCAACGGCAGTCCAAAGGCTGTAAAAGGGAGAGCTCTTGTGTTGTTGTGCCTCAGGAATCAGTGTGTTTTCAATGGCATCTCTGAGTTCTTCGGATACCTGTCTTTGAGAGATAGTAAGTCCTAGCTGCACTTCAAGGGCGCTTGCATCCAAATACAAATGAAGCTGTGCTTCTGTGAGAGGAAATAAGATAAGTCTAGGGGTTTGTATTTGTATAGCGGCCACTGAAAGTTGAACTTAGAATGCAGCCGCGATAATAGGCGGTTTTTCTGGCAAATATTTACACAGTTGCGCAGTTTTTCATGTCCCCAGGAAGCAAAAGCCTATCAAGTAAGGAGAGATTTCATTTGTTTCGCAATAAATCGGGTGGCAAATCCTGGGCTAATTCTATAGAGTAGGTTCATCATTTTTGAATCTTTACCCACGTAAATTCTTGTGGCATTGTTTTCCATTCCTGAGATAATCATTGCTGCTGCTTGACTTGCAGGCATGGCTTTGAATTTGGATTTGGAGGGGTCGCGGTTTTCGGCACCCGGGATGCTCACACCCGAATTTTGTGTGATATTGGTGGCAACGGCGCCTGGAAAAACCAGCGTGACATGGATCGGTGTATCTAGTAGTTCAGCATAAAGCGCTTCCGTTAGCAATTTTACAGCTGCTTTTGAAGCGCCATAAACGGCTTGTCCCGGAACAGGTAAAAAGCCACCCATGCTCGATATGTTTACAATTTGTGCTTCTGGTCTTTGCATTAAAAAAGGTAAAACGGCTCGTGTCATATATAGAGTGCCGTAAAAGTTAACATGCATAACTTTTTCTATGGCAGACATTTCTAGGTCTTTGATACGGACAAAGGGTTGGATGATGCCTGCATTGTTAATTAAACCATCAATGTGGCCATGGGTTTCTGCTATTTTATCTACAGCTACTTGAACTGCAGCTGCATCGCTGATATCCACTGTGTGCGCGGATAGCCTTTCTGCAGAAGCGCCTGATAAAGTTACGGTTTCGTTTAGTGAAACTTCGTTCATGTCGATGGCCGCAACGTTGGCTCCTAGGTTTAAGAGTTTTAGTACCATTTCTCGACCCATGCCACTGCCACCACCGGTGACAATAATGGTTTTTCCTTTGATTTTCATAGGGTATTTCTAGAGCTGATTGATAGTGCCAAAATAATGAAATGGAATGGCATCTAATGTTACAAAAGTCACATTAAAAAAGGGGCCGATACCATAATATGTGATTTTAATAATTTTGATCTAAATATCATAAATACAGGTAGTTGCGTATTTTTTTATTGGTTTTTTATGTACAAACGCAGGTCTATAAAACACCTTCAATTTGTGTAAAAATATTTCTGAGTTTTTCCCAACCTTTCGGCCACTAAGTTGTTAATTTTGTTCCTTTCTAGAAACACAATATGGAACATCATCATACAGATCATCCTGAAGGCGCAAAATGCCCATTTTCAGGAGGTGCAATTAAAAAAGTTGCCGGTAGCGGCACAGGAAACCGTGACTGGTGGCCAAATCAGCTCAAACTAAATATTCTGCGTCAACATTCAGCATTGTCTAATCCTATGGGAGAAGATTTCAATTATGCCGAAGCGTTCAATGCTTTGGATTTGAATGCTGTAAAGCAAGATATTGTTGAGCTTATGACCCAATCTCAGGATTGGTGGCCTGCGGATTATGGCCATTACGGTCCATTCTTTATTCGTATGGCTTGGCACAGCGCAGGTACCTACCGTATTTCCGATGGCCGTGGAGGCGCAGGAACAGGAACGCAGCGGTTTGCTCCATTGAATAGCTGGCCTGATAATACCAACTTGGATAAAGCGCGTTTGTTGCTATGGCCAGTAAAACAAAAGTATGGCAAAAACCTTTCATGGGCCGATCTTATGATTTTGGCAGGGAACTGCGCCCTTGAATCTATGGGTTTTAAAACTTTTGGTTTCGGAGGCGGCCGTGAAGATGTATGGGAGCCTGAAGAAGACGTGTATTGGGGTTCTGAGAGCAAGTGGTTGGATGACAAGCGCTATGCCGGTGACCGTGAGTTGGAAAAGCCTTTGGCAGCGGTGCAAATGGGTTTGATTTATGTAAATCCAGAAGGCCCTAACGGCAATCCTGATCCTTTGGCTTCTGCGCGCGACATACGCGAAACATTCGGTCGTATGGCTATGAATGATGAAGAAACCGTTGCGCTGATTGCGGGTGGTCATACCTTTGGTAAAACCCACGGTGCTGGAGATCCAGGTAAATACGTAGGTCCTGAACCTGCAGGTGCTTCTATTGAAGAGCAAAGCATGGGTTGGAGAAATACAATGGGCGCGGGTCACAGCGAAAACACAATTACCAGTGGTTTGGAAGGTGCATGGACAACTACCCCAACCCAGTGGAGCAATAATTATTTTGAAAACCTATTTGGCTACGAATGGGAATTGACCAAGAGCCCAGCCGGCGCACAACAATGGAAGCCAAAGAATAATGGGGGTGAAGGCACCGTTCCTGACGCCCATGTTGCAGGTAAAACCCATACACCAATTATGCTCACCACGGATTTGGCACTGCGCATGGATCCTGCATATGAGAAAGTGTCTCGCCATTTCTACGAGAATCCAGAAGCATTTGCCGACGCGTTTGCCCGCGCTTGGTTCAAGCTTACCCACCGCGATATGGGGCCAATTCAAAGATACTTGGGTTCTGAAGTTCCCAAAGAAACCTTAATATGGATGGATCCTGTTCCTGCGCACACGGGTGAAAAATTGAAAGATGCAGATGTTTCAAACTTGAAATCAGCAATTCTTGCTACTGGCCTGTCTGTTTCAGAATTGGTTTCTGCAGCTTGGGCTTCAGCATCTACCTTCCGTGGGTCTGATAAGCGTGGCGGTGCAAATGGTGCGCGTGTGCGTTTGTCACCTCAGAAATACTGGGCGGCAAATAATCCTGCGCAACTGGCGAAAGTGTTGGATACCTTGGCTTCAGTTCAAGGTAGCTTTAACACTGGCGCGAAGCAGGTATCAATGGCAGATTTGATTGTGCTTGGTGGTTGCGCTGCTATTGAGAAAGCAGCTGCTGAAGCAGGTGTAGCGTTAACTGTGCCTTTCACAGCCGGACGCACCGATGCAAGCCAAGAGCAAACCGATGTTGAATCTTTTGCAGTACTTGAGCCTGTAGCCGATGGTTTCCGCAATTATATGAAGAGCCATTATACCATTTCAGCTGAAGAACTCCTTATTGATAGAGCACAATTACTGAACCTTACCGCGCCAGAAATGACCGCTTTGGTGGGTGGAATGCGTGTGCTTAATGCCAATTATGACGGTTCTAAGCATGGTGTATTCACAAGCAGAACCGGTGTATTGACCAATGATTTCTTTGTGAATTTATTGGATTTCAGTACCACATGGACAGCTGTTTCTGACGCGAAGGACCTCTTTGAAGGACGCGACCGCAAATCCGGTGCTGTAAAATGGACAGGTACCCGTGTGGACTTGATTTTCGGTTCGAATTCAGAATTGCGCGCCATTGCTGAAGTGTATGGTTGCAATGATGGACATGCCAAATTTGTGCATGACTTTGTAGCCGCTTGGAATAAAGTGATGAATGCCGATCGTTTCGATTTGGCTTAATACATATTCAATATAAAAAAAGACGGCCTCGGCCGTCTTTTTTTATATATGTTTAATGGGCTTTGCGCATTTAGCGTTTGCGGTATTTGCCGCGTGTTTTATAATAATATCTGGATCGATTCTGGCTCTTAATGGCATTGGGCTTTGAGCTTGTCTTAAATCGAATGTGTCCTTTTCTATACCTTCCTCTGTAATCAACCGAGGGTTTTACATATACCGCAGTTCCATTCTTTTTATCGCTAGAGCTGCATGAACTCAAGGATAGGAGAGTGGAAAGAAAAAGAATCCAAACAAAGCGTTTCATAAAAAGCACTACAAATTTATTGAATAATTCTTAATAAAGAACATCCGTATACTCGAATGCGAACTTCGCCCTTTTGAATTCTCTAAATTATTGAAATTCTTTACAAAAATGGTGGTTTTTCCAAACAAAAGCCACCGATATTTGTTACACAACAATATGAAATTTTTGGCTATCTTTTGTGTGACCTTGGCTACCACTTCGGTGGCTCCCCTCTCGGCACAGAATATTGAAATCCGTGGTCTCGTTAGAGATGCCGCTACCAATGAGGCAATCTCAGGTGCAGTAGTGAAGTTGCTGAAAACCAATGTGCAATCTACTGCGGATTCTGTCGGTAACTTTATTATCCAAAGTTCTGAGGCGGGCTTTTTTATTCTAAGTGCAGAAAAGGCGGGCTATAAAATGGGGTACAGTTCCGAAATGCTCTTTACCTACGATAAAAGTCCATTTGTAACGATAGAGATGGAGCCCGAAGGGAAAAGTGTTGGAAAAGCAGTGGTGACGCGCAGTGCCCTTCAGAAGCGTAATGCGGAAAGTCCCGTGAGTGCGCAGCAATTGAGTATCCGCGAAATTGAACGCAATCCTGGTGGAAATCGTGATATATCTAAAATCGTGCAAAGCTTACCAGGTGTAATTAGCATTCCGGGTTTCAGAAATGACATTATTATTCGCGGTGGCGCACCTGTAGAAAATAAATTCTATCTAGATGGGATTGAGATTCCAATAATCAACCACTTTCAAACCCAAGGAAGTACGGGTGGTCCAGTGGGGGTGCTGAACGTAAACTTCATTAAGGATGTGAATTTTTACACGGGTGCATTTCCAGTGAATTTGGCCAATGGCATGAGTGCTGTGGTTGATTTTCGCCAAATGGATGGAAATACGGAAAAGCCGAAGTTTAGGTTTACCTTGGGTAGCAGCGATTTGGGTTTCACCGCAGATGGTCCCATTGGCAAGAATGTAACCTTCATTGCCTCAGCTAGACAGAGTTATTTGCAAGGATTATTCACCCTGTTGAAACTGCCTTTTTTACCTAATTTTATCGACTACCAAGCCAAGGTTCAAGTAAAGATGAAGGGCAACCGCAGCCTCACATTTGTGGGATTGGGTGCTATAGATTATTTCAAGCTAAACTTAAAAGTGAATGAGGGAATTACAGACTCTCAGCAACTCAAGAA
>JBEIRK010000160.1:0-4818 GCA_040376005.1 Flavobacteriales bacterium
AAGTGTTTTTAATTTCTACATACTCAGCCTCTGGCAATATACCTACAGTGGGAGTGGGATTAGCCATAATTTCAGTGAAAATAATATCTCCTATTTCTGCCTTTTGTAAGTAGGTAGAAAAGAAAGAGACTTGGTGCACTGTTGCCGTGTTTCCGGCCAAATCTGCTGTACCAGAATTTTGAATAAAATAAAGGGTATTTGTGTTTATTGCTGAAGCAAATTGCAATTCTATTTGTGAGGGGGTGGTAGCATTACGAATGGCGCTTATCGGCGCTGTGCTTCCATTCAATAAAAATTGTGAGGCATTAAAAGTGCCAATGGATTCGTTGAATTGTATGTGTACCTTATCCGGAAAAATGAATTGTGCAGCACGCATTTTAGGCGCAGTTATATCCGGTTTTGGATTGCCAAACCAAATATTATCAATGTAATGTTTGCCGATGACTGTAGTGCCGTTTTGCACAATTTTAATTCCTGAATATTTCGCAGTTTTCCAAGTGCTGTCAATAGCTTTTCCTTGTATGCTAAAACTTTGAGAACCAAAAATAGCATAGGATAATTCCCATTCCCAATTTGCGTTTTTGACAATTTTAATGGTGTAATAATTGCTGGTTTTATTTAATTCTCCATCCGCACCACTAATAATTTCTGTAAGTGTGCCATTGGTGTTTTTGTACAAACTGATTTCATCTTTAGTATTTCCAAAGCGAATGAAATATCCGTTTTTGGCAACTTCTGCGAATGTGTCTGCCATTAAATATACGTCGACATAATTGGCGGAAGAGGGATTTACGCCCATTTCTATATCAAAATAAAAATGGCTAAAGGTGGATGCGTTTACGGGTGAAGAAATTCCATATTGCACTGCACCGCCATTGCTATTGGTGGTATGCAGTCTGCCATTTAAAACTTCAAAATTCGCGGCATTATAGCTCCAAATTGGATTGTTTAGGAGTTCTCCATCGTCAAAGCTGTCTCTGAATTGTCCTTGCAAAGACATACAAATACAGCCAAGTAATAAACAAAATACTTGTTTCACAGTGATTCAAATGTACTTATTCCTTAGGGTTTTCCAAAATGGCTTGTGCGACCTTTCCAGGTATAATTTCCTCTCAATGAAAGTAGTGCAATGATGGGAATAAGCAGGCATTGCGCGAGTGAAATAGCTACAGCATAACCCAGTGAAAAGGTATAGGAAAAAGTTGGCGCAATTTTATGGAGAAAGTAAACGTCAGCAGCGCATTTTAGCAGTAGTGGCATGCAAGCGAGAAGGCCTATTCCCTGGTTCGTGCTGCCAATAATAGCAGTAGATATAAGTGCAAGCAGAAACAAAACTGTAGCAACTTGCATCCATATAACGTTGCTGTTGCGCACCCAGCGACTCTTGCTTGCCCAGCGCACGCGTTGGGATATGAATTCGGCAATTGAAGCTTGTGGATTGGTATGTACCATGCCCTCTCTATGCCGCATAAATCCAATCTTGTGCGGATGCTGCTGCGCAAATGCATGTAAGGTGAATTCGTCATCACCAGAGGCGATATGTTGGTGTTCCTTGTATCCGCCCATATCGAGAAAGGTTTGCCTGTGAAAGCAAAAGTTGGCACCGTTGGCACTTAGTGTTTTCCCATGCGTTAATGCCAAACCTGAAAGCGCGACCAAAGCCGCATTTTCATAGCTTTGATAATATTGAATAAACGTTCTATTATTTTGGTAATATACCAAACCCGTTAGGCAGAGCCAGTCGTTTTTTGCTAAGTCAAAATTAAAAGCATGCAACCATTGAGGGCTTAAGGTGCAGTCTGCATCTGTGGTCAATATCCAAATGTGTTTGGCAGTGTTTATGCCAGCGGCTAGGGCTGCTTTTTTCCCGGGTGATGCGCTTTGAATCAAATAGGCATTGCCTTGAAATATAGCGAGCCAGGTTTGAATGATATTACAACTTGAATCAGTAGAATGATCATTACAGAAAATGATTTCATAATTTTCAAAATCATACTGAATATGTTCTAAGGATTGAAGCAGTTTGGGGAGGTTTTCTGCCTCATTTCTAAAAGGGATGATGATGGAAAAACTCTCGCGTTCTTGTTGGATTTCTAAAGCGGGAATGTTACTATCTGAAAAGCGATTTGCGGCATAGATGACAGCGATGCCATACAATCCTGCAAGGGCAATAATCATCAGTACAAGTATCACTTTTTAATTTTTTGTACAATGATAAAGAACAATCCTGCAACCGAGGGCAATAATAAATTGATGATATAATTAAAAATGGCCGCAGCAAGAAGCGTCGCCTGCATAGTTGCGGGTACTTGAAACACAAACAGGGGCAGTCCTGTTCGCAATCCCGCGTCGGTGATGAGCATGCCTGGGGCGAAGCTTTGCAGCAGATAAACTGTTGCCACACCGCTATAGAGGTAGCTAATGTTCTGTGCTATTCCACATTGGTAGAGTATGTAAACATAAAAGCTTGCAAAAACCCCATAGCGCAGGGCACTTAAAAGAATGGTAAAAAGAAATTGTTTTCGGGTGAATTTGCGAATGTCTTCTTGTATTCTTTTGAACCAAGCATACTTGAAATTGCCATGTTGTATCGCATAGAAAACAAGGAACATCAGCAAGGGTGTAATAATGAGAGCTGCAATGGCGGCAGTGCCTACCCAGCGGTATTTGCCTTGGTCTGCCATGCTAAATATGGCAGGAATTCCGAAAGCGGTTGAGACCAGAAGTTGAATCGTGCTCCCTGCAATGGAATTTACAGCTGCCGGAATTCTATTTTCTGGCGATAAATACATCACTCTTCCCAAATATTCACCCACTTTGAAGGGGAAAATATTACTTACTGCAGTACCTGTTAGGGTGCTTTTAAATGCAGTTTTAAAGGGTAGATATTCCAGTTGCTGAATGAGTATTTGCCATTTTTTGGCTTCTAAGCCCCAGTTGATACAGGAGGAAAGGATTCCAATGCAGAGCCATATGCCTGAGAATTGGGTTAACGCAGTCCAAACAGCTCTTGGGTTGTCGATATGCACAAAGTAGCGGTAAATGACCCAAACCAAACCCAGTGTTACGGCAATTTTAGCAGCAGCAATGAGCTTCTTTTGCATCAGCTTTTGTGTTCTCGGAGAATTTTTTGCTCTATGGAAGTGGTGGAGTAACCTTGCAATAGGGGAATGGTTCGCACTTCTCCGCCATGCGCCAGAACAAAATCAGCACCGGCGATTTGTTCTACGCGGTAATCCGCGCCTTTAACCAAAACTTGGGGTTGGATCTCTGAAATGAGTTGGGCAGGGGTGTCTTCTTCAAAAATAACCACAGCTCCAATAGACTGTAAAGCGGCAATCACCAAGGCGCGGCTATTCTCGGATTGAAGGGGGCGTGCAGGAGACTTACCCAGTCTTCGCACAGAATCGTCGCTATTGAGTCCAAGCACTAAGAAATCGCCCAAGGCTGCAGAATCGGCTAGATAGCTTACATGACCTGCATGAAGAATATCAAAAACTCCGTTGGTGAAAACGATACACTTTCCTTGAGCCCGCAGTTCGGCTGCGTGCGCCGCTGCTTTTTCGCGGCTCCATATTTTTTGTTTTAATACCTCAGGAATCATGTTTGAGGAGTTTTTGCATTTCGAAATACAGCAGTCCGTAGCAAATGGAACCAATAAGAATCATATTGAGATTGGAAACGGCCAAGGTATAGAATCCATAGGTTTCAGCGGCATCCGTGCTCAATCCATAAACGGTGCTTAGTCCTAAGCTCACGGCACCCCAAACGCCTGCGCCTGCAGGGAGAGGAATAGCGATGCCAATAGAAGCAAAGATGACCACGGATAAGGCGTTCAAGGCATTGAGTCCAGAGGTTGCCTCTAAGCTTTCCAGCAAGCACCAAGTAGAAAGCCAATATCCAACCCAGATGGCTGCTGACAATGTGAGAAACAGCCAAGGTTTTTGAAGTTTAAAAACGGTGTTTAATCCATTCGCAAAGCGAAGAATAATGCCTTTAATTCCGCTTGGGTTTTCTGCATTTGTAGGGGTTTTCGCCTGTTGGCGTTTGCGCCACCACATAAATACGACAGCTGCCATACCTAGAACTACAGCTAAAATTACCAAATTTTGAGTTGTAGCAACCTTCGCCACGCCGTCAAATACATAGGTTTCGAAAAAACCATAGATATACTCGAATTGCAGCAGCAGGGTAGCAAGGCATACCAACAATAGCATGAGCATATCAATGATACGTTCGGTAACAACCGTGCCAATGAGCATTTCAACAGGTGCTTTTTCACTGCGTGCAGCGAGGGCGCAGCGCGCAAATTCACCACCGCGGGAGGTAGCCACATTTACGAGGTAACCTACCATAACGGCATAGAAAGAACGACGTTTGTTGAGAGGAAATCCTGCAGGTTCGGTAAGCAAAGTCCAGCGTGCACCCCTTGCCCAATGGGCAGAGAGCATGAAGGCCAATGAAGCAAGAAACCAAATAGGGTGCGCATTTTGGACGGATTGCCAGGTTTTGTGCCAATCCGTTTTAATGCCAATCAATACAAATACCACGACTGCAAAAAGCAGCAACAAGGCATTGATGATGGTTTTACGATTTAGTGTCAAGATATTTTGTTGTTGCGGTCCGGAAAAATATTCCGGGGTTGATGCAATTTGGCTTCTTCAGGACTCATGGTGGCAAAAGTCATGATGATGAGTTCGTCACCTACCTGACCTTTGCGTGCAGCAGCGCCATTGAGGCCAATGATACCCGTACCTCTTTCACCTAGAATGATGTAGGTTTCAAAGCGTTCACCGTTGTTGTTGTTTACGATCAAAA
>JBEIRK010000162.1:0-4718 GCA_040376005.1 Flavobacteriales bacterium
GCAATCAATTTTTTAAGAGTAATTTCTTGCAGATTGCACAATTAAGAGCATTTATCGAACAGAGTTAAATCCACTTTTGGAAGCTAAAGATGTTTTAAAGAAATTTTGGGGCTATGCTTCATTCAGACCCGGACAGCAAGAAGTTGTAAATGACGTGCTGCTGGGAAAGGAAGTGTTGGCACTGTTCCCAACTGGGGGCGGGAAGAGTATTTGCTTTCAAGTTCCTGGTCTTATGATTGACGGGTGCACTTTGGTCGTAAGTCCGCTGGTTTCATTAATGAAAGACCAAACGGATGCCCTAAAAAAGAGAAATATTGGTGCCCTGCATTTACATAGTGGCATCGCCAAAGGCGAGATGAGGATTAAGCTGGAAAATGCAATGAAAGGACGGTATAAATTTATTTATGTAGCTCCTGAACGATTGCTATCACCCGATTTTAGAGAGTATTTACCGGCGCTGAATATTTCACTGCTGGTGATTGATGAGGCGCATTGTATTAGCCAATGGGGCCATGATTTCCGACCCTCGTATTTGCAGATTCACGAAGTGAGAAACCTGCTTCCAGGTGTTAAAATAGCGGCTTTCACTGCTTCAGCATCTAATAAGGTTCAGGCAGATATTATTGAACACCTACTATTTAAGCAGCCTGCGGTCCACAAAGCAGACTTTAATAGGCCTAATCTTGTGTTCTATGCCACCCAAACCGAAAATAAGAGTGGTTATGTCTTAAAAGCCCTTACCAAAAGCGAAGGCAGTGCCATTGTGTTTTGCGATACACGCAGGGAAACCGAAGAAATGGCGCGTTTCCTCTATGAATATCAATTGAGTTGTGACTTCTACCACGCCGGACTTCCAGCTGATGTTCGGGCCAAAAAACAAGAAATGTGGATGAAAGGCCAAACACGTGTGATGGTGTGCACCAATGCCTTTGGGATGGGAGTAGATAAGCCTGATGTTCGATTGGTTATTCATCAAGCGCCACCGCAATCTCCCGAAGCCTATTATCAAGAAGCAGGCAGGGCAGGAAGAGATGGCAATAAAAGTTGGTGCATCTTGCTGCACCATGCAGGAGATATTGATAAAATAAAGGAACATATTAATCAGTCTTTTCCGGATATGGTGGATTTGAAACGCGCATATCACGCAGTCCATAATTATTACAATATAGCAGATGGTGCGGGTGCAGGACTGAATTATGAGTTTGATTTAAAGGCTATAGCGGACCGCTATAACATGCCACAGTTATTGCTGATGCACTGCCTTAAGAATATAGAAATTTTGTGTTTCTGGGCCTTGGCAGACAGTGTTTTCGCGCCTTCGCGCATCCACTTTAAGTGGCCCTATGAGAATGTATATGAACTCAAAATTAAAAAGCCTGAATTTGAGTATTTACTCGATGTGATTTTAAGGACCTATGGAGGTGTTTTTGACCGCTATGAGAAGATCTCTGAATTTTCAATTGCCAAGCGCTTAAAAAAGTCGCCCGAGGAAGTTACACGGTTGCTAAAAACCCTGGCAGCATTAGGTGTGCTCGATTATTTGCCCATAACGGATAAGCCAATTATTCAATTTATTGAGCCCAGAAATGCCAATCCGGTTTTCTCCATAAAACAACTGCAACCCCTGAGAAATTCTAAGCTTGAAGGATTGAATATAATGAATCAATATATTCAGGAAACGCGCTGCAGATCTGCATTCTGGCAATTGTATTACGGGGGTGCACAAGCCAAAAATTGCGGTGTGTGCGATTGCTGTCAAAAAAGACTCAAAGTAGCGCTTACAGGCAAAGATAGACCCTTTATGGAGGCACAACTCCGACAAGTTCTTGGACCTCATGGGAAGAATAGGACAGAGGTGTTGCAGGCCTTACCCGAGCCCTATGCATTCGAACTTAGAGAATTGTTAAGAGAACTTATGGACAATCGGACCATCCTCATCGATGCAAACGGATTATTGTACTGGAAATGAAGCAAAACATTGTATTTACCGTAACCAACGATCTCTCTTTTGATCAAAGAATGCAACGTATTTGTAGTACCTTACAAGATGCAGGATACAATTGTACTTTGGTAGGTAGACTGCGTTCAAAAAGTATAGACTTAGATCCAAGTTCGTTCTCTCAAATTCGCCTAAAATGCTTTTTTGAAAAAGGGAAACTTTTCTATCTTGAATACAATATAAGACTTTTGTTTTTCCTACTTAACCATCCTTTTGACGGGGTTTGTAGTATTGATGTAGATACGGCCATCCCAGGTTTTATTGCAACGAAATTGCGCCGCATTCCTTGGGTATTTGATGCACATGAGCTTTTTACGGAAGTGCCTGAAGTGAAAGACCGTAAATTGGTACGTTCCATTTGGAGTTTTTTACAAAAGTTGGCATTTAAACATGCAACTGTTGCTTACACGGTGGGCTTTGCATTGGCACAGTGGTTTGAAAATACCTATCACAGAAAGGTTTTGGTGGTGCGCAATGCGCCCATTGGCATGGCCAATGAACCGTATTCTCCTTCTATAGAAAAATTTATCCTATACCAAGGTGCCTTGAATGCAGGGCGCGGTTTGGAAGCATTGTTACATGCCATGCAAGCGCTTCCTTGCAAGCTGGTTATTGCGGGTGAGGGAGACCTGAGTGCTGAACTCAGGATACTCTGTGTGGAACTGAATGTGCAAGAGAAAGTGCAGTTCTTGGGCTTTGTAAAACCTATGGATTTAAAGAAGTTGACCGCCCAAGCTTGGATAGGTATGAATGTAAGTGAGAATGCCGGATTGAGCTATTATTTGTCTATGAATAATAAGTTCTTTGACTACGTGCACGCAGGTTTGCCATCACTCATTAACCCTTTTCCAGAGTACATAAAACTCAACGAAGAATTCCGTGTAGGTTTAATAACTGAGTCCACAGCATCGGATATTGTTAAAAATGCACTTGTTTTGCTGCATGATGAAGAACTGCACCACACCTTGCACAAAGGCTGCGTGCAAGCTGCTGAGGCCTTGCATTGGGAAAAGGAAAAGCAGGTTTTGATAGAATTGTATAGCACCATTTTTGAAAAACAATAAACTACATATCGTAGCTTTTGATATGCCGCATCCCCCCGCTTATGGAGGGGTGATAGATATTTATTATAAACTAGAAGCCTTAAAAGCCGAAGGGGTAAAAATCATTCTGCATGTTTTTCTTTACGATGGGAAAGAGCCATCTGCTGTGCTGAATGACCTCTGTGAAAAAGTGTATTATTACAACCGCAGAAGGTTGGCAAATCCATTTATCGGAGATATACCATATATTGTTTCAACGCGAAATAACGATGAATTGTTGAGGAATTTAAATAAGGATTCCTATCCCATACTGTTTGAAGGCTTGCATACGACCTTTTTCCTAGATCATCCAGATTTGAGTAAGCGGTATAAAATTGTGCGCACGCACAACGTAGAGCATATTTACTACAAAGCACTGGAAGCTGCAGAAACGGGTTTTTTCAAGAAGTATTTCTTTAGGGTTGAGAGTGATCGTTTGGCTCGATATGAGGAAAAGTTGCAGCACGCAAATCTCATTGCCGCAATATCCCCACAAGAAGCCGCATATTACGAAGCACAATTTCCGCAAACCCTCTATTTGCCCGCATTCCATAGCAATTTTGCCCACAGTTGCCGCGCCGGTAAGGGGAAGTTTATTTTATACCACGGAAATTTAGGCGTTGGTGAAAATAACAAAGCCGCGTTGTGGCTGGTGCATGAGGTGTTTAGCAAAATAGAATTTCCAGTGGTAATTGCCGGTAATAATCCCAGTAAGCAATTGCAACAAGCCGTATCAAGTTGTGCCAATGTTAGTTTGGTTGGGAAAATCAACTCTGATGACATTCTCGAATTGGTGCGCGAAGCCCATATTAACACCCTGGTTACCTTCCAATCTACAGGGATAAAGTTGAAATTGTTAAACAGTCTTTTCATTGGCCGCCATTGCGTTGTAAATCCAGAAATGATAGAAAATACGGGTTTAGAAACCTTGACACACGCATGTTCCAATGCCCAAGAGATGATTGAACAAATTCAGGATTTGTGGTCACAGGAATTTACAGAAGCACTTATTGAGAATAGGGCAGCGGTATTGCAAATGAACTTTGACAATTCAAAGAACGCCCGCATGCTGACCGAAGTATTGAACAGCCTTTAAAATCCGAATTATTTGTTAAGAAGTATATAATTTGGTCCCTTCTCTTCGTTGTAAATTTGAACAATTTATGAGGAGACTGTTGATTCTGACCATCATGCTTGTTGCGTGCGCCGCAAAAGCACAGCAACATTCAGTGCATCAATACCCATCTGTTTATTTCCAAAGGGGTATAGAGCTCTTTGAAGAAAAGAAGTATAATGCGGCAATTCCGCAGTTGCAGCTGTTCATTGAGAAGTCCGATAATATGGGCCTCAAAGGTGAAGCGGAATATTACTTGGCCATTTCAAAACTATATGCCGACTATTTGGATGGTGAAGCTGCAGTAATTCGCTTTCTTGAGAAGAACCCTGGTTCGCACAAAGCCCACATGGCAAATCTTGCCTTGGGAGATTACTATTACCTGAAACGCAAATATGGTCAGGCACTTAAGTTCTACAAATTGGTAGATCCCATGGCCCTGTCTAAGGCGGATCACAACCGTTTTTATTTTAGAAAAGGGTATAGTGAAGTTCAGCGCAAAAAATATAAAGATGCGCAAGAA
>JBEIRK010000235.1:0-2114 GCA_040376005.1 Flavobacteriales bacterium
GGTATTGTCAAATACGGCACCTGACAAATCACAGCCATCAAACACTGCTTCGGTAAGGTCGCACTGGCTAAAGTCTGTTTCAATCAGCCTGCAATTTTCAAACCGCGTTTTCTTGATTTTACAATTAAAAAAAGAGGCGTGATCTAACACACAAGCCTGGGCTGAAAACGACAGAATAAATGCATTGCAGGTATTGAATCTCAGCCCCATGAGCTTGCAGCCCTCAAATTGCACATCGCGCAGACAGGTATTGTGCAGGTCTGCCAAACTGAGGTTGCAATTTTTAAAAACACAATCGGTGAAACGCATGTCAGACAGGTCTGCCCCTGCTAAGTCGCAGTATTCAAAGCTGCAATTTTCGTATTCACCCCGTGGTAAGGCCTGAGCTAGCAGGCTGTCAGGGGTTATTGTTTCATCAAGCCGGTATACCATAGCGGGAAGGCAAAAATACAGGTTCCCGCAGACATGCCTAGCGCTTGTCTTTCCAAATCAGCCGTTCATTGCTGCGGCCACTAAAAAACCCCGGGCAGTCGCCATCTCCAGCGCCAGAAAATCCGCCATCCGGATGGCAAAGTTCCTCGCCTTTGCTGTCGTAGAGGGTGCTGGGTATATCGCCCCCTTGCGGCGGCACATAATACACCTTGCGGCCCTCAAAAGTGTATTCCCAAACACTACTGGGCGGATTCGAAACGGATTCTTCTTGCATTTCGCGAATAATTTTCTTAATAGCCCTGGGCGTGTCTTCCGGCACATCTACCTTACTGCAGTTGCTGAGAGCAAGTACAAAAAATGCAGCCAATACCAAACGTATGCTTTTCATCTTATACAAAGATATGGGAATCCTGTAATACTCCCTAATTTTCAGACCAGAGATTTAGTTAAAAACAAACTTACTAAATTTGACTATACCAATGAAACAAAAAAGACGCAAATTCTCAGCAGAGTTTAAAGCTAAAGTGGCTCTAGAAGCTATTAAAGAACAAAAAAGCCTAACCCAACTGGCACAGGAGTATGAAGTGAACCCAGTGATGATTTCAAAGTGGAAATCAGAGTTTTTGGCCAATATGGCTGCCGTTTTTTCAAATGGGAAAGTGGCAACAAATGATGACCAAGAAGTACGCACAGAAAAGCTATATGCCCAGATTGGGCAGCTAAAGGTAGAGCTGGACTTTTTAAAAAAAAGTGCAAAGAAATTGGGGATACCAGAGAACGAATGGAAGCCATAAAAACCAGACCGGAGAAGCTATCACTTCGTCGTCAGTGCGAGCTCTTAAGTGTGAACCGAAGCAAGCTGTATTACAAGCCTGTTGAAGAAAAACCAGAGAATCTAAAGATCATGAGATTAATGGATGAGCATGTCCTTAAACACCCTGCAGAAGGTGTGAAAAGCAATTTGTTCATGCTTCAGGAACTGGGCTATAATGTAAATATCAAACGCGTAAGAAGGCTTTTACGACTTATGGGTCATATGGCTATTTATCCGAAAAAGAACCTGAGCAAGTTGGGCCTGGCTAAATACATCCGGCCTTATCTACTGCGCAATCTGAAAATAGAAAGACCCAATCAGGTTTGGGCCATAGATATCACCTACATACCTATGGCTAGTGGCTTTATGTATTGTACAGCCATAATTGACATCTACAGCCGTAAAATCGTTGGTTGGGGCATCTCTAACACATTAGAAACAAAATGGTGTTTAAACGTCTTAAATGAAGCCATGAACAATTTTGGGAAACCAGATATCATTAACTCAGATCAGGGATCACAGTTTACCTCTATGCAGTGGGTATCTTACTTAGATGAGCTGGGGGTAAATGTATCCATGGACGGAAAGGGCAGAGCCATTGACAACAGATTTATTGAACGCTTCTGGAGAACTCTTAAATACAAATACATATACCTCAATCCCCCCGAGGATGGTCTAGAACTGTATACTGGAGTTGCGGATTACATCAATTACTACAATACCAAAAGAGTCCACCATGCTACGAAACAGGTACCCGATAAGCGGTACTTGAAAGGATTAAAAAATGCAGCATAAAACAACTAATATTGAAACCAGAAATTTAACTTAACAATCCAAACTTTTGGTCTGAAGAATGGGGAGTGTTACA
>JBEIRK010000055.1:0-16875 GCA_040376005.1 Flavobacteriales bacterium
CGGGAGACTAAATTGGAAAAGATCCGTGAAATAATTGGGAAATTGAATGGCTACCAAAATCACAGTAAATAGTACAATCCCAGGAAATAAATATTTACTATTCCATTTTGGAAGGTGAAACCTATTTTTGGTTTTTTCTCGCGCTGGGATTAGCAGCACACCTCCACACACCAAAACAAAAGCGAATAAGGTGCCGATAGATGTAAAATCCAGCACAAAGGTTTTATCCGTAAACAACAGCGGCACCCCTACGACCAATCCTGTGAGCATGGTGGCAAACTTAGGGGTCTTATATTTCGGGTGTATCTCTTGAAACTTCTTTGGCAGCAATCCATCACGGCTCATACTCATCCATATCCTGGGCTGTCCCATTTGAAAAACAAGCAGTACACTGCTCATGGCTACAACAGCGCAAATGGCAACTAGAAACTGCATCCAGCCCACATTTAAATTATCCTTCTCAAAAATAAATGCAAGTGGATCGCCTACACCGTCAAATTTTTTATAATGAACCGCACCAGTAAGTACAAGCGACAACAATATATAAACAACTGTACATATAACAAGAGACCAAAGCATACCCCGAGGTAAATCACGTTGCGGATCCTTGCTTTCTTCCGCAAGTACACTTACGGCGTCAAAACCTATGTAGGCGAAAAAAACACCGCTAACTGCCATCATTACACCACCAAACCCATTGGGCATAAATGTGGGTGCGCCGTCCTGCCCTGCAGGAAACCAATTGTCTGTTTGGCCCAATTTGAAAACCAAAAAACCACCTACCAAGATAACAAGAATTACTACTGCCATCTTGATTATTACCATCGCATTGCTAAAGTTGCGGCTTTCCTTGATACCACGAAACACCAGCCAGGTGATGATTAAATTTATCGCAATTGCGGGTAGGTCGAGTATAATTCTTAATGAACCTAACATCGGTGCTTGGTGCCAAGCAGCCTGAAGTTCTGCATTGTTTGAACCTCCAAGCACGGCTTTTTTTGCTTCCACAAAGCTGGTGCATAAATAGGCCGGAATTGCAATTCCACATTTATCGAGGAATGATGTAAAGTAATCACTCCAACTAAAGGCAACATATATATTCCCAATGGAATATTCCATGAGCAAGGCCCAGCCAATGAGCCAGGCAAAAATTTCACCAAAACTGGCATAGGCGTATGTATATGCGCTGCCTGCAACTGGAATTCTGCTTGCAAATTCACTGTAACACAAGGCCGTGAAACCACAAGCTACCGCTACAATTACGAAAAGGATGATAACACCAGTACCACCGCTAAACACGGCTCCACCCAAACTGCTAAAACTACCTGCACCGAGGATGGCAGCAATTCCGAAAAGCGTAAGGTCTCGCACGCCCAAAACCCTTTGCAATTTATGCTGATCCGGGTGGTCAAAGTTGACTTTTTTGCGGCTAATCTGGTTAAAAATATTCTGCATGGATTGCTACTGCGATATTATACTATTCTCATTGTTTTTTGTTACAGGCAACGAAATTGGTTCAGTTTTTGTCTAAATTTGTGTGACCATGAGTAGGATTTCCGCTGCTGTTTTTTCTTTTCTCATCCTGTTGAGCAGCGGGTTGGTGCAATTTGTCGTACATGTATGCCCTAAAGATGGCCTCATGCTATCAGAAGCGGGCTGCAATATGCATGAAATGCAACAAAAAAGTTGTTGTGAAGAGAAAGGTGTTCGCGTTGAAAAAACCGATGATGGTGCATGTTGCACGGATGATTATCTCTTTATGGTTTCACCCAAATATGGGAGCATTCAACATTTAGAGACAACAGCACCCGTATTTTTTTACCTTTCTGATTGCGATCTGGTAATTTCTACCCATAACCCTTCCCTACCTGCATTTCATAGCTTTGTATTTCACAGTCCACCAGGGAATTCAGGGAGGCAAATACTCACTGAGATTTGCACACTTTCAATTTAAGATTGCTTTTTTCGAAAGACAGATTGGCTTGCTGTCACATAATTCTTCAACCCTTTGAAAGAATATGAATAGGCCAACGTTATAAAAAATAAGGAAAAAAGAATCATGAAAAACACAATCAAAACATTAATGCTATTGCTCGTTGCAGCAGTAAGCATATCATTTACATACTCTCCACAGAAAGCAAATACTACCGTTAATTTCAAGGTTTTCGGGTCATGTAAAATATGCAAAGAACGCATTGAAATCGCACTGGATGTACCCGGAGTAAAGAAAGCTATTTGGGATGTAAGTTCACAAATGGTTACTGTCACTTATAATTCAAAGAAATTAGAGGTAAAACAACTCTACAACTTGGTTGCCATTGCTGGACACGACACTGAAATTGTTAAAGCCAGTGAGCAAGCCTATGCTGATTTGCCAGAATGCTGTCAATATAGAAGTGGAGCAAAATGTACAGATCATTAAATCCCAAAAAGGATGCAATAACTGTCGCACTTAAAATACTTACCAAACCTTTCAAGCCGAGAGCATTTCCTACCCTCGAAAAGAGTCAGGCCCTCAAACGATGGCAAGTATTGCCATCTAGGGGCTCATTGCTACCTGTTATTTTGTGCTTTTTACTGTTCTTCGGAACAGCATCATTAGAAGCGCAAAAACGAATAAAAGCAACGGTTTGGCATGACAGTGCAAGTCAGATACAACCTGCATCAGGCATCACCATTTTTGTAATGCCCTCCGGAGATACTACACGCAGTGATATCAACGGTCATTTTAATTTTAGACACCTCGGCACGATGGCTGACAAATCTGTATTGATATTTCAATATGGCGCTTCTTATCGAGATACCTTGATTTTCATACCCGAGCAGAATAATCCTGAGTTTACACTCTCTAGAACACTTACCGCTGCAGGCAAGAGCATAGAAAAAGTGGTTATTCACAGTGCTAAAGTGGCCAGCAAAATTGAATCTCGTGGCATTCAAAAGGTAGAAATACTAAATGAAGGTGAATTTAAAAAGGCAGCATGCTGCACACTTTCGGAAAGTTTTGAAACCAACAATACAGTTGAAGTAAGCAATGCTGATGGTGTTTCTGGTATTCGGCAAGTAGAGATGTTGGGTTTGGCAGGAAAATATGTTTTGATGACACGAGACAACATTCCTGTGATTCGCGGATTAAATGTATTAACAGGCTTAAATCAAATCCCTGGACCTATGGTGAGTGGAGTTCATATTGCCAAGGGCACTGGTTCAGTCACCAATGGCTATGAAGGCATGACAGGAGGAATTAACTATGCTTTGCGGTCCGAACCCACTGACCCTATGCTATTTTTAAATGGCTACATCAATGGACAAGGCAGGGTTGAAGGCAATGCGGTTGTGAAATCACGACTGAACAAAAGAACTTTTAACCACTTGTACCTACATTATGGCAACCAATACAAAGCGCACGACAAGGGAGGCGATGGATATACTGATATCCCATTATTCCAACGCGTATATGTAGGAAACCAATTGAAATATTATGGAAATAAATCCGAAGGTCAATTTGGATTTAACTATACACGAGAGCAGCGGGATGGCGGTGATATTCACAACTACCATGAGCCCAATACCACTGTTTTACGGTTCCAATTTAACATGCTGGAAGAACGCGCTGAAGCCTTTGCGAAATTGGGTATATTCTTAGACAAAACCGGTGAACGCAGTATTGGGAATATTTTAAGTATCAGCCGCACCAAGAGCAACGCCATGCTCAACAATATGATCGGAAGGCGGTATGAAGGCAATCAAGACAACCTATTATTCACCAGTTTGTTCGGTACCCCAGATGATGAAGAATGGGCTATTAAAACAGGGATAAATGCAGTTCTTGATAAGGTTCACGAATTGTTTCAAGAAGAGACGGATAGTCTCTCCCACTTCAACCGTTTGGAATGGAGCACAGGTGGTTTTTTTGAACTGGTTAGAAAAACAGAGAAAAGCTCTTTGGTATTGGGCAATCGATTGGATTTCAACAACCTGTTTGGATGGTTATACACCCCACGAATTCACTATAAATACGAATTTAGCGCGGCACAGCAGTTTCACCTTCAAGCAGGTATTGGGCGCAGAAGTCCTTGGATTTTTGCCGAAAACATTCCACTTCTGATTAATAATAGAGATGTAGTCATTGAAGGTCAGCAAACCAACCCAAGATTTACAGGAATTTACGGCTTTCAACAAGAGAAAGCAGCGAATGTTGGTGGAAGCTATACGTATCGATTCATGGCTTTTGATTTTCCAGCCACATGGAGTACAGATCTTTTCTACACCTACTTTTTCAACCAACTGGTGGTAGATAGAGATTTGGCGCCCAACAGCTTGCGTATGTCTGCCCAAGCAGGCAACCAAACCACTTTGGCCCAAACGGATTTGGAACTTAAACCGCATAGAAGAATGGACCTTAAACTGAGTTATCGATATGTGTACGCATTGCAGAACACCGGGGGTAAAAGACAAATACAGAGCTTACAATCGCCACATAGAGGACTTATCGTATTGAACTACAACACCCGCAACAAATGGTATTTTGATGGTATTCTACAAGTAAATAGTCCAAGAAGAATGCCCAATACCGAAGCGCTGGAGGTCGGAGAAGAACGATTTCAAAAAAGTCCTTGGTACAGCATTGTGAATACCCAAATACGCAAAGACTATAAAAACTGGGAGTTCTATACAGGAGTAGAAAACATACTGAATGTTCGACAGAATAACCCTGTACTTGAAGCGAACTACAATGGGAATCCAGTTTTTGATGCGGCGTTTGCCTGGGGACCTGTTATGGGTCGAAACATTTATGCAGGGTTTCGATTCAAAATCAAATAAATTAAAAAGAATTATTCTAACAGCATTGCAGCTATACACTATAGCTGCAATGCTTAATCAAGCAATTTCATTATCAAGCGTATTTATGTCTTTTCCAAAAAAAGAATTTGGAATCTTTCTCTTTTGGGGATATAATAAATTGGTGTAATCCACAATTAAAGGCGAAATTGCGAAATATTTCCAGCCATGAGTGCCATAGAAAAAAGAGCAGAGGTAATGAAGGCCATGGAGGCCGGAATATCAGGTCTAATAAGTAAGTATTTAATACCTGTTGAGGAAATTTGGCAACCTTCCGATTTTCTACCCGACCCGAAATCTGATGATTTCTATGAACAAATACGAAATTTAAGAGGCGAATCTCGTGAGTTGGCTTACGATTTTTGGATTGTACTCATTGGTGACATGATTACTGAAGAAGCCCTGCCAACTTACGAAAGTTGGTTGATGGGGGTGCGTGGTGTAGATCAATATTCGGCCAATCCTTGGTCAGAATGGTTACGACAGTGGACGGCTGAAGAGAACCGTCACGGTGATCTATTGAATAAATTCCTATATCTGAGTGGGCGTGTGAATATGCGTGAAATTGAAATCAGCACACAGTATTTGATTAGTGACGGTTTTGATTTAGGCCTCGATCAAGATCCCTACAGAAATTTCGTTTATACCAGTTTTCAAGAGCTAGCCACGCATATATCACACAAGCGTGTTGGCGAATTGGCTCAAAAACAAGGTAGCAATCAACTGGCGCGCATGTGCAGAACCATAGCAGGTGATGAAATGCGCCACCATTTGGCATACAGAGAATTTGTAAAGCAAATTATAGATGCAGATGCATCGGAGCTACTCATTGTATTTGCTGATATGATGAAACGCAAAATAGCCATGCCCGCAAATTTACTGCGTCAAGCAGGACAAGCAGTTGGACAATCGTTTCAAGCATTTGCAGATGCGGCGCAACGCTTAGGTGTATATACCGCCGATGATTATGTGAGCATTCTTCGAATTTTACTTGCACATTGGGAAGTAGACAAACTTACAGGATTAAAGGAGCAAGCGGAAAAAGCACGTGATTATCTTATGGCTTTGCCAGTGCGACTAGACAATCTCTCTGGTAGATTGCAGACGCCTACCGCATCTGTTAAGTTTAGTTGGGTAGATCCCTACGGAGCTTAGGTAACTGCTGCGTTAAGCAGCGGCAATGCGCTGCAATCGCAATCTATTCACCACAGCCACTGCGAAACCCAGCACCATGATTATGGTACCTGACCACACCAAATTAATCCATGGAAATTCTATTGTCTTTAGCACGATGTATGGCTTTCTAGGAGCACGTTCACCCGTAGTGAGCACCAATCCTGGATTATTCCCACCTTCAATTTGCACTTTGTTTAAGGTGAGCATGATACCCAAGTTATCATTTTGATCTGAAACCAATTCAGTAGCGCCACTAGCAGTATCAACTACATACATGGGATGCAAGGTGGCAGAATCATTCAAAGAAGATACGGTAACTACTAAGCGCAAGATGAGATAGGACTGAAAATTGTGACGCGTGATGCTATCCACCCTTAACTTTTTCTTACCCGTTGCGGTGAGGAACCACTCCCCTGTTTTAACCGTATCTGTCTTAAATCCTGCGAAAGGTTCTATCTTATCCATACCGCTTTCGTGATTGATATGGGTAAACACATCTTTATGCAAATAATGGCGTGTAGAAGGCTCGCTAATCAAACCCATATTTGGATTCTTTTGGGCTTTAGGCTTCAGTGTAAAACTATCCGCAATGCTTCCGTCGGCATTCCGTTTCACAAACAATACAGGGAAATAGGTATTTATAGAATCGAAATTAGTACCTCTGTAATTCCCAGTATACATGGCTTCATAGCCATTCAATACTTCAGGTTGACCCAGATATAAAATTCTGTTTTCACGGTTAAACTGAACCCCTTGTGCATTGACTTTTCCATTTTCATCAATTTCATTTGCCATTTTGAGACCTTCGGCATTCCCTGTGACCATTTTTTGGTTTACAGAACTCACCAAGACCCCAATCAATAATATTCCAAATCCTACGTGGGCAATGGATGCGCCATACGCAAGCCAAACTTGTTTTTTCTGCTTACCAAAATAGAGCACATTGCCAACTACCAGCCAGGTTCCGCAGAACAAAAACAACATGTATTTGAATTCATAAATGCCAAACCCCACCATGAGCAGACAAAAGACCAATAGTGAAATTGAAATATTTAACATCAACTCTTTTCGGAACTGAGCACTGGGTGTTTCGCGGTATCTGAACCATTGTCCCAATGCCATGAGTAACATTACAGGCATGGCAAGCCATACTTGAGAGGCATTGTATGCAGGCGCTTTAGGCACTGCTGTATCCAAGCCAAAAAGCTTGTTAAACACAGGTATGCTTGTAGCAGAAAACACCTGTACCAAGGAAAGAATCAAAAACATGGCTCCGATAAACATCCACAACTCACGGCTTGTCCATTTCTCATCCTCACCTTGAATTTTTGTGCGTTTGTAAAGCACTACAAAATACCAAGCCAACAATCCGAAGAAGGCAATAATGTTCATCCACTTCAATGCAGCTGCGATGTTCTTTATCTGCGTCTCTGGCAAAGTGTAGCTCAGCACTATTTGAACAAAAATAAAGCTCAATATACCGGTAGACACCCATCTTCTCATAGATACATCAGCAATAGCCGAAAGCAAACTCACCAGCATAAAGCCAAAAAGGAACAGTAGCAATTGCCCACTCAAGCCCAGGTCTGTAAATGAATGCACAGAGGTCTCACCCAAAATTCCGCTGCGGGTAAGAAAAGTTGCGTATAACACCAACCAGAAAGACAGTTGGATTAAGATATGTGAAGTGAATAGGTGTCGGCCTGTATTTCTTGAGATAAGCACCATATGCGCTGCAGACGCCATAATAAGCCATGGCATCAGCGATGCATTTTCTACAGGATCCCAAGCCCAATAGCCACCAAAAGTCAAACTTTCATAGGCCCAAAAACCACCCATGATAATACCACCACCTAAAACACCCACTCCTACCAAACTCCAAATCAGTGCAGGAGCCAACCATTCGCGGTCTCGCTTGGTCCACAAGCCCGCGATAGAAAATGCGAAAGGCACCAATGAAGTAGCAAAACCTAGAAACAAGGTTGGCGGGTGAATCACCATCCAATAGTTTTGAAGCAAAGGATTCAAGCCATTTCCATCTTGAACCATTTTTAAATACATGGCTTTGCCCGCTGCATTGGGAATGCCAGCCAGCATTTCAGGCTTTATGTCTCTGAGCAGTTCAAATGGATTGCTACCGATATGAATATCTCCCAACTTCAAACCCAACAGCATCGTGCCTAGGGCAATTTGAGCCAGTGAAACAATGGCCATAACCGGAGATTCAAAAACACCAGCTGTGCGGGTAAGCACCACGCCCAACAAGGCATTCCAGAACATCCATAGCAAAAAACTACCTTCTTGACCTTCCCAAAAGCAGGAGATCATGTAGTACACAGGCAGGGCCTTGCTGCTGTGGCGCCATGCGTAGAAATACTCGAATTTATGGAAAAAGATGATGGCAAACAGTACAATGAAAATTCCAATTACAGAAGCAGCTTGCACATAAAATATCCTGCGGGCTAGCTTGCGATAATGATCTGAATTTTCCTGCGTGGCTTTGTAATAAAACCAAGCAGCAACAGATGCCGATAGAAAGGACAAGACAACCAAGATATGTCCGAGATTACCCGGCCATAAGGTTTCACCTAAAAATTGTATCTTTTCCAGAGTAGTATATATTGAGTTTGTATTTACTGTTTAACAGGAGCATCCTCGTATTTACTAGGGCACTTCATGCTAATTTCGGTTGCCAAAAAATAATCACCCTTAGAATGGCCTACCAGCATCACTTTCTCGCTGCGTTCCATGTCTTGTGGTTTTGGCTTATTGTATTGCACTTTTTTAGGATTGCCTAAACTATCTATTGCATAAAATATCAGCTTATTCGCGTCCTCTTCGGCATTGTATTCAATGGCTCTATTCTTGTCAAGACTGCACACAACATGGTAGTCTTTCCCGGGATGATCTTTTGCCAATTCATCCGCTTCTGGAAAGGTAACATACTTGGTTGTATTACCATATAAAGCTACTACTGCAGCCACGCCGAGTCCGGCAATTACAATGAGTGCGATGTGAAGCGGTTTCATTTTTCGTCTTTCTTGTGGTTTTCTAATTTGGTAAGGCGCTTATCCATGCGAAACAGAAAAAATACAATACCGCAAAAGATGACAACCAATACAGTGGCTACGGCATTGAATTTCGCATTTCCTCGAATTACTTCTTCAACACCTTTAGCCTCGGCTGAGGCAAATGTGAGAATCCATACTAAGAGCAGGAATATATTTTTCATGATTCTGATTCTATTATAGTTTCGACTTCCAATTTTCGATATCTAAAGAGCATTTGAGACATCCAAGTAAACAGTATAATCCAGCCCAATACTGCAGGATAGAAATATGACCTAAGCGTATTATCCATATCATACTGTTTAAAAGTAACTGTGCCTCCAGCTCCAGGATGCAGACTGTCTCCGGCCAATTTCGGCATTACCCAAATCAGGGCAATGAAAATTGGGAAAACAAATAGGTTGTATACGGCCCCAATTCTTGCGCGTTGATGTTCATCCCTCAAACCGCTGCGAAGCAGCATATACGCTAGGTACATGAGCATGCCAATGGCGACACCGTTAAGTTTAGGATCTCTTGGCCACCATGCAGCCCAAGTTACCCTTGCCCAAAACATACCTGTAATACAGCCAAGAATACCTGTGAGAATACCCATGCGTATAAAAGAATCGGACTTTAAATCATAGTCCAAGTTCCCCGTTCTCAAATATTTTATCGCATACCAAGCCGCCATAGTAAGCAAGGTTATCATGGTAAACCACATGGGTACATGATACAGCAAATTCCGAATACTCTCATTCAGAATGGGTCTATTGGGAAACCCTTTGATTAAATCAGGATCTGCATTGAAGGCTTGAATTGCAGGTACTGCGGTCAAGGTATCTAATGGACCTGGCTTTAGCACAACTGCGCCGGGAAATGCCATCCAATGGGTGCCATTGTTTACATACAAACTGAAAGGACCTTGGGCTTCGAAGCCTAAAGATTTAATTGCAGGGGTAAAGGAAACCGTAAGTGTTCCTTCTGGATTAAAACCTTCTACTTTGCCTAAAACCTTGTGTTGACCCTTGGCGAGAAGCACCTGTTTCGCGGTAAAATCAGCGCCAAAATTGTAGACATCTACCTCCAATTTGGTTTCCACACCCGAAATCATCACAAATGAGTCTGAGCCTGCAATTCTAACGCCGGTAATTCCTGTTTTAAGTGGGTTAAACAAGCCTCCTGCTAGCGCATAAGCGAGCAAAATGACCCCTAACCATTTCCACCAGTATTTCTTCATGAAAACGTTTGCGAAGTTAGTGCAATAGTCTCAGCCTTTACTGATAGAAATTGTATTTTTTAGACAGAAAATTGTCAACAGTTCAAAACACAATCTCTCGGGGTAAAACTGAATTTATTTTAGTGCGTTACGGCGTCTTAATTCCGTCTCAATTAAATTGCGTTCACGACCCATTTGCCCTGCAACACCGCTATTCTCCTGAGCACGTCTTGTGAGATATGGTATAACAGCGAGCACGGGACCATAAGGCACATATTTGGCAATATTGTAACCTGCATGTGCCAAGTTAAAACTAATATGATCACTCATGCCAAGCAGTTGAGAGAATGAAACATTCCAATTCTTTGGATCTAGATTGTGCTTATGTAACAATTCCGTGCCCAATTTAGAGGATGCCTCATTATGGGTAGCAATACAAACAGCAACCCTATTGGCATTTTCTAAGCAGAAGGTAACAGCAAGATTATAGTCTCTATCTGTTGCTTCCTTATTCGGCTGAATCGGATCCTGATATCCCATTTTTCGCGCCCTCTCTCTCTCTTTTTCCATATAGGCACCGCGGACCAATTTATACCCATAGTGGCATTTCTGACGTGCTACTTGCTCTTTTAAATGAGACAAGCGGTCATGACGGTACATTTGGAGTGTATTGTACACAATTGCCTTATCCGTATTGTGCAACTCCATTGCTTCTTGGGTTAGTAAATCTATAGCGGGCTGCAACCAAGTTTCTTCAGCATCTACAAAGAGGCGCACATCTGCTTCTGCCGCTGCAGCGCAAATACGCTGAAATCGAATAACACCTGCGTTCCATGCGGGGTTGTTTGCATCTGTCAAGTGACCTGTGCTTTCCAAATTTCTTGAAACAATCTCAGTACTTGCCCATTCCAGTGCTTCAGATGCCATAATCCCCGTGGTTTTAAATACACTAAAAGGGATGTGTGTATTGCCTTTGGCTTTGTAAATGGTTTTCAGTATTTCTTCTGCGGTGGCCTCAAATACAGACTCTTCTTCCTCGCCTTCTACACTGTAATCTAGAATGGTACCCACATGCGATGCAGCCAAGTTTTCAATGGCTTTTTTACTCTCTTCAATGGTCTCACCGCCACAAAATTGCGCAAAAATGGTATTTTTTATCAGCCCCTTCAACCCAAACACTACAGCGAGCTTGGCCATGCCTGGACCTACCTTTAATAGGATAGGAAAATCAAAAGATTTGAATAACAGGCGTGCTTTTTTGAGTTCAGCGGTGGTTTTATGTTGAAACGCATTCTCAGTATTGTCAAAATCGACTTCCGGGAAACCAGTCATAATTGCAGCAAAGATAGGATTCAGAAACAAGAGCCTAACGTGTCTTGAGTCACAAATTTGGGACTTTTTTCAAGAGGCAATTTACGGAAGCAGCAAACCCAGTTTTTTGACAAAGTCATCCAATCCCGGATTTTTCTTCATCAGGTATTCAAGCTTCTCTCTTTCAGTATACGGTTTGCGTTCTGTTTCTTCTATTTCACCTGGCTCAATAACCAATTGGCTAAGCTTGCCTTCTGACTTTTCGAGGATAAATCTACCAAATGGGAATTTGACTGCATCGAACATATCCACCTTCCCGGGGTGCACAATAGCCACAATTTCATTTCCTCTGGATTTGGGACGAATGGTTTTCATCAAACTGGAAACCCGCATGCTTTGCGTATCCGCAAATTCCACCCACCACTCCATAATTTGAGTTTCAGAAATGCTGTGGGCCCAGTCTTGAGGCTCAGGTGTAGGTTCCACTGACTCTGGCGGTTCATTCAAGCCCAATTCGGGCAGCGGTGCGGCAGGAGCCACAGGAGCAGGCTCGCTAGCATTAGGCAAAGCGGCCTCCACTTCTTCCGCGTCGGAGATTTCACCTTCCATTTGTATGGGTGTAGGTTTTATCTCTTTTCTGCGCTGTTCAATAAACTCCGACTTGTCTGCAGGCTTTTCAATTCGCGTATGTTCGAGTGACTTAAGATTGGGAGGAACAACAATAGATTGTTTGCCAACACCCCGGGCCCCGGCAAGACCTGAACTGCTTTCAGGAAGTGATTTTACTTCAGAAATTTTTTTTTTAAGTCTTCGATATCTCCGATTCCAACAAGATAACTGTTGAGATGGGCCAATTTCATAAGACAAAGCTCAATAAGCAAACGAGGATTCCGCGAAGCCTTATACTTATCATCGCAATCATTTACAATATTTAATGCATTTAAGATAAAGGCAAAAGAAATTGCAGAAGCTTGTTGACGGTATTTGTCGGCAAAGGCGGTACCAATGTCCAACAGTGTCTCAGTTCTCGCATCCTTACAAACTGCCAAATTACGCAGGTGAGAAGCCAAACCACCAATAAAGCTGCTCCCATCAAAGCCTCTGCGCAGAATATCGTCGAATGTGAGCAAGCAATGCGCTACATCGCTTTTTAACAGGGCTTCAGTAATGGCAAAGAATGTCTCATTGTCCAGCACATTCAGAATCTCAACTGCTTTTTCGTAGGTAACCGTGCCGCCTGTGTAAGAAACCAGCTGATCAAAAATACTCAATGCATCACGCAGACCTCCATCCGCTTTGCGCGCGATGAGGTGTAGTGCATTTTCATCAGCTTGAACCCCTTCTTTAGCAGCAATTTCTTTGAGGTGTTCTACCATGTCTTTAATCTCAATGCGGTTGAAATTAAACACCTGACAACGGCTCAAGATCGTTGGTAGAATCTTGTGCTTTTCAGTAGTAGCCAGTATAAAAATTGCGTATGAAGGCGGTTCTTCTAAGGTTTTAAGAAAAGCGTTAAAGGCCGCTGAAGAAAGCATGTGTACCTCATCGATGATGTATACCTTATACTTTCCTACTTGGGGTGGGATGCGCACTTGATCAATAAGATGACGAATATCATCTACTGAGTTATTGCTGGCAGCGTCGAGTTCGAAAATATTAAAGGCAAAGTCCTGATTGGGATCAACACCTTCAACCCTGCTGTTAATGACTTTAGCAAGAATCCTTGCGCAGGTGGTCTTACCTACACCTCTTGGCCCTGTAAACAAAAAGGCTTGCGCCAATTTATTGGTCTCAATTTCATGCATCAAGGTTTCAGCCACATGCTTCTGACCGATTACCGAATCGAAATTGGTAGGTCTGTATTTGCGCGCTGAAACTATAAAATTGTCCATGAAAGGGTTGCAAAATAATACAAGGAATCAGGCGTCTGCAAGTTTTGTGAATAACAAATTAAAGATACTCTAGTCTGCCTCAAAAATCAAATGCTGCTGCATTCAACTTTCAACTTCACCGACTCCCATAATCCGTTTAAATATTCAATCAATTGTTTACTTTTGAGTTATGAAAACCCACATTCGATTTATCCCATTCTTACTGCTCCTTTTCACCGCCTCTTGCGGCAATTATGTATACCGCGCTACCGCCTTGCGTGTGCCATTGGTAAAAGAACAGCATGATGTAGATATACAATTGAACAGCAGCACCGCTGGAACAGAGATATACGCTGCTTATGCGCCATTAGACAATATTGCCATTTCTGCAGGATATGCAGGCAGTAAGGACACCAATTTTGATAGAAACTCTCGGTTTTCTGACCTAGAATTCTCCGTGATGCCTTTTTATGCCAAAAACATGTTGCGATTAGAAATGCCTTTGGGCTTTGGCTACACCCGACGTGAAAGCTTGGATAATTCATTTGCGACGTTCCAACCCTACACACGTTATTTTATACAGCCGACCGTTGCCATGGGTTGGGAATACATTGATTTGGCATTGATTTTTAGATCTACCTTTATTGAATATACGAATCCCGCATTCAAGCAAGATATTCGAAATCAATTGGGAATTATGTTTCGGGCAGGCATACCTACCGTGAAGGCGATGGCGCAGTTTAGCACTGAGTTTGGTACCCAAAACACCGATTTGGTAGATTATTACCCCATCCATGTCGCTGTTGGACTCAACTTTTACTTTAATGCTGCAGATCCTTTAAGGAAGAAGTCAAAGACTGCGCCTAACTCAGGAGATACAGCGCCGGTAGTGCCATAAAAAAAAGGACCCCTCCAGATCCTTTTCTTTTTTTCCGTCAGACTGCCATCCTTCGGTTCCTATGATTTGCGCTGTTGCGCTTTTTCTTTCTTATTTTTTTTTGAAAACCTTTTTTCGTTTTACAAAATCCTGTTTTCGTTTTACAAATATAGGATTAGAATTCACAATTGACCAAGCATTTGGTTTAAAAAACATCAGCACAAAAACTTAAACCATTATATAACAACTACCTATAACAAATAATTGAGTGCCTACTCTTAGATTGTTTTCCTTTTCAAGTCACAGCCTACATCCGTAATAAGCCCAAAATCAGAGCATAAAAAAAAGGACCCCTCCAGATCCTTTTCTTTTTTCCGTCAGACTGCCATCCTCCGGTTTCTATGTTTACGCCGTTGCGCTTTTTCTTTCTTGTTTTTTGTGAAAACCTTTTTTCGTTTTACAAAATCCCGTTTTCGTTTTACAAATATATATACATACTTTCAACATGTGCAAATTTTTGTGCAAAATATATTGAAAAAAATATCTATATACCTATATATCAGTAATTTAAAAATACAAAATCAGCACTTACACTTATTCACACCCAACGAAAATACTCAGAATTCGATGTAAATTGCAGGCCTATGCACATCGGAGATAAGCTAATAAGCTTCAATTTGTTAAGCACTTCAGGGGAATACATCAATAACTTTGACTTTGCTGACAAGTATTCTTTACTCTTAATTGTGACTTGCAACCACTGTAAGTATGCCAATGCTTATTGGAAGCGATTAATCCAGCTCTCCGAGGATTATGAAGAGGATAGTTTGGGAGTAGCGGCCATTTGTGGCAACAATGCTGAAACCCACCCCATCGACGGTTTTGACGGAATGGTAGCCATGGCCAAGCAAATGAAGCTTCCCTTCCCCTATTTGCATGATGCAGATCAAAAGCTCATTCAGCAGCTTGGTGCTATGCGCACTCCAGAAGTATTTCTCTTTAATAGAAATAGAGAATTGGTATATAAAGGTGCCATTGACGATAACTGGGAGAACGAAGCGGCTGTAATGCACATATACCTTCGCGACGCCATAGAATACTGTTTGGACGGATTGGAAGTAGATTACCCAGAAACCAAAGCAGTAGGTTGCTCCGTAAAATGGCTTCCAGGAAACGAGCCCACCCCTGCTGCATGAGAAAAACTGCATTCATCACTGGCGCGAGCAGTGGTATAGGAGCTTCCTTGGCCATAGTTGGAGCCAAACTCGGGTATAACCTTGTGCTTATGGCACGCAATGCTGAGGGACTCGAACTCACTGCAAAGCATTGCCGTGAGTTGGGAGCCCAGGTTGCACTTGTACAAGGTGATGTATCCATAGAGGCAGATTGCAAAAGGGCTGTGGATACAGCTTTAACGGAATTCCAAGGTATAGATGTATTAATCAACAATGCGGGTATCAGCATGCGGGCTGTGTTTGCGGATACCGAACCTGAAGTCCTAAAAAAGCTGATGGACATAAACTTTTGGGGAACGGTATATTGCACCAAATACGCGCTACCTGCGCTATTGCAATCCAAGGGCACTGTTGCTGGTGTCTCCTCCATTGCTGGTTTTAAAGGACTTCCAGGCCGCACAGGATATAGTGCAAGCAAATTTGCCATGCATGGATTTCTTGAAAGTTTGCGTTGTGAAAACCTTAAAACAGGTTTGCATGTGCTCATCGCATGTCCAGGTTACACGAAAAGCAACATCCGCAATACTGCGTTAGATAATACAGGCGCAAGCCAATCTGAAACGCCTTTGAATGAGGACAAATTGATGCATCCTGATGAAGTGGCAGAAAGATTGTGGAATGCAATCCATAAAAAAAGGCTCTACATGGTCTTGACCCTCGTCGGCAAGTTGACGGTGTTCATCAATAAATGGTTTCCCAAATTGGCAGACACCTTAGCCTATAACTACATTCGCAAAGAACCCAACTCACCTTTTAAATAATAAATCCATGGAAAATGAAACCCTTGACATTCTTGAGGAAAAGAAGAAAATCCCACAATTCCTAAACGTTCTCACCATTCTTACCTTTATTGGTTGCGCGTTTGCGTTATGGGGTGTATTTGACAATGCCTTTAACATAGACAAGAAAATTACGGATGTCGAAAAACAAATTAGCTTCATGGAAGACGAAGATATGGCTACCGGATTTGGGTATGACATGCTCGTAAAGGCTGCGGATGTGCTAGAACAGCGCAAAGAAAACGTTTGGTTGTTTTTTGGTTCTGACCTTATTGGAACCCTATTGTGCATTTTTGGTGCCTTGTACATGAGAAAACTGGTGAAAAACGGTTTTTACCTCTACACCGTAGGACAAATACTGCCGATTATTATCAGCATACTCATTCTCGGATTAGGCAGCATGGCTGGTTTTGGTGCATTTGCTTTGGTATTCCCTATCGGGTTTATCATCATGTATTACACCCAGTTAAAGCATATGAGCTAAGCCCTTATTTTCATTCCAGTTTTCCACAAAAGCC
>JBEIRK010000167.1:0-4555 GCA_040376005.1 Flavobacteriales bacterium
CCTAATTTCAGATGCAGGAGGCAATTACATATTCAAAAAACACAAGGGTGCTGGTAGGGTGCCACTGAGCACCGAACAGGTGTTTCAGAGTGCAGCCAATGCCGATGTTTGGATTAATCCAGGTAGCTGCAGAAACAAAACTTGCCTGCGCACGATGGATCCACGTGTGGCGCAATTTGCAGCTTTTCAATCCGCCAGAATTTTCAACTGCACCAAGCTACTCAAAGCCTCGGGTGCCAATGGTTGGTGGGAGTATGGGGTAATCAGACCCGACATGGTACTCATGGATTTGGGGTCCATTTTCCATCCAGAATTGCCTTGGGAGCAATCCACTGTTTTCTTTGAGGAGATAGGCCATGAATAAGCGCATTGTATTTCCCTTAGGCTTGCTGCTGTTGTTCTTGTTTCTCGATCTGTTTTACACCAGAGGCATAGGCTTATTTGGCGATGCCATGGACAGCAATGTATTTCAGCATTTTCGTTTGCCGCGGCTACTAGGGGCCGTATTTGCAGGAATTTCACTGGGTATTTCCGGCTTGGCACTTCAAACCCTGTTTCGAAATCCATTGGCTGGTCCCTTCCTCACCGGCATTACGCCTGGCGCCTCATTGGGTATTGCATTACTGCTGCTTGGGATACCCGCGGGTATGAGTTTGGGCGATGCATTTTTCTTCTCCATGTCTGGGGCAGGCCTCTTGGGTGGTATGCTGGTGTTGTTGCTGCAATTGTATATCAACAAAAGGCATGGGGGTATTTTTACCTTATTGCTAAGCGGAGTTATGCTTGGTTATTTGGCAGGCGCGGTTACTGATATGTTGCAAACACTGGCCCAGGCTGAACAGGTAAAAAGTTTTGTAATGTGGGGCATGGGCAATTTTGACCGCGTGCAGCGCGACCAACTTCTGTGGTTTGGTGCTTCGAGTGTCGCAGGTGCTGTAGCCATTTTACTGATGCGCTACAAGCTTGATGCTTGGTTACCAGGTGAAATGTACGCGCAAAACAGTGGCATTAACACACAAAAACTGCGCTGGCAGATAGTGCTGATTTGCGGGCTGCTTGCAGGCACCACAACTGCATTTTGCGGCCCAATTGGTTTTGTCGGTTTGGCAGCGCCCCACCTGAGCCGCATGACAGTGCAGCGCGGCATGCATGGTCAGCTTTGGCTACCCACAATGATTTGGGGCATGTTGTTTTGCGTTTTTGCAGATTTTCTTGCCCACAACTTATTTGAGCATATCACCTTAAACGTAAACTCCATTTGCGCCCTTGCAGGAGCTCCTATTGTGCTTTGGATGCTCTTAAAACGCGGTGGATTTGCAAAAAGTATGTAGGCGCGGCGCCTGCAGCACTTATTCTAACTCTAGAATTTTAATAATGTGTTCAATCTGATAATCCACAGCAGGATCATACTCTGCTGTCATATCATGCCCATACACACTGCCAAAGGCTTGCCAAAATATCGCCTCCGTAGTACCTCGGTAGTTTTTCATAATCTGCCAAGTGGTTTTACCCGTCTCCCTATGAATTAACTTCATGAGCACCTTCCCCTCTTCTATACTTAAATCCTTGAGCTGCTGGGTGTACAACTCCTTCATGCTTTTCTCACACTCTTTTATGTACTTCTTACGTTCCTTGCGTGTGGTTTTCAGGGCCAAGTTATCCTCCATTACCTGCATTTTATAGGCCGCCATTTTTGCATACGGCATTACCTTTTTCACCCTGCGTTTTAAGCGCTGATATTCTGCAACCTTATCGGCATCCAAACTCTGCTGAATCACTACAGGATCCATTTGTGTAATGGTGAATGTATCGCCATCCACAATCACGGTTTGTTTTTTAGAAGTATCTGCATCCGTTTGCCCAAAAGCAACAGAGCCAAACAACAGCAATAAGAGACCTAAAATGTATCGCATACGGTTAAGGATTCAAAACATGTGCCAATTCCTGAATGGTGTGCCGCCATCCTCAAGTAATTAGGCAACCGCAGGCTGTGATTTCACAATTTTCTTACTCAGCAGCAACCATGCGCCGCCCAGCACCATCAGAAGCACAGATATCATTTGCGCTTGCGAGAATGATATAGAACCCACCTTATAAATGGAGGTCCCGTGTTCGCGAATAAATTCTATTGCAAAACGTTCTACTCCGGCAAACACCATGTACCAAGCAAACATATTCCCAGCCACTTTAACCCTAGGACGTAGAAACTTCCATAGGATGGCAAACAGCAGCAATCCCATAAGGGCCTCATACAAGGGAGTGGGATACACTGGTACCATCAATTCGTAAGAAAAGGGACCTGATTCACCTGGAATATTGGCCATGCCTTGAGGTGGGAAAGGGCTATCTCCCATAACGTTGTGTGGATAGGTATATGCCCATGCCCAATCGGGAATCCAACTCATAGGCTTGGGCGTTAGATTGGGCAAACCCCAATCTCCATCCCCACTAAAATGACACCCAAAACGACCCAAACCGTATGAAATCATCATTGCAGGGCCACCACTATCCAGTATATGCAAGAGATTTAACCCTTTTCTATAGCAATAAATAAGCACACCTCCTGCGCCACAAATTAAACCTCCGTAAAAGGTCCATCCGCCGCTGGTAAAGAACTCACTTATGATTCTGCTGAATGATAAATTCTGAGGATCTTCTAGTAGGTGAAAAAGTTTCGCGCCGAGAAAACCACTAATCAGTGCCACCGTGGTGATATTTCCCATGTGGTAGGAAGCATCCATGTCTTCAGTTTTTGAAGTAGGCACGGCCAAGCGCTGTTTGATATCAGAACGGTATCTCAAACCCGTCACTACCGCTGCAATGGCCAAACCCATCCACCAGCTTCCTTCACCAGTAAATAGATGTTCTTGGGGTGAAAAACCATCTCCGGTATTCAAACCCAACCAAAGTACTTTATATCCAAAAACAAAGGCGAGCAGTGCATTCAAGATATAATCACTCAGCGGAAATGGCTTTCCGGTAATGGTGGTCACCTTTACAGAGGAGAACAATCCCAATACCGTCTTGCGACGCATTTCAGACTGCATGGCCACAAAGGCTGCTGCAATGGATAGCGCCACAAAGAGGCCAAATGTGTTTACAATTTGAAGCCCACGCAGTTGGATGCCAAAGGTTTCTGCTAAAAAATGATACAGGGTTGGATACACAATGCAAATGTAACGCTTAGTGATGAACTTGAACGCCGGCAGCCACATCTATGCCGTGAACCGTGCCGTCATCAAGTATGTGCGAGAGCTCGGTAGGCACAATTTCGTTGATTAATAAGGGGTCGTAGCCACAAGTAACTTTGATATAATTGTCTGTAAAGCCGTGCATATTTCCGCCATCCTCTTCTTTTTCAAACAACACAGGTCTTGCAGTTCCTAAATGCTTGCGGTAAAATGCTTGTTTCTTTTTCTCACTCAAAATACGCAACATCTCTACACGTGTATTGCGCACCCCTTGCGGCACTACATCCTTCATTTTATTGGCGGTAGTATTGGGCCGTTCGCTGTAAGGAAACACGTGTAAGTAGGCAATTTCCATCTCGTTTAGGAAATTATAGGTTTTGAGAAACTCTTCTTCCGTTTCGCCAGGGAAGCCCACAATTACGTCTACCCCAATGGCGCAGTGGGGCATCAGATTTAGTATCCTTTCTATTCTAGTTTTATAGAGAGAGGATTCATACTTGCGGCGCATGCGCTTGAGTATGTCGTCGCTACCACTTTGCAATGGAATATGGAAGTGCGGCGCAAAACGTTTACTCGCTGCTACAAAATCAATAATGGCATCGGTCAGCAAATTGGGTTCTATACTACTGATGCGGTAGCGTTCTATGGAATCTAGAGCATCTAATTCTTGCACAAGGCCAAAAAAGTCCTGCCCATGGGTAACCCCAAAATCACCAAGATTCACCCCGGTAAGCACCATTTCTTTGGCACCCCCTTGGGCTGCAATTTTTACTTTTTCAATAGTCTCTTCAATAGTAGCGCTGCGGCTGGCTCCGCGTGCCAAAGGAATCGTGCAAAAGGTGCAGAAATAGTCACAGCCATCTTGCACTTTCATAAACGTGCGCGTTCTTTCGCCCTCGCTAAATCCAGGAACAAAGGTTGTTGTTTCCTTGATAGGGGCATTGAATATTTTGGATTTTGGCTCCTTCGCCAAGGAATCGAGGTGACTTGCCAAATTGAACTTTTCAGCAGCACCCAGCACCATGTCCACCCCAGGGATATTCGATATTTCCTCGGGCTTGAGCTGGGCATAACAACCCACAACGACTACATAGGCATTGGGGTTGTGCTTCAGCGCCTCGCGCACAACTTTCTTACACTTGCGGTCTGCATGATCGGTAACTGAACAGGTATTAATTACATACAAATCAGCCCCTGACTGAAAATCAGCTTTCTCAAACCCAGCCTGCTCCATAGACCTGCCAATGGTACTGGTCTCCGTGAAGTTGAGTTTGCAACCCAGCGTATAAAAGGCTACTGTTTTCGTCAAGACTGCAAAGATACTGAATATACGGAATTTTGGGGATATTTCCAAATGCAAGTGC
>JBEIRK010000047.1:0-17736 GCA_040376005.1 Flavobacteriales bacterium
CTGCCGATAGGATTTTCTCATTCATGCGGCTTCGGTATTCATTAAATTCAGAAACTTTAGGATTCATGTGCCAAATTTAAACTTCAATTTGCACAGATTGACTAAAAGGCTTACTTTTGCACCCTCATTCAGAGAATCGAGTATCTGAAAAGGATGGTATCGTAGCTCAGTTGGTAGAGCAAAGGATTGAAAATCCTTGTGTCGACGGTTCGATTCCGCCCGATACCACGAAATAGAAAGCCCCTTGAATTTCAAGGGGCTTTTTTATACGCTGTATGTTTGATTACACAGTGGTATAAAATTGGGCATGCACATGCAATGCTGTACTTATTTTTGTAGTATGAATAAGTGTTTTGCCCTTGTTTTGTTCTTGACTTCAACCCTCTTAGTTCAGGCTCAATGGCGGCCTCAGGATTCCATTCGCAGGGCCTTGGATCTCAATGCGCCCGGTGGTTTCAGGGTGAGTTTTGATGGTAGGAATTCTTTCTTAAAAGGGCAAGCCATCAATGTGGGTGGGGCTCGTTTTGGGCTAGATTATGGGAAAATCGCCTTATTCACTGGGGTGTATCGAACCTCGTTGGCTCTCTTTCGCGGAGAAGACTCCTTCTACACGGGCTTTAACTATGTGAGTTCCACATTGGAATATTATATCCACCAAAGCTGGCGCTTCGAAGTGGTGAATTCGTATCAAATAGGATTTGGAACGGTAAGTGAAAGGCGAGTAGTGGGGAATACCGTTATGCGCAAGGCTCAAGGATATGTCATTCCCTTGGAGACGGGCATAGGCGGAACAGTAAGGTTTTTACGCTATTTGGGTTTTTGCGCTGGGGTAGGAATACGGGTCGGCCATAACCGCAATATTTCGGGCTTTTCTGGCAGTTATTACTACTACGGATTCACCTGCTTCACAGGTACCATGTACCGCGACTTTAAGAAGTTGGTAAAAAGGATATAAGCGCTTAGTTCGCCTTTTCCTTCTTTTTCTTCTGCTTGTCTACGTGGTCAATAAACTCTGTAATTTTATCTACGTCGATTCGGTTGGCCAAGATTTCTTTTTGGTCGTCCAAGATGAAAATGGTAGGACTTACATTTACATAGTACTTCGACATTTGACCGCGGTAGTATTCAGATCGCACCGAACCACGGGTGAGGTGCAGGAAGTTGCCTACTTCAGGATGCTGCTTGATGTACTCATCAAATTCCTTTGATTTGTCACCAGGCGACAAGGCGATTACTTTCCAACCTTTTGCCATGTTGTCTTGGTAGATTTTTGCCAATTTTGGCATTACCTCTCTGCAGTGACCACAGGTGGGGTCCCAAAAAATCATAATGGTGTAAGAAGCTTTAATTGCATTGGTGTTTACCCAATTGCTGTCTAGGTCCATGAGTTCCAAAGTAGGTGCGTCCTCGCCAATCAATGTCCATTTGCGGCGCTGGGCGTTCTCACACATTTTATCTACGGTGCTGCTGTCTGTCCACCATGCTTTTCCATTGCAGTAGGTAGCAGAAGCCATCCATACAAAAGCCTTGTCTACGCCCATGATATTGCTGCCTTCAAACCTGTTGGTCAAATACCAAATCAAGTATTTTTCGATTTCAATGGTGTTTTTGCATTGGTCTAACAACATCGCAGACTCTTTAATTAAGGTGTCAGCATCAGGGATAAGGATTTTATCAAAATACAAATCCAGGCGCTGTTTCAATACGTTTACAGGCATTCTGGTAAGGCCATCTTCATTCAAGTCTACATGATCCCAGAAGTGCTCCTTGTAATAACGGTATGGAAATGCGCTGTCTTTGGTGCCATCGGCCAAGGTGGGCAGTTCTGTGGGAACTTCAACATCTTCAACAGCATATAAGAATCTCGACAACAAATGGTCAGGATGCGCGTTCACATAGTTCATGTCGTAATTATTCTTTTGGTCAAATAATTCTGAACGTTTCTTCTTCAAAGGTTCCTGAGCTGCCTTGCTGGTATCTTTCTTAAGTATTTCATCAATGCGAATAATTTCCTCGACAATTTTGGACTTGCCCAATTGGTACTCCACAAAACCTTGGTTTTGGTCAGAGCCTTTTACCTTCATTTTGGTATAATAGTCTCCAGTATAGTATGCTGTATCCGTGGTAATCAAGAAATCCTGATCATCGTCTACAATAAAGTCAAAGAAACCTGCCATTTGCGGTAGCGCAAGAATGTACATGCCTCGGGGAAGCTTGTAGATGCCCGTGAAGTCCGCAATGCCTGTGCGGTCAACTACTGCTGTGTCAATTTTATAACGTCCATCCAAATGGTAATCCGCCAGCAACAGAGAATCGCCTGGTCTTACTCCATTGATTTTGAATTTTATGCTGTATGTGCCTGGTTCTTTTCCATCCCATGATTTCGCATTTTTCAATTTCGGGTAGGTTCCAATGGTGTTTTTCTTTTCCGGTGGCGTTGCCCGAACATAGGGAGTAGTTTGAGCTATAGCTTGAGTAGCAGTGGCCATAATCACTATGGCAGAGAACTTAGTAAAGGTTTGAAATCGCATGGTTATTTGCTGATATGGGATAAATAGACAAATTTTGTTCCAAAATAGTTATCTGCACAAATATGGATGCATCATTTTTTCAATCGGTTTTTGAAGTCGTGCGTCTTATTCCTGCTGGACGGGTCACTTCATATGGCGCTATTGCGCGGTATTTGGGCAGCGGAAAGAGCTCTAGAATGGTGGGCTGGGCTATGAATGCGAGCCATGGAGAACTTCCGCAAGTTCCTGCGCACAGGGTGGTGAATAGGCTAGGAATACTCTCTGGGAAAATGCATTTTCATCCGCCTGAAAGCATGCAGCAGCGGTTGGAACAGGAAGGAATTGAGGTGGAAAATGACAAAATTGTGAGATTTAAGGAGCTTTTTTGGGATCCTTCCGAAGCATTAAGCCTTTAAGGCTGAACCGATTGCCAAACAGATGTCTTTGGATACGGTGCGGTAATGTCGATATCTACTCCCGTAATCGGATGTTTGAATGATAGTTTTCTGGCATGCAGCGCAATGCTTCTGTCGGGCAAAGGGGCATCTGCACCGTACTTAACATCTCCAATAATAGGTGCTTTTGATTTGGCTAACTGTGCACGAATCTGATGGAATCTTCCCGTTTCGAGCTCAATCTCATACAGTGCGCGGCCTTTGGATCTTGTAAGGCAGGTGAATTGTAAAATGGCCAATTTCGTTCCAGGTTTTTCAAACCCGTAAGTAAGTGCGCGGTGTGTTTTGCTGTCTTTGCCTAGCCAGTGGGTTAGGGTGCCCGTGTTTTCCGCGAGTTCTTGTTCGGTTATGGCGTGGTATATTTTATGGGTAGACTTATTTCTGAATTGCTCATTCATACGAGACAGGCCTTTTGAAGTTTTTGCGAGCAAAACGACCCCAGATACAGGGCGGTCTAATCTGTGAATTAAGCCCACAAATGCAGCTCCAGGTTTTTTGTATTTGACTTTGAGGTAATCGCCTGCTATGTCTAGGAGGTGTCTATCTCCACTGCTATCGCCTTGAACGCCTATACCTGCGGGCTTATTCACGGCTATAAGATGGTTGTCTTCATAGAGTACCTCTAGCATGCTGCAAAAGTAAAGGGAAGACGCGTGAATACATGGGTTTGTGCCCATTATATAACAGCGACTTACTTTCATAACGCAATCTGAGTGTGGGCTTTTGGGCGCTTGCCCTTATTTTTGCAAGGCCTCAGGCAAGATTACTTGAAAAATCCCTTTAGCACATATAAGCCTGAAATGGCAGTAGCCTTAAAATTGGCATTCCCTATTATTTTGGGTCAGTTAGGCATTATCCTTATGGGGGTTACTGATACGATTATGGTTGGTCGTTTGGGTAAAGATGTATTGGCTAGCGCCAATCAGGCCAACAACATATTCTTTATGGCATCGGGCATTACCTTCGGTGTGCTTTATGCTATCAGTACCTTGGTGAGTATAAAAGTAGGGGAGAATCGTGCGCATGAGTCGTTTATTACGTATCGGGCAGGATTGGTGGTTAGCGCATTGCTTTTTGTTTTCCAATTTATCATACTCGAAATCATCGCGTTTAACTTTGATTGGCTCGGCCAAGATAAGGCGGTTACTGCGCTGGCTCCGGACTATCTGCATATTATCAATTGGAGTATTTTACCTATGCTGGTTATGGTGGCAGCCCGGCAGTTTACAGACGGTTTGGGTCATACGCTAATCGCGATGTATATCACTTTGGCAGGCTTGTTATTAAATGGCGTGCTGTGTTATTTGCTTATCTATGGCAATTGGGGATTCCCAAAATTGGGATTGGCAGGCGCGGGTTGGGCAACGCTGATATCCAGGGTGCTTATGGCTGTGGCTGGTATGTTGTCTATTGTTTACCATCCTAAAATAAAGAAATATAGACCCGCGGTTCCGCCCACTTGGGCTGAAATAAAGAAGGAAATGCCTGAAATCTGGACGGTGGGCTTGCCCATAGCCTTGCAGACCTTTGCGGAATGGGCTTGTTTTTCTATCTCAGGAATCATGGTGGGTTGGTTTGGTGCTACGCGTTTGGCAGCCCATGCCGTGGCATTGAATATTGCCAGTGTCACCTATATGGTTGTTACAGGTTTTGCCATTGCGGGTTCAATTATGGTGGGTAATGCCTATGGTGAGGAGAATAAGCTGAAAATAAAACGAGCTGCGAATGCGGTATTGTGGTTGATTGTTGCATTTGAAGTTGTGAACGCACTCATTTTTATCTTCTTGAACAAGCCTATAGCGCGTTTGTATGGAGTTAGCAGCGAGGTAGAGCAATTTGTGCTTCCGCTGCTGCTGTTGGCAGCTGTTTTTCAATTGGCCGATGGAATTCAAGCCGGTGCTATGAATTTGTTGCGCGGTATAAAGGATGTGAATTGGTCTTCTGCAATTTCTGTGCTGTCATACTGGGTTGTGAGTTTGCCTTTGTCGTATTTTCTTGGCGTAGTCTTATCTGGCGATGTTTATGGTGTATGGACAGGCTTTACTATCGGTCTATTTGTGGCAGCAATTTTTGGCGTTATTCGTTTCTACTACAAACACAAGTCATTATCATTTGATACGTATGAATATCATTAAACACATAAAGCTTATTGTTATGCTCGGGCTAAGCACCGCGGTGTTGCAAGTTCAAGCGCAGCGGAATAAAAAAGACAGATATTTTGATGTATACGCAGGTCCTTCATTGGGGTTTCGGGTGCTGGGAAATGTGAAAATGCCTGCGAGCTACAAAGGCAGTGAGGGTGACTTTAAAGACAGTTTAAACCGCGCAGACAGACCGGGACAGTCTTTGAATTTCGGTATTCAGTACATGGTGAAGAAAAGTGCTTTTGGCGCTTTTAGTTTTGGGTTGAGCTATACCAATATGTCTTTTCGCAGGGTGGCTGAAGATTTTAAAATAGGCTATGAAGTGCACCCTGATGTGGGAATCGTTGCGGGGGTGATTCAGGCCGGCGCGCTGCGCATAAACTATGATATCAAACACCACTATTTAGAAGTGCCAATGTTGTGGCATAAGAGTGCAGAGGGCTATAGCAATCTGCAGGATTACGACCTGTGGTATACGGTAGGTATCGCACCTGCGGTGCTGTTGCGTCAAGAAATGGATATTAAATTGGTTGGGTTCACCCTCAATGGTAAGAATAGATATCGCGTTCAAGACAGTTTTATTACGGGTATGCCTTTTAACGCAATCGTGCATTTGGGATTCAGGAGTCAGTACCATATGTATAAAAATCTATATGGTCTTGTAGAGCCAAGATTGCGGGTTCCAATACTTCCTTCTTCAAGAGGGGCGCAGCAATTGTGGACTCCCCAGTTCTCATTAAACGTAGGTTTGGTATTTGTCTTAAGCAAGTCAAAGACAAAGTAAATACGAATGTAAGTTTTCGAAAAGGCCGCATCTGCGGTCTTTTTTTTTGGAGATAGGGTGTGTAAAAAGAGTCCAAAAAAATAGCCCTTATACTGGCAGGTATAAGGGCTTCCGGAGGGTATTGATCCACCGTAATGAATCAAAATCTTAATAACACCAAAGCCGTAATGGCTTTATAGTAGTTCAAAAGTACATTGGGCTTCTGTATCATTTTCTCTCGTTTTACAAAACCTGTTTTTTGTTTTACGAAACATTGTTTTGCGTAAAAAAATAGGTTACACTCAGGTTATTTTCCGTTGAGTTTGGCTTTTATGTATTCTCTGTTGAGGGTAGCAATTACACTCAAAGGAATTTCTTTAGGACATTCTGCTGCGCAAGCTCCTGTATTTGTGCAGGCTCCAAAGCCTTCAGCATCCATTTGATTTACCATAGCAACAACGCGTGATTCGCGTTCTGCTTTACCTTGTGGAAGCAAAGAGAGCTGGGTGACCTTAGCGCCTACAAACAACATCGCGCTGGCGTTTTTGCATGCACTTACACAAGCACCACATCCAATGCAAGTTGCTGCTTCAAAAGCTTCATCCGCAGTTTCTTTTGGGATGAGAATGCTATTTGCATCTACTGCGTTGCCTGTATTTACAGAAACATACCCACCTGAGGCGATAATGCGGTCGAAGGCAGATCTGTTTACACTAAGGTCTTTAATTACAGGGAATGCATTGGCGCGCCATGGCTCTACGGTGATGGTTTCGCCATTCGTAAAGCTACGCATGTGCAACTGACATGTAGTAATGGCGTTTTTAGGACCGTGCGGTCTGCCATTGATGACCATACTGCACATACCACAAATACCTTCACGACAGTCGTGGTCAAATGCCACGGGCTCTTTTCCTTCAGTAATGAGTTGCTCATTGAGCACATCAAACATTTCTAGGAAAGACATGTCCGGATTGGTTTCTACTTTATATTCTTCAAAGCGGCCTTGAGCTTGAGCATTGGATTGTCTCCAAACTTTGACATTAATATTCATTGCGTTTGACATCTTATTCTTCCTCTTTGATTATTTGTAACTGCGTTGTGCTATTTTGATATTTTCGTACACCAATTGTTCCTTGTGCAAGGTCCATTGATTGTCGCCATTCATTTCCCATGCGGCAACATACTTGTAGTTTTCGTCGTCGCGTTGTGCTTCACCTTCTTCTGTTTGGTATTCTTCACGGAAGTGGCCACCGCAGCTTTCGTTGCGATCCAGCGCATCGAGGCACATGAGTTCACCCAATTCTAAGAAATCTGCCACACGGCCTGCTTTCTCTAACTCAGGGTTGAATTCATCTGCAGTGCCAGGGACACGCACATCTTTCCAGAATTCAGCGCGCAGGGCTCTGATTTCCTCAATGGCTCCTTTCAGTCCTTGTTCGCTGCGCGCCATGCCGCATTTGTCCCACATAATCAGTCCCAATCTTCTGTGGAAACTTTCCACGCTTTGGGTACCTTGAACATTCATAAGTGCTTCAATTTGTTTCCGGCAGCGTGTTTCTGCTTCTGCAAACGCTTCGTTATCGGTGGGGATGCTCTTGGTACCAATCTCTTTGCTTAGGTAGGAACCAATGGTGTAAGGGATTACAAAATAACCATCTGCCAAGCCCTGCATCAGTGCAGATGCACCCAAACGGTTGGCACCGTGATCACTAAAGTTGGCTTCGCCCAAGGCGTACAAGCCAGGTACGTTGGTCATGAGTTCATAGTCAACCCACAAGCCACCCATAGTGTAGTGCACTGCTGGGTAAATGCGCATAGGCACTTCGTACGGATCTTCATCCGTGATTTGCTTATACATATCAAAGAGGTTGCCGTATTTTTCTTTAACAACTTCTTTTCCTAGACGCACAAGGGTTTCTTCATCTGGATTTTCAATGCCCAATTTATTGGCTTCAGCGCGACCATACTTGTTCATAAGGTTCGAACGGAAGTCTAGATAAACGGCCATTTTGCTTGGACCTACGCCATATCCTGCGTCGCAGCGTTCTTTTGCAGCGCGGCTGGCTACGTCTCTAGGTACCAAGTTCCCGAAGGCAGGATAGCGTCTTTCCAAATAGTAATCGCGTTCTTCTTCTGGAATATCGTTGGGATGGCGGTTGTCATCCTTAGCCTTTGGTACCCAAATGCGGCCATCGTTACGCAAAGATTCACTCATCAAGGTGAGCTTACTTTGATAATGACCGCTTACAGGAATGCACGTAGGATGAATTTGTGTGAAGCAAGGGTTGCCAAAGTATGCACCAGATTTGTGTGCTTTCCAAGCCGCAGTAACGTTACTGCCCATGGCATTGGTGCTTAGGTAGAATACGTTGCCATATCCACCGGTGCACAACAATACTGCGTGGCCAAAGTGTCTTTCAAGTTTGCCAGAAACCAAGTCTCTCGCGATAATGCCGCGTGCTTTTCCGTCGATTTTTACCACTTCAAGCATTTCATGGCGGCTGTACATTTTTACATTGCCCAATCCTACTTGGCGTTCCAATGCACTGTATGCACCTAAAAGCAATTGTTGGCCTGTTTGTCCTGCCGCGTAGAATGTGCGTTGCACTTGGGTACCACCAAATGAACGGTTGCTCAAGGTTCCACCGTATTCACGGGCAAATGGCACACCCTGCGCTACACATTGGTCAATAATAGAAGTTGATACTTCAGCAAGTCTATGAACGTTCGCTTCTCTCGCACGGTAGTCACCACCTTTGATGGTGTCGTAGAACAATCTGTATACGCTGTCACCATCGTTTTGGTAGTTTTTTGCAGCGTTTATTCCACCCTGTGCTGCAATACTGTGCGCACGGCGGGGAGAATCTTGAAAACAAAAGGCTTTAACCTTGTAACCCATTTCTGCCAGTGATGCCGCAGCGCTGGCACCAGCAAGACCAGTTCCAACTACGATAATCTCTAGATTTCTTTTGTTGGCAGGATTTACCAGTGGAACAGTACTTTTATACTTGGTCCATTTTTCTGATATTTGACCTTCAGGTATTTTTGATTCTATAGTCATTTTAAATTCCTTTCGTAATTAGTTAATCCAACCCATATACATTGACACGGGCATTGCTGCAAAAATCAAGGGCACAACAAACGAGAACGCATTGCCTGCGCCTTGAATGATTGGATTCCAAGCGGGGTGATTAATACCCAGGCTTTGGAACGCACTTTGAAATCCGTGAAGGAGGTGATACGATAATGAGATGCAACCCAACACATATATCACTACTACCCATACGTTGGCGAAAACTTCCTGCATTTCACCGTATAAGGTTTCATTGCCACTTACGATTTCATCGGTAAGCCTGCTTACTACCCAAAAGTGTTTTAAGTGAAGAATAAGGAACAACAAAAGCAAAGTGCCTAACAGACCCATGCTTCTAGAGTACCATGTGCTATTCGTATTTCCTGAGCTTTTGCCATACTTGTTTTTTCTCTTTTTCTGGTTGTCCAACCACAGCCACAAACCTTGGAAAATGTGCCATAGAAGTCCGCCAAACAGGACAAACTCCATGGTTCTGATGATCCAATTTGTACCCATGAATTCAGCGGCTTCATTGAAAAGTATACCACCGTCATTGAAAAAAATCATGGCATTTACACCGCAGTGTACCATGAGGAAACTAATGAGAAATATTCCTGTTAGGGCCATTGCGATTTTGCGGCCGATACTGGAATTGAATAGGAATGCGAATATTTTCATCGTTTATGATGCTCTTATTTAATTGTGCGCAAAGGTAACAAATCAACCCCACACAGAGTTTGAACTTTTCCCCAGAATGTTAAATTTAGATGCATTCAAGACTGTAAATATTTTTTCAAATACTTACCTACGATGTCAAATTCAAGATTTACCCTGTCATTGGCTTGAAGGTTTCCAAGGTTGGTATGCTCTCTGGTGTAGGGGATTATCCCAACAGAGAAGGTGTTTTGGGTGCTGTTGAAAACAGTAAGGCTGATTCCGTTAACAGTAATCGATCCCTTTTCAACGGTAACCCCTTTGTCGGCTTCGTGTTCGAAAGTTAGGGTAAGCTGCCCTCCTGAGTTTTCTGCACTTAACACACGCGCAATGGTGTCTACATGTCCTTGAACGATATGGCCATCAAATCTGCCGTTCGCGGACATACTGCGTTCAAGATTTACTCGTTTGCCCGCATCCCAGTTGGAAATATTGGTTTTTTCAACGGTTTCACGAATGGCTTGCACGGTGTGAATATTGCCGTGGATGCCGACTATCGTTAGGCAAATGCCGTCGTGGCTTAAGCTTTGGTCGATTTTGAGTTCAGGTCCAAGAAAGCTCTCAATTTGGTAATCAAAACCATCTCCATTTTCAGTTTTGGAAATCACCACTCCGGTGCCTTCTGCGATGCCTGTAAACATAGTTGCAAAATTACATGATTCGCGGACATTACACGAATTTCGGTGAAGAACATGTGCTTGCGGGTAATACCATATGAAACACGCCAAAGAACGAAATGTCTTCTTCCCTTGCCCTCGATTTGCGTCATATTCGCCAGCAACCCGTGCAAAGAATCTGACACATTGTCACCAAATAGCCTTTGGCAAGTGAATTGTAATTTGCAGTGTGCATGAATTCCGACGAAATAAAGAACGAAGAGATTACCGATACCGGAAAGGAAGTAAAGGAAGAAGTTCCGAATCCTGAGGCTGCAGAAACCGAGGCGGCTGGACAAAGCCCTGAAGATGCGCTGCAACTGGAGAAAGATAAATATGTGCGTCTGTACAGTGAGTTTGATAATTTCAGACGCAGAACAGCCAGAGAACGTCTAGAATTGTTGCAAACTGCTGGGAAGGATGTCATTGGCGCTATGCTGCCCGTGCTTGATGATTTGGAGAGGGCCTTGAAGTCTTCTTCTTCGCTGCAAGAGAGCCATCCTCAGGTTTTGGAAGGATTTCAACTTATACACAAGAAAATGAACCAAACCTTAGAAGGTATGGGGCTAAAGCCTATGGATAGCAAAGGCCAGGTTTTTGATGCAGAAATACATGAGGCGGTAACCAAAATTCAGGCACCTGATGAGAGCCTTAAAGGCAAGGTGGTAGATGAATTGGAAAAAGGATACTACTTGAACGATAAGGTTATTCGCTTTGCGAAGGTGGTTGTAGGAGAATAAGTATGGACAAACGCGATTACTACGATATTTTAGGGGTGAGCCGCAATGCGGATGCCGATGAACTAAAAAAGGCATACCGCAAACTTGCCATAAAATTTCACCCTGATAAGAATCCGGGCGATAAAGAGGCTGAAGAAAAGTTCAAGGAAGCAGCAGAAGCCTATGATGTGCTGAGCAATCCTGAGAAAAAGCAGCGCTACGATAAATTTGGTCATAGCGGCATGGGCGGTGCTGGTGGCTTCCAAGGCGGAGGCTTCAGTATGGATGATATTTTTAGCCAATTTGGCGATGTATTTGGAGATAATGAATTTTTCGGTTCCTTCTTTGGCGGCGGAAGAGGCGGTAATGCACACCATAGGGTAGGTTCAAACATTCGCATACGCATTAAACTCACACTCGCAGAAATGCGCAATGGGGTAGAGAAAAAGGTGAAGTTTCGCCGCATGGTGTTGGCTAAAGGCGTTGAGTTTGCCGAATGTCGCAGTTGCGGAGGTTCTGGCTCGGTGCGTAAAATAACCAACACGTTTCTTGGACAAATGGCAACTACTGCCACCTGTAATGTATGCGCAGGTATGGGTAAAGTGGTTACTTCTAAACCGCGCGAAGCCAATGAGCATGGTTTGGTCCCTGAAGAATTTGAAACCACCATTAAAATTCCGGGTGGCGTGGCAGAGGGCATGCAGCTTTCTGTAAACGGCAAGGGGAATTTCGGACCAGGTGGCGGACCTGCGGGAGACTTAGTCGTGCTAATCGAAGGGGTAGAGCATGAGGAGTTGACCCGTGACGGGAATAATGTTATACACCAGCTTTGGCTTAGTTTTCCTGAAGCAGCGCTTGGCGCCCAAGTTGAGGTGCCAACAATCGATGGCAGGGCGAAAATTAAAATTGACCATGGAACCCAACCGGGCAAAGTGCTTAGGCTCAAAGGAAAAGGATTCCCAGATTTGAACGGATACGGCACGGGTGATCAACTTATTGTGATAAATGTTTTTGTGCCTCATAAACTCAATGCTGAGGAAAAAGAGATGCTGCTTAAGCTCCAAGACAGCAAGCATTTCAAGCCGGATGAAAAGGGCAATGAAGGTGGTTTTTTTGAGAAAGTGAAGGATCTGTTTTAATCAGACCTGCGCCTTTTTCTGAAGTCCAATATTGCCGCATTTCTTTTCTTTTAATCCATAAGGTATTACAATATTAATTTCTGACCTGTATTTACCTTTTTTGCAGGCAATGAATTAATATTGAATATTGATTGCATGAAACAAAAAATCTTATTTTCCCTAATCGCGATGCTGCTGGCACCAGTAGCTATGAAAGCCCAACATCTTTTTCCTGAAGATGAATTGACGTATATTTACAGATATTCAGCCAGTGAACTTGAAAGCGCAGAAAACTTAGATAGTGTCTTTGGTTATTATGAATATGGCAATAACTATTACGAGTATTTTGAAGACTCGACACAAGCAAGCGCAGAAGCACTAAAATGCAGAAACTTGCAAGTACTGGAATTGCATGATGTGCTTTCCTCAGAGTTGCTGTCTCATTTGGGTGAGTTTCCTATGTTACAAGTGCTCATATTGGATAATGTGGGACTGACTAGCATTCCCGATGAGATCTATGAACTGAAAAACCTAAAACATCTTGAAATCCGCAGGATGAATGAACTGTGGTTTGACCCCTCACGGTTTGATGGCAGTGGAATCCACAAATTGGTTTTGGCCAATGTAACCACACGAATTATGAGTGATGAGGGCAATCCTATTGCACTGCAGCTTGACCTATTCCCCAATTTGACCGAGCTTGTTCTCGGCGATGAAATGTCTGAAGTTCCAGCCTCGCTGTATGATCTTACACAGCTGACCCATTTGGAAATCTATAGCGCAGGTTTGTCAGAGATTTCACCCGCTATTGGAAATCTGGTGAACCTAGAGTTTTTGAATCTTTCATCGAATGAGGGCATAGAAACGCTTCCAAATGAAATGGGCAATTTGGTAAATCTAAGTGAGCTCAATTTAAACGCGTGTTCGTTTTCAGAATTACCAGCATGTCTCGGGAATTTGACAGCCTTAACAAGTTTAGATGTACAATACAATCCCTTGGTGACTATCCCGGAATTTGCAGGCAATTGGGTGAATTTAACCCATTTGTATTTATCCAATACTGGGATATCTGAGTTGCCTGCTTCGCTTAGCAATTGCGTGAACTTATATACATTGTATATGTATTACTGCCAATTGACGGAATTCCCAACAGCCATATTGGGTTGCACAAGTCTTTCTGATTTGGATTTAAGTGCAAATGCGATTGCTTCAATCCCCGCTGGATTATCGCGTTTGACTGGTCTGATGACCCTAGATGTAAGTAACAATCCGATTTGCATGATCGATCCCGCTGCATTGAATTTGCCGAGTTTGTATTCTTTGCGCATGTCGGGTTGTCCTTTGTATAATATCCCTATGGGAATTGAAGGGTTGACCGGCTTGCAGTATTTGGATTTGAGCAGCGATAGCATTGGTTCAGTCAATAAAAACATATACAAGTTAAGCAATCTCAGATCCTTGAATTTGAGCATGAATCAAATAACTGAAATGCCAGCAGGGATTGCATCATTGAGTCTTTTGTTTGATTTGACTTTGAGTGAAAATAGATTGACGGCCTTGCCCAAAGATCTGGTGAAACTCAATGAATTAACGTATCTGACTGTCAATGATAATCAGTTGAAGAAGTTGCCAAAGGGCTTGGGTAAAATGCCACAATTGGGGACAATTGACCTGCGTGGAAACAAGAATATTGCCTTAAGCAAAGATTTGGCAAAACTCCAAAACTTATATGAGATCCGTTTGCGTCCAGATGATTTGGATGAGAAAGGCTGGGAGAAATTGCGCGGATGGGTAGGTCCAGATAAAGCTGTTCCTTACGAGTATTAAATTAAAAATATTCAACCACAAAAAAGGCCGCAATTGCGGCCTTTTTTACTGTTATTCATTATAGACTTAGGCTGTTTGCACACCCAATCTAGCAGCCAATTCTACATTCAAGGCTTCGAGGAAGTCTTCCGTATGTAGGTATTGGTCTTCAGAAACTTTATTGCCATAAATACAAACCGCCAAATCTTTGGTCATGCGGCCGCTTTCTACTACATCTACACATACCTTTTCCAAGGTTTGGCAGAAGTTGATGAGATCTTGGTTGCCGTCGAGTTTGCCACGGTGTTCCAAACCACGGGTCCAAGCAAAAATGCTCGCAATCGGGTTGGTGCTGGTCTTTTTGCCTTGTTGGTGCATTCTGTAGTGGCGGGTAACGGTACCGTGTGCAGCCTCTGCCTCCACAGTTTTGCCGTCTGGTGTAACCAATACGCTGGTCATCAAGCCCAAAGAGCCAAAACCTTGCGCAACGGTGTCGCTTTGTACATCACCGTCATAGTTTTTACATGCCCATACAAAGTTGCCATTCCATTTAAGTGCAGATGCAACCATGTCATCGATTAGACGGTGCTCATACACAATACCAGCGGCTTCAAATTTGGATTTGAAATCTGCTTGGTAAACTTCTTCGAAAATATCCTTGAATCTACCATCATATTTTTTAAGGATGGTGTTTTTGGTGCTGAGGTACAAGGGCCATCCTTTTGTGAGTGCCATGTTAAAGCAGCTTTGTGCGAAACCACGGATGCTCTCATCGGTGTTGTACATGGCCAATGCCACGCCGTCGCCTTTGAAGTTGTACACTTCAAATTCTTGAACTGTTCCATCTTCACCTTCAAACTTCACGGTTAACTTGCCTTTTCCTTTGGTTACGAAATCAGTTGCGCGGTATTGGTCGCCAAAGGCGTGACGGCCGATGCAAATAGGAGCAGTCCAGTTTGGAACCAATCTTGGCACATTGGAGCACACAATAGGTTCGCGAAAAACCGTTCCATCGAGAATGTTTCTGATGGTACCGTTAGGGCTCTTCCACATTTGTTTGAGGTTGAACTCTTGCACCCGGGCTTCATCAGGAGTGATGGTGGCACATTTGATACCTACATTGTATTGTTTTACGGCTTCAGCCGCGTCTACGGTAACTTGGTCGTTGGTAGCATCGCGGTGTTCCATACCCAAGTCATAGTATTTGATATCTACATCAAGGTAGGGGAGAATGAGTTTGTCCTTAATGAACTTCCAGATGATGCGGGTCATTTCGTCACCGTCCATCTCTACTACGGGGTTTGCAACTTTTATTTTAGCCATTTCGTGTTGAATAATTAGGTCTATTATGGGGCTGCAAAGGTACTAAAATAGCGCGGGAAATGCTATTTTCATAGCATGGAATTGTACTTATGGGAATTTTGGGAATTTCTGGAAATCGGGTTTGCGCTTTTCCAAAAAGGCGTGTTTGCCTTCTTGTGCCTCTTCTGTAAGGTAAAACAGCAGGGTTGCGTCACCAGCCAATTCCATAATCCCCGTTTGTCCATCAAGTTCGGCATTGAAGGACCGCTTCAGCATACGCAAAGCCATAGGGCTTCTCTCCATCATGGTATTACACCAATCTACTGTTTCATCTTCAAGCATTTCCAGCGGAACAACCTTATTCACAAGCCCCATTTGCTCGCATTCTGCAGCAGTGTATTGCCTGCATAAAAACCAAATTTCACGGGCCTTTTTCTGGCCTACGTGTCTGGCCAAATAGTTACTTCCAAAACCGCCGTCAAAGCTGCCTACTTTAGGTCCAGTTTGTCCGAATTTGGCATGCTCTGCTGCCAAGGTTAAATCGCATACTACGTGTAGCACGTGTCCCCCGCCAATTGCATATCCATTCACCATAGCCACCACCGGCTTAGGAAGGCTTCTGATTTTTTTATGTAAATCCAATACGTTCAGTCTAGGAATGCCGTCTTCACCTACATAACCACCAATGCCTTTTACATTTTGATCTCCCCCGCTGCAAAAGGCTTTGTCACCCACACCTGTGAGGACTACTACACAGATGTCTTGCCTTTCACGACAAATGTCAAAAGCATCCAACATATCGGTTACCGTTTGCGGCCTGAATGCATTGTATACTTCTGGTCTGTTGATGCTTACGCGGGCAATGCCATTATGGAAATCAAAGAGAATATCGGAGTATTCTTTTATCGGGGTCCAATTGCGATTTGACATAGTGTTTTGTTCGTGCTGCAAAATTACGCGTTTCCAAGCTCCAGAAAAACGAAAAGTGCCGTTCATTTGAACGGCACTTTTCAATCATTAAACTATACTTACATGAAAACAATCCCAAACTGAAACGCATTGGCTGCGGCCCCTTGGTTTTCTGTGAAAAAGGGTGTGGTGGTCATTCGGGCATAAATTCCTACGGAGTTATAGCCCAAGTATACAAAAGGCGACACTGCAAAATTGTTTGTGTTGAAGTCGTCAAACAACTTGTCTTTGTTGCCTGATTCAGTTTTTACTTTGCTGTGTGCACGCACTCTGTAGCCCGCATGCACTCCAGCGCGGATCCAGAAACCCTCGTCTGCATTATTTGCGTCGCTGTTATAGCCTATGGCCAAGGGTACACCAATGTAGTTTACCACCAATTTGCTTTTGCTTGAGTTGTTCAATGAATCCAAAGCGTAGGTAAAGTCTGGCTGATCCGCAGTGAGGCGCACATTGGAATTGCTAAACCTGTAGTTCAGGATGTCGTAGCGAATGCCAGTCCAGAAGCGCACTTTATGGGCGATGAGGTTGAAGCCCCAGCTCTGTTCAAGTCCAATATGCAGGCTTTTACCGTTGGAGAGTTCGGGCAATTCATCATTGCCTAAAGTATTTGTAGGATTGGTGCCGCGCATGAGGCCTGCAAAACCGAAGTTGAATGCACCTTCATTGATAATACCTTGAGGTTGGTACACGGATTTTTTTTGGTCATCCAATTCGATGTCGAAATCATCGTTGTCTAGGTTGATTTCAATTGTATCGCGCTGAATGCTATCATTTTCATGCGTTTTTTTAATAATAACGATTCGTTTTTCCTTTTTAATTTCAGCAGAATCAGTTTGGGCTAAGGCATTGCCAATGAAGAATAGGCTAATTGCGAGTGTAATTATATATCTAGGTTTCATATTCGTTGTTTTTTTGGGTTAATCGATTAGGGTTGCTATAACATCGGTCTTGTAGGTATGGATCTCCATTTTTACGGTAGGAATGTTACTATTGACTTTTTTCTCAGTTTTAAATTTTATATCAGGTAATTGCAGATTTGCAAGCATGGTTCTGCTGTTCTGCAGCAGTTTGTAGCTCAAGGAACGCTTCTTAGAAATAGGCACTACTGCTTTTTCATTTCCAGCTGTAGCACTGCTATCAAGGGTGGGTTCTGTGTTTTCAATTTGGGCAATAAGCTCTGGTTTGATGGCAATGGGCGACTGGACAGGCTTGTCTTGCACCACTTCTACTGCTTCAATGATGGGGGGCGCTGTGCTTTCTATGTTGTCCGGTGTTTTGTCTTGTTGCAGGGCTTTTGAATACTCTTTGCGTAAACCCTCTTGAATGTTGGGTTGAGAGGCATTTGGCGTCAAATTGATTTTTGGTGTGCTTTCACCTTTGGTCTTGACATTGGAGATGCTTGCGGGTACAGACGGATTTTGCTTTTTCATAAAGTACCAGCCACCTGCTGCCAACAACAATATTGCGGCCGCTGCAGCGTAGCGCTGCATGGGTATGAAATACACCA
>JBEIRK010000186.1:0-3653 GCA_040376005.1 Flavobacteriales bacterium
CCCTAGGGTGTTAAAGGCATTTGAAATAGGCTCAGGGGTTAGGGTGAAAAGGGCCTATTGACGGTTAATGCGACAGACCCACTCTTTCCTGCCCCACTCTCCTGGGCGCTCTGCAAAGACTAACCAAACGGTCCACTCCATTAATGTACGCATACGACCTCCTTGTTAAGAAATCAGTATGCAGGTTTACTAGCTCAAACAATGAGCTATTTATGCATCAATTTAATTTAGAGATGGAAGCCAGGTTGCAAGAGCTGGGAATAGTAAGAGAAGGATGACGGCAACAATTTGAAGAACCATAAATTGAGACATGCCTGCATAGATGTCAGATATCTTCCATGTGGGGGCTACACCCTTTAAAAAATAAGCAGATAGGGCAACTGGAGGAGATAGCCAAGCTGTTTGCAGAGTTAAGGCAACCAGAGTTGTAAACCAGATTAAATCGATTCCTGCTGCTTTAATAATTGGCAAGAAAATAGGCACCACGATTAATACGATTGGCACCCACTCTAGCGGCCAGCCAAGTAAAAAAATTAAAAGCAATATTAGTACGAGCAACACCATCGGAGAAACAGGTAACGAGGTTAATAAATTTGCAATTAAGTCAGCACTACCAAGGCGAGAAAACACGGCGCCGAATAAATTAGATGTCGTTACTAGTAGCAAAATCATGCTCGATATTTCAAGGGTCGACATGATACATTTCTTAATCTTTACAAAATTCATTCGCCCAGAGAGCATTGTCAGAAGAAAAGTTGCTACGCAACCAACTGCGCCAGCATCAGTCGGAGTAGCAATCCCCATTAATATGACTCCTAAGGTTGCAAATAGCACAACAATAACCGGCATAATTCCAATGGCAAGGTCGACTAATACGGGACCGAGCGATTTAGCCCTTAATTCAAGGGGTAATGCGGGTCCAAGGCTGGGATTTAACCAACAACGGGCCATGCACCAAGCAGCAAACAAAAATGATAAGAGTAAACCCGGCAAAACAGCTGCGGCAAATAAATCTGTAGCAGGAACGCCAACTACAGGACCCATCACAATTAACATCACGGATGGAGGAATTAGAATTCCAAGTGTACCGCCAGCAGTAATTGCGCCTGCAGACATGCGGGTGTCATAACCACTTTTAATCATCGACGGAGCTGCCATAACCCCAAGCAGTGTGACGGATGAGCCAACAATTCCAGTAGCCGCCGCAAAAATGGTTGCTGTAATAATCACTGCTAGATATAAAGACCCCCTGATCCCAGCAAATAATTGTTGTATGGCATGGAAAAGGCGCTCCATTAAGCCTGATTGTTCAAGCAAAAAACCCATAAATAAAAAAAACGGGATCGATGCAAGAATACTATCTTGCATCACAGATAGCGTTTGCAAAATAGCTAGGTCAAAAACAACTGGACCTAGGGCAATAAATCCAATAATAATTGCGACGGCACCCAATGTGAAAGCTATTGGGAAGCCAATAAAAATGGCGCTTAGAAGTAAGCCAAGCCCTACAAGACCTAGTATTTGATCGTTCATGTGCTGGCTTTTTCCTCTAAGACAACCTGAGTTGGCCAATGATTAGTTTGAATTGCAATAAGACACTTTAGAACCTCAGATAAGCCTTGGATGCCCAATAAAAATCCAGTTGTCGGAAGAACTAATTTAAAAGGCCATGTAATTGCCATCCACGGGCTTGAAACAAAACGCTCGTTTGTTATAAATGCCTTTATAAAATATTCCCAGCCAGTGAAAGTAAAAATCAAAACAAAGGGGTAAAAAAATAAAATGTAGCATGCTAAATCAATATAAGCTTGCTTACGAGGAGACCACCTGTCGTAAAACATATCCGTGCGTATATGCCCTTTTTTCCTGAGTGTATAACTTGCCCCCAACATAAAAAAAGAACCGTAGAGCATGAAGGTCATATCGTAGGCCCAGATAGTGGGATTACCGAATGCATAGCGAGCCACAACCTCATAAGCTAAGCTTAAAATCATGGGTATTAGCATCCAACCAACGAGCTTGCCAACCATAAGAGTTAGTTGGTCAATTTTTGTATAAATGTTAACGAAAATGCCTCTAACAACGCTCACTATAAAAAATTCCTATTTAAAAAGGGTGGCTAAGCCACCCTTTTGAGTCACTACAATAAATTATTATTTCTTTGGCGCAGGTACTGAAGTTCCAATATTGTAATAAAGACCATTAATCTTAGTCCAATACGGCACTACGACACCTGCAAATTTACGCTGCGAATCTAATACTTCTTTGAAAAATGGATTCTTGGAAGATTCGCGGTCATAGACAACCGTTGTAGCTTTTTGGAATGCAGTGAAGAATTCTTTTGGAGTGTCATGAATAGTTACGCCGTGATCCTTTTTCAATTTTTCCATTGCAACTGCATTTCGATAAACATTAAATGTATAGGTTTCTGCAATTGTTGCTGCGACAGATGCCTCAACAATAGCCTTTAAGTCAGGGGGTAATTTATTCCAGAAGGTTTTATTAATTAGCAACTCAGCCACGTCAGTAGACTGATGAAGACCTTGGAGATAGTAGTGTTTGAAGACTGTTTGGAAACCTAAAATCATGTCGTCAGCTGGTCCAATCCACTCTGCCGCATCAATTACACCACGCTGGGCTGCAGGCACAATCTCAGCGCCAGGCATAGCAACTGTAGTAATTCCCATTTCTCGGAAGATCTCAGCCGTTAATCCGGGAGGTGAGCGATATTTCATTGGCTTCATCTCTTCTATCGATTTGATTGGTTTTTTGAACCAACCAAATGGATCTGGGCCCATTGGCTGAATCATAAATGGCTTAATATTTGTTTTCAATACTTCTGTGTAGAGACGGTCATACAAGGCATCGCCACCGCCGTTTTTAAGCCATGACATATGTGAAACCTGATCCATACCTACGCCAACACCAGCAGCTGGGTTTGAAAATAGAGCTGCAGCTGAATTTTTCCCCGACCAATAGTGGGTCCAGGCAAATCCGCCATCAACAACGCCTTTATCAACGGCATCCAGAATGCCAAAGGCACCGACTACAGCACCATCGGGAAGAACTTCAACTTTAATACGACCATTCGACATTTTATCGACACGGTCACCAAAGTTCTTCATGAGTTCAAAGTAAATACTGGCGGTTGGAACGGCCGTTTGTATTTTCATTTTGATTGGGGCTGATTGGGCAATTGCAGCACTGCAAAATATGCTGCTACTTGCTATAAACACAAATAAACGCTTCAAGAATGTAGCTGACATTATTGTCTCCTCTCTTGTTATTGAATTTTTATTCTATTACACTAAACTGAACAGAGCGTCCCAAATAAGCGTAAACACTTATATATTTACCTTTAAAAAATTAATTGTTCCAATGATATGAACAAATAAAGCAAATAAACTGAAATTTTTGGAACAAAAAACTTATTACCTTATGAGAATCAATCTTTTTATAAAAACCTTCAGCAAATCTCTTAACCTGAGCCGATAAATCTATGTTTGATTACATTATTGTCGGTGCCGGCTCGGCAGGTTGCGTACTAGCCAATCGACTATCTACCAACCCAAATCATCGTGTTTGTTTGATTGAGGCGGGACCACCAGATCGCTCTCCATGGATCCACTTGCCCATTGGTTATGGCAAGACCA
>JBEIRK010000210.1:0-2674 GCA_040376005.1 Flavobacteriales bacterium
GGGTTCCAATAATAAAATGCGGTTTGCAAGGATGTCTGTTTTCCATTGTGGATCTACATTATAAAAATTATAGATTAGGGTAGGCAGCTCGGAGTTTAGTTGGGGTGTCTCTGTAAAAGGCAGCGGGGTAGAAAGCACTGTTGTCTCTACTTCTTCAAGTATTGCAGGAATTTCTTGTAAGGGAAATGCATCGTAACTGCAGTCTAAAAATGTATTTTTTTGCGAAGTACCGCAGTAATTATTGATATTCTCTTGATTGGCGAAATAGGCTTGGGATCGGCCAATTCCGGCTACCCACTGCCAACTGAGGGCATTGCTGGCCCAGTCCGCATCGAGCAAGTGGTAATACATCCACTGCGCGGGCAGTTGCCATTGGCACTGGCCCACATTGCAAGCCAAACTGGCGATGTACATGCGCAGGTGGTTGTGCAAATAACCTGTTTGGTAGAACTCGCGTATGGCGCTGTCTATGGCCTGTATTCCTGTGTTTCCTTTTGCCAAGGCCTGTGGCATTCCTTCGCGTAGGTTACTCGCTTGTAGTGTTGCGCTATTTATTCCTGCGGTTCTGTGTATCCACAACTGCTGCCAGTAATCGCGCCAGGCCAATTCTTGTATGAATTTTTCTATGCTTTTTGGATCATATCCTTTGGCAAGAACGTTTTCTAGAACCTGTTTTCCACTAATAAAACCGCGCGAAATGTAGGGCGAAAGCTGCGTAACAGCACCATTTATATAGTTGCGGGTTTTGCAATATTCTATGGGGTCAATAGCATTTATGCTGCGCAATACTTCGGAATATTGCCGCGTGAACATCATCGTTTCGAGATTTTATTGCCAGAAATCATGCGCTGTCGGCTGCATTTAAAACGCATCATATCGGGGTCAGCGGTTTTGCGGTGTTTGACACCCACACCAGAGGAGACCCGCTTGCGCCACAAATTAAAACTCGAACGCTTGAGTTGGCTGCGCATAAGTTTTTCCACTTGGCCTTGGGTAAGTCCAAATTGCGATTTAATGGCGTCGAAGGGCGTGCGGTCTTCCCATGCCATTTCAATGATTCTGTCAATTTCTATTTCAGAATATGTGCTGCTGGGTGTTGCCATAATTGCTAGAATTTCTCTTGTGCCTTGTGAGAAATAAATAACAGAAAAGTCCGAGTAATGTTTCGGATTCGGCAGGAATTAAGAAGTGACAGTTAGGCCGCTATGCATCGTTATTCTCGTTCATTTCGTGCTTGCGCAAGAAAATAAACAATGCCTCTACTTTATTCCGCGCCCAGGTGGTTTTGCGCAGAAATGCGAGACTGCTTTTGATGCTGGGATTGTGCGTGAAACAGCGAATCTGTATTTGGCTACCCAAATATTCCCAACCATAATTTTCTACCAAATGTTGCAGCATTTGTTCTAAGGTAACCCCGTGCAGTAGATTGTTTTTCTGTGGGTCCATGGCTTACTGTAAATCGGAGTTTTGTTCGCCTTCTACTGGCTTTTTTTGTTTCATCAACTGCAAGCCAAGCAAGAAATGGCGCAGGTATTGGTTGTTACAAAGGCGGTACTGTTTTTGGCTGGGATTGCGAAAGAAGGAACTCAATTCATGCGGCGAAATGGGTTTGTCTGCCAAACGGTACATTTCCAACATGTCTTCCGATTTTAATTGCAAGGCAATTTTAATTTTTCTTAGAATCGCATTGTTGTCGAGTTTTTCCTCTGGCTCTGGAATGCCTCCCTCTTGCGGTCCGCGAAAATGGATGATGAGACCATTGAGAAAAACAGCCAGCATTTTATCGCTTAATTCCAGTATTTCAGGATCGTCATTTTTGCGCAGAATATCTTGCATCTCTTGCATGTCCACCTCATAACCAGCAAGGGCAAAGAGTTGAATCATTTCCGCATCGGAATAGTTAAGAATATAGCGCAGTCGGCGCACGATTTGGTTGTGGGTCATTTATGCGCGGTTGGTTTTTTGTAGTACCCAAGTAACAACATAGCCATCAAAAAAGGAGTATTCCATTTCAAAACTGGCGTGAAAATCGGGTTTGTGAATATGCGCTGTAAATCGGCCTTCTTGCTGCACAGGACCGGGCTCGGCGGTTAAATGTTGGCGAAAATCCACCTCTTTTTTTCCGTATAACTTGTACAAACATTCTTTGGCGGTCCATATCAACAAGAGGCTTTCATTGTGGAAGTGTGGATCAATGTGTTTGAGGTCTGCTGCGTTGCAAAACTTGTGCTGTATGCGCTGTATACGCGGACTCACCTGCTCTAGGTCGATGCCAGTGGCTTCGTGGTCATTGCCAATAAACACAGCGTATTTGCCGCTGTGACTCCAGCTCATGTGGGCTGCATCATCGTGCAGATGTGGTTTCCCATGGCTGTCTTTTACAACCTGCTTGTCTGGATAACACTGTTGCGCCAACAAGCGGCAGGCATAATAGTGTTGCATGCGGTTTTCGGTCATGCTGGGCATGGCTTCTGCAAGGTTTGATGTTGCTGTTGTACTTGCGTACTTTTGCGCCAAGGCTGCACCCGACTCGGATATTTCCCAAAATCCAATGACGATTCCGGGCGCTGGTCGCAGCAATTTATCCAAAGGCATGACTACAAAATTAGGGCTTATTCTTGAAAAAGCACTCGAAGGGCACCGCCAAGCGGTGTATGCCGTGTCGGCCATTTCA
>JBEIRK010000056.1:0-16510 GCA_040376005.1 Flavobacteriales bacterium
CCACTCAAATTCAATGAAATAGCGCCACAGGCCTATCTTAAATATCTTTTTTCCTGCCAATATTTGAAGGGCAAGCTTCTGTTAACCGTCAAAAAATAGTATCATTAAAAAAAAATGACATAGGAACAACGGCAAACATGCAAAGAAATTGACTTCTATTTCTGAATATTGTGCTTGCAATGGCACGGAAGTTTATCACCTACTGTTTAGGTTTCTTACTCCTTTCCCCGGTTAAGGCGCAAATAGAAGGCCTGAACATTGGCATTTATGCCCGTTCGGAGCAGAATATATACAGCTATTACGGTGGATTGGGCTTGGGTAATTTCTATAGCCAGCGCACCACCAGTGGGTATTCTGCGGGAGCTATTGTGCACACCTCTGTAAACTACTTGTTTAATGCGGGTATGAGTTTGGGCATTGCCGAGGCCTCGTACAAGCCAGACTTCAAGTACAACGAAATCAACAATACCATATGGAACACCCATTTGCGCCTGGCGCAGTGGAACTTCTGGGGCGAGCTCAAGTTGGGGCAAAATGAAAAAGCCGGTGCGCGTTTTCAATTGGGAGGCGAATTCATGTTTGTGCAATACCGCCGCGACATATGGAGTCATCCAGACCGCGACACTAAAAATTGGCCTTCTACCCGATTCATGCCTCGCATGGGAGTGGGTTATGAATGGCAGTTGAAAAACAAACTTACCCTATACCCTTCTGCGGGCATGCGCTTTGCACTGAACAATGCCATGGGCTATGATTACTTCTTCAACCAATTCTATGCAGGCATTGCGGTGATGTACCGTTTCAAATTCAGGTGAACAACTTGTGATTTAATGTGGGAAAACCCTGCCTGAGGCAGATTTATTTTTGCCGCAGCATGAAATTTTTTATTGATACTGCGAATTTGGATCAAATTCGTGAAGCCAATGAACTGGGTATACTCGACGGAGTAACCACCAATCCTTCCCTAATGGCCAAAGAAGGGATCGTAGGGCAAGAAAACGTACTGGCACATTACAAAGCCATTTGCGAAATTGTAGACGGCGACGTAAGTGCAGAAGTCATCTCCACCGACTTTAAAGGCATGGTTGAAGAAGGCGAAAAACTCGCAGCATTGCACCCCAATATTGTGGTAAAAGTGCCTATGATTCGCGAGGGGATCAAAGCCATTTCTTATTTTAGCAGCAAAGGCATCCGCACCAATTGCACCTTGGTATTCTCTGCAGGTCAGGCTATTTTGGCTGCAAAAGCAGGCGCTACCTACCTCTCTCCTTTTATTGGAAGAATTGACGACAGCAGCTGGGACGGCATGGAATTGATCAAACAAATTGCAGAAATCTATGCAGTGCAAGGGTATGAAACCCTCATTTTGGCTGCCAGCGTGCGCAACCCATTGCACATTGTAAAAAGTGCTCAGTTTGGCGCTGACGTAGTAACCTGCCCGCTAAGTGCAATTCTAGGCTTGCTGAAACACCCCTTGACCGACATCGGCTTGGAGCAGTTTTTAGCAGACCACAAGAAAGCAAACGGATAATCCTAAAAGTTCAAATATAGAATAGCCCCAAATTGGGGCTTTTTTTATTAGAAGCCATCTCAAAAGTTCATTTGGTCAATTCATTTAGCTCAAATAATTCATACCCCTGCGTCCTTTGTCGAAACCTTTCGCTGGCCCGCTTTTTCAGGCCACCAGCCTGAAATACACGAACCGCCTCAGTTTTCACCAAAATACTTGAAATTGCCTCAAATGCCTTTTTTGAGATAGCTTCTCGGTTATCTCCGGGATACAATCCGCGGATTAATACTGCTCGTCTTTGCTCGGGAAATCCACCGCCTTTACATCGCGGATATACGCTTGCACCGCATCGGTCATTACTTGGTACAAATCGGCGTATTTGCGCAGAAAACGGGGCTTAAACTCGTTGTTGATGCCCAGCATGTCATGGCTCACCAACACTTGACCATCCACATGCATGCCCGCGCCAATGCCAATTACTGGAATTGAAACGGTCTCTGCCACCTTCTTGGCCAACTCGGATGGGATTTTCTCCAATACCAACGCAAAACAACCCGCTTCCTCCAGCAATTTGCTGTCGTGAAGCAGTTTCTCTGCTTCCCAATTTTCGGTAGCTCTTACGGTGTAGGTGCCAAATTTATAAATACTCTGCGGCGTCAAACCCAAGTGCCCCATAACAGGAACGCCAGCGGTTAGAATACGCTTTATCGATTCAATAATTTCCTCGCCACCTTCCATTTTAATGGCGTGTGCGCCACTTTCTTTCATAATACGAATGGTAGATGCCAAGGCCTCTTTGCTATTGCCTTGGTAAGAACCAAAGGGCAAATCCACCACAACCAGGGCACGTTCTACCCCACGAACTACAGAAGCCGCGTGGTATATCATTTGGTCTAAGGTTATAGGCAAGGTCGTTTCGTGTCCTGCCATAACGTTACTGGCGCTATCGCCCACAAGAATCACATCGATTCCAGCAGCATCAATAATGCGAGCCATAGAAAAGTCGTACGCCGTGAGCATACTTATTTTCTCACCCCTTTCCTTCATTTCCTGAAGAACGTGGGTAGTAATTTTCTTAGCGGTTTTACCTGAATAGGTGCTCAAAATGGGTGGGATTATTCGTCAAACATTGCAGCGTCGCCTTGCTGTTTCTTGCTGCGTTTCTTTTCGCTTTTGGGTTTTGGAGTTTGGCAATTGCGGGTGCATTGGGTCAATGCATCTTCTATGATAACCACTTTCTCTTCCAAGGCTGTTATCGCCGAATCCTTTTCAATGATGCGCTGCATGAGGTTAATCTTCTCATTGCGCAGCTCATCGTTTTCTGCATTGCGCGTTTTCAGCAGGTTTTGCAATTCCAACTTCTCGCGCTTGGCTGTTCCCAATTGCCCAGACTGCATGGTCAACTCCGCCTGTAGGGTTTCTATCTGGCGCTTTTGATCGGCGGTGAGATTGGATAGGTTAATGATGATATCGCCGTTCTCGTTTTCAGAGATTAACGTTTTGAACGACTCCAGCTCCTTCACCTTAATCTTGAGCACCGCTGACTCCATCTTCAACATCTCCAGCTCGCGGCTGCAGGCTGTATTTTTGCTCTCCGCTTCATTCCGCTGCTTAATCAAAATCGTATCTGCCACGCCGCGACCCGCTATTGCGCGCACTTCGTTTTCCAACTCTAATATCCGCTTATCCTTTTTATTGATGGTCTCTTTTAACTTTACAATAACCTGAGACAGGGTCTTCTCTTCATCCACCCCGCCCGTATTTTGGGCATTGTCATTCACATGGTCATCGTCTGTGCGTATGGTGAGCCTCTCAAACACAATGCGGCTTGCAGCGCCCACATACAGACCTATTTTCCCTTGTGAATATTCAATTTCTGTAAATGAGGTTACAAATACATTGTTGATATACAGGTCGTAAATCTTGTCGTAGGTGCGCAGCATAATGACATTGGCGTCATTAGTAATGGCTTTTTTGGCCTTTACCCAACCCTCACCCTGTCCGGAGATAGGTATGAGTCGGTTGTTCACAGCCCGAACAATGCGATACTGTTTTTTACGGTTAATTTCTATCAATATGGCGCCGGACCCATCTTCTTGGGCCTGCAACACCAGACCCGCACTTTGATTCTTACCCTCTTTGGTATCGAAGTTAAAGTTGGTAACAACCTCAAAAACAGAAAATTCTCTTTCCTGCGAAGAAAAAAGAAAAAAGCCGCTTTTGTTGTTCTTGCGCCATGTTTGAAAACCCTCGGGAATTCCGATGAAAATGTTGTCAGCATTAGACTGTTGTTCCCATTTGCCATTAAGGTTTGTGAAGTCGTCGTCGACCAGAAGTCGGTTAAATTCCTTGGTTACCTGTTGTGTATGCGCAGGGTAAAAAAAAAGGAATAACGCAATAAGGCCGGTAAAATGTCTCATATTTGCGGACAGAAAGCGACAAAATTATACTAAAATTTTGAGTTTAAGCCAATTTAAAACACGTATTACAACGGTTTCTCTGTTCTTCTCGACGGTTTTTACCTTTTTTTCCTGCGGAAATGAGGTACCTATAGCCGCGGATTGGCAAGAGAAAATCGTAGTTTATGGTCTCCTAGACCCTGAAGATTCTGTGCAATATTTCAGAATAGAAAAAGCGTACTTAGACCCCAATACCAGTGCCTTGATTACCGCAAAAGAGTCAGATTCTCTCATTCTGAACCCTGCTGATGTGGTGCTTCGCCTGGTAAAGGACACGAATGTAAAGTTCAACTTTAAACGTGTAAACCGCATGCCTAAAGATAGCGGCTTATTCGGGAATGACCAAAACTATTTATGGAAAACCACAGCTCCCATTATTGCCAATGAGGAGTATGAAATCCAAGTAACATCTACCAAAACTGGTCAGCGCGTGTGGGCGCGCACCCGCACCCTGAGTTCCGCAAATATTTCCGCACCAGTTAAATCCAATGCCAATATTTTCAGCTTAGGCACTGAGTATATCACTTTTGAATGGTTGCCCCGGGCAAATAGTTATGCCTACGACATAAAGTTAGAGGTGGTATATGATGAATTCCCAAGCAAAGACACTTTTAACAAAAAAGAACAGACCTTGCGCTGGGACGTGCTCACCAACTATGTAGTGAGTCCCAACAAATTGGCCACTGCAAGGGTGCCCCGCCTAGCCTTTATGCAGTTCTTAAACTCCGCCATGAAAGCCGACTCTTCTATCAATAGAAGAATAAAGTATGTAAACTTCTTGTTTTATGGTGGCAATCAAACCTTGGCAGACTATATCAGTGTGAATCGCCCTTCCATAGGCATTGTGCAAAAAACTGCCGAATACACCAATATCAATGGAGGTTATGGCATATTTGCCAGCCGTTGCTTTCAGCCCATTCGCCAAGTGCGCGTTTCTTATGGCACCATAAAGGTGTTGCAAACCAATCCGGAAACGACGGGACTGCGGTTTGTGTATTAGAAAGTCAGTTTTCCTACCCAATTCGTCAGGCGTATAAGCCTTTTTTGCGGCATTCCTGCCATAATTTCTGACATTTTGTCCTAAAACCAACGTGGCACTTCAATTGCCAACGTATGGTAAAACAAGACATGAGTAAGATCATAGGAATAGACTTAGGGACAACCAACAGTTGTGTGGCCGTTCTCGAAGGAAACGAGCCCGTGGTAATTGCAAACAGCGAAGGCAGAAGAACAACACCTTCTATTGTAGCATTTATGGACAATGGCAATGGAGAAAGAAAGGTAGGCGATCCTGCAAAGCGTCAGGCAATCACAAACCCTATGCACACCGTGCAATCCATCAAGCGTTTCATGGGTGAGAACTTTAGCAACATGAGCAAAGAGATGGAACGCGTTCCGTATGAAGTAGTAAAAGGCGACAACGATACTCCACGAGTAAAAATTGGCGACAGAACCTACACACCACAGGAAATCAGTGCTATGGTATTGCAGAAAATGAAAAAAACTGCTGAAGACTTCCTAGGCACAGAAGTAACCCGCGCGGTAATTACCGTTCCCGCTTACTTCAACGATGCACAGCGCCAAGCCACCAAAGAAGCCGGCGAAATCGCGGGTTTGAAAGTAGAGAGAATTATCAACGAACCTACCGCTGCCGCCTTGGCTTACGGTTTGGACAAAACCCATAAAGACATGAAAATCGCAGTGTACGACCTTGGTGGTGGTACCTTCGACGTGTCTATCTTAGAATTGGGCGACGGTGTATTTGAAGTAAAATCCACCAATGGGGATACCCACTTGGGCGGAGATGACTTTGACCAAGTAGTCATTGACTGGTTGGCTGAAGAATTCAAGTCAGAAGAAAACATGGACCTGCGCAAAGACCCGATGGCACTGCAGCGCTTGAAAGAAGCAGCAGAAAAAGCGAAAATCGAGTTGTCAAGCAGCAGCGAAACCGATATCAACTTGCCTTACATCACTGTAAAAGACAATGTGCCCCGCCATTTGGTGCGCAAACTCACCCGCAGTAAGTTTGAGCAATTGGCAGCGTCTTTGATCCAAGGAACCCTTGGCCCATGCAAGCAAGCCTTGAAAGACGCAGGACTTAGCGCATCTGATATCGATGAAGTGATTTTGGTGGGTGGTTCTACCCGTATCCCTGCCATTCAGAGCCTGGTTGAAGAATTCTTTGGCAAAGCCCCATCTAAAGGTGTAAACCCTGATGAAGTAGTAGCCATTGGCGCTGCAATTCAAGGGGGTGTACTTACCGGTGAGGTAAAAGACGTGTTGTTGTTGGACGTAACCCCACTAAGCTTGGGTATTGAAACCATGGGCGGTGTGTTTACCAAAATGATTGAAAGCAACACCACCATCCCAACCAAAAAGACAGAGGTATACTCTACCGCGTCTGACAACCAACCCCAGGTAGAAATTCATATCCTGCAAGGTGAACGTCCTATGGCTACAGATAACAAAACCATCGGTCGCTTTATCCTAGACAGCATTCCTCCTGCCCCACGCGGTGTACCTCAAATTGAAGTAACTTTCGACATCGATGCAAACGGTATTCTTAGCGTACACGCCAAAGATAAAGCCACAGGCAAAGAACAGAAGATTCGCATTGAAGCAAGCTCTGGCCTAAGCAAAGAGGAAATCGAAAAAATGAAGCAAGAGGCTCAAGCCAATGCAGAAGCGGATAGCAAGCGCAGAGAAGAAGCGGACAAAATCAATGCAGCAGACGCACTGGTATTTAGCACCGAAAAACAGTTGAAAGAATACGGTGATAAAATTCCAGCAGAGAAAAAGACCGCCATTGAAGAAGCGGCTGCCAAATTGAAAACTGCCGTTGAAACCAGAAACTTCGAAGAAATCGAAACCGCAAGCAATGACTTGAATACCGCTTGGCAAGCTGCCAGCGAAGACATGTACAAAGCGACCCAGGAGAACCCTGCTGCAGATAACAATGCACAAGCAGGTCCTGAAAATGCAGGTGACGCGAAAGTGGAAGACGTAGACTTCGAAGAAGTTAAATAAACAACACAGCATCTAATAAAAAAGCCCCGAACGGGGCTTTTTTTATGCATATACATCTTTAAGAATTAGGCACAGCCTAAATCTTGCGATAGGCAATCTCATACCGCGTGGCGGTTCTGTATTCTTGTATTCCGTTAAAGTCGGTATAACTTACCCGGGTTTCTATCATTCGCGTTACGAAGTCACCCTCCACCTGGTATTCTATTTCTTTGAAATCGTCAACTAAACAGGTAAATCCTTGTCGCGATACTAGATTGGACATTAGACTCCCCTCAAACGGATTCGTCAGATACCGCATAGAATAGGTAGCCTTCTGCTCAGAAAATTTGAAACTAGAATAACAACTCTGGTCTTGAATGAAGCTCTTAAAGTCCCCGTTTGGTTCGGGACGAAAGACCTGAACCCAATAGAGCCGAAATGACCCCACACTCACATCTTTGCGGTAGTATTTTATGGTATCGCAATAGCCGGCAGCGGCGTAGCTAAACTCACGCAGCTGCAGCAGATCTGCACTAGAATCTAGGCACTTATACGCTTCCACTGCACCAGGCTTTCTGAAATACGTCCTCCATTCCAAATCCCCCCTATTCTGTATGCGCATTTTCACTGTAGTATCTGAGTAAATATAGTCCAACACTTGGGTAGTGTCGCTTCCATTGCGAACAACGCAGCGCAGGGGCTGGGTAGGGCTTGCATAATCAATCACTACCTTCAAAGTTCTGGAATAGGGCACACCGTCTTTCCTGCAGCCAGTATACATCAGTAACATTCCTGCCAAGGGCCAAAATTTCAATATACGCATCACTTGCAATTCTAGAATGAATAACGAAGATAATTCCATTTTATGTTACGCAACAAATTCAAGTAATTTGCGTTACTCAATCATGCGCTATCCCCTGATTTTTTTGACCTTGTTTATTGCAGCTTGTTCCGGCTCTGAAAAGGATGTTCAAGACAGCACACCCACAGCAGTAGACAACAACCCTATGACCGCAGACAGCATCACCCCCGCTGAACTTAAAGACACCGTAGGGTTGGATGACTATGGCAAAGACAGTTTGCGCATGAGTATTGTATTCCAACGTGCAGCCAATGCACTGAGTCAAGCCTACCTCACCAAGGATGTGCCCACCTATTGCAAATACTCAGCACCCGTGCTTGTAAATGCTGCAGGGGGCATGAGTGGCTATATGCAGCGGGTAAAGGAAAAGGTGTTTGACAACAACTACATGATATACGATCGTCTGGTAACTGGCCCTGCCAAGCGCATTGGCGCAGCCATTGACGACCAAGGATATGCCCACGGCTGGTATTGCCTCATGCCGGTGCGCCGGTTCAAACACGAAGGCGGAAAAGAGATTATGGAAATCCAGTGGCTGGGCGGACAAAGTTTAGACATGGGCAAAAACATCTATTTCTTGGACGTAACAGGAAAACCAAGAGAGGCGATACTGCAGGTAATGCCCGACCTGCGGCTTATACTAGACCAAGAAGCCAGCGTGCAATAACATAGAAAAAGCCCGACAGAATCGGGCTTTTCCATTGAATCTCTATTTCGCTAATTACTCAGCTTTCGCAGTGAGTCTCATTTTACGACGTGCAGTTTTTGGCTCTTTTTCAGCTACTGCAGCATCAATACCCGTAACAGATTGGTCTACCATAATACGACCGCAATGCTCACAATCGATAATACGGAAGTGCGCACGGATATCACTTTGGCGCTGGGGTGGAATTTTTGAGAAGCAGCCACCGCAGCTACCACGAATAATGGGCGCTACAGAAACACCATTGCGCATGTTTAAGCGTATGCGGCCATAAGCACGTGCCAATCTCGGCTCCAAATGCTCCTTCGCCTTATCAGATTCCTTGCCCAAACGGGTCATTTCTTCTTCGTTCTCTTTTTCAATCTCAGTCAATTCAGATTTTTTGAAATCCAAATCCTTTTTGCGAGAATCCAAATCCTCACGTGTTTTAGCCATTACCTCGCCCTTGGCTTCTAGCAATTTGCCCAACTCACGCATTTTCTTCTCTGCTGATAAAATTTCCAAGCCTGCAATTTCCTTTTCTTTGGTAATTGCCTCATACTCGCGGCTGTTTTTAATATTGTTCAGCTGATCGTCGTACTTTTCAATTTGTTTTTGAAAATCCTTAATGGCAATCTTCTTGGCAGAGACTTCTTCCTCAATGCCTTTAATTTCCTCGGAAATATGACTTACGCGGGTTTCAAGGCCCACAATTTCATCCTCCAAATCCGCAACTTCCATCGGCAATTCGCCCATAAGTGCACGGATATTGTCTAGTTTGGAGTCGATCTGTTGTAATTTCCAGAGGTCTTGAAGTTTCTTTTCTATTGATGCGTCCATTGTTTTAGTAGTAATTTACAGGATTGGTGTCTGTCCTTGCAAAAATGGTTGCAAAATTAGGGAATTTTTCCGACAATATCCTGCGAAATAACTCAATTGTATATTTTTCGCTTTCGTAATGCCCAATATCGCAGAGCAGCAGCCTATCTTCAGCATCGAAAAACTCGTGATACTTCACGTCAGCCGTGACATAGGCGTCGGCAACCGCGCGCGCATCCTTGATTAAAAAGCTGCCCGAACCGCCACAAACTGCCACTTTTTTTATGGCCGCACCCCCATTTTGAGTGAAGCGCAACTGCTTTATCTCCATCCTATCTTTCAATAAAGTCAAAAATCCTTCTGTTGAAAGCGCAGTTTCCAACTCCCCTACCAAGCCTGAACCCAAGTCTTGATTCGCTTGCTCCATCGCATACAAATCATAGGCAATCTCCTCATACGGATGCGCTTGGCGAATGGCGCGCATCACTGCAGACAAATTATAGCGCGGCAATATCCACTCCACGCGGGCTTCGTTTTCTATGTGGCGCACCCCATGCTCCCCGATAAACGGATTGGTTCCCAAGCCCGGCCGAAACGTCCCTCTGCCCTCTAGAATAAAGCTACACTCATCGTAGTTGCCAATACCACCAGCACCTGCGCCAAATGCCGCTGTCAATACCGCTTCGGTGTGGGCATGCGGCACAAAGGCCACCAACTTCATCAAACTCTGCTGCATGGGGCGCAACACCTTGGTATTGCGCAAACCCAACCTCTCAGCAATCATGCTGTTTACCCCCATGTGGTGCACATTGTCCAAATTGGTATGACACGCATATATGGCTATGCCATGCCTGATGGCCTTGAGCAAGGTCTTTTCTACATAATTATTTCCATTCAAGCGCTTGATTCCCTTAAAAATTAAGGGATGATGCGCAATGATTAATTCACAACCTTGGGCGATGGCCTCATCTACAACCGCTTCGGTGCTATCTAGGCACAGCAGGGCTTTCGACACCTCATCCTGCGGATTTCCGAGCAGCAAGCCGCTGTTGTCATAGTCCTCTTGCAATGCAGGTGGTGCGATGGCCTCCAGACACTGAATAATTTCAGCAATTTTCATATTTGGGTCAAAGTTCAGCAAAATGCTAGAAATTTGCAGGCAAAATATGCAAGAGGTCTTCTTAAAAGCAGGAAAAGAACATTCCGCCCTTCGTGGCCATCCATGGATTTTTAGCGGGGCTATCGCCAATTCGAAAGGACTTCAGAATGGAGATCAAGTAAATGTTTTCAGTGCCAATAGCAACTTTATCGCAAGCGGCCACTGGTCTGACGGGAGCATTGCCATTCGCATTCTCAGCCGCGAACCCATAGAAAACAGGCAGGATTTCTGGAATGCAAAAATTGCGGAATGCCTGCAAATAAGAAAGAGTATGGGCTTCCCCTCTGAAAAAGAAACCGATGCCTTTCGCCTCATTCACGGGGAAGGCGATGGATTGCCCGGCCTGATTTGCGATATCTATGGCAAACACGCCGTAGTGCAAGCCCATAGCATGGGCATGTATTTGGAAATCGAAACCATTGCAGCCGCTTTGGACGCAAGCATTCCCGGTTTAGAAACCATTTATTGCAAAAGCAAAGCTGCATTGCATGCCCCAACGATTGAAGACCGCTTTCTAAAAGGCAGCGCAGAAGGTACCCTTGCCTATGAATATGGCATGCAATTCCACGTAAATTGGGTAGAAGGCCAAAAAACAGGATTCTTCCTCGACCAACGAGAAAATAGAAAATTGCTGCGCGAAAAATCTGCCGGAAAAACCGTGCTCAATACCTTCAGCTATACAGGCGGATTCAGTGTTGCAGCCCTCCTGGGTAATGCCGAAAAAGTAGTAAGTGTAGATGTGTCTTCTAAAGCCATAGCCCTGTGCAACGAGAATGTTTCGCTGCTGTCCGACCTGGCTTCCAAGCATGAAGGTGTGGTGGAGGATGTGCTCAAATACCTCAAGGAACAGGAAGAACTCTGGGATATTGTCATCCTCGATCCACCCGCTTTTGCAAAAAATCTAAGTAAAAAGCACGCAGCAGTTATGGGCTACAAACGCCTGAATACCTTGGGCATGAGCCGTGTTAAAAAAGGCGGATTGCTGTTTACCTTCTCCTGCAGTCAGGTTATCGATACCGAACTGTTCACACACACGGTTACCGCAGCAGGCATCGAATCTGGCAGGAATGCACGCATTCTCTACCGCCTAGGCCAAGGCCCCGACCATCCTGTGAATCTCTTTCACCCGGAGGGACACTACCTCAAAGGCTTGGTTTTGCAATTGGATTAATTGGGCTTACGGGGCGTAAATATCATTGCCCTTACCCACTTTTTCTATGCTGAAGTACTGACTTTTGCCATTCAGTGTATAGCGAAACAAGGCTTCTCCCTTGTGTTTTACAGGCGCTTCTTCCTGCTTACTGCCCTCCGGCAATACGGCTACACCATCCGGAAAAACCATATCCTGTGCGGTGCTTTTGAAATACACCAAACTCACCAGCAAGGTATCGCCCTTCAAGGGCTTGCCGTCCCAAGCGTCGCCATTTTTATAACTGATAAGCACCTTGTCTGCAAAGCCGTTGGCCCAAAAGCTATCAAAGCTGATGCGCGTGCATTTCTTGAGAATCAAATTAAATTTAATAGTAGTAACAATGGGGGCACCTTGTATACCGGGATAGGTGGTAGACTGCGATGCGTTTTCGATTTTAAACGTGGCACTTTTATAGTACACTTGGGCTTGGCAGCCCCATGCTGTGAGCATGAGGACGAGCATTCCTAGGATTCTCATTTTTCTTTGTTTCGTTTGTTTTCGTTGGCAAAATAAAACTTACAGGTCCATTTTTGTTTGCCATCTTGTATTTCTAACTTGTAATGTCCGCGGTCTCTCGGCTGCAACAAGGCGGCGTAAAGCGCATTTTCGTAAGGAAATAAAATACCCGACTCTATGGTTAAGCCCAGGGCATTCTTCAATTTGTATTGGTAGCCTTCATGCGAGGGCATAAAGGTGGTTTTTACATAAAATGCAGCGCTTAAGGTATCGTCTTCCGGCCAGCCAATAAAGGGGTTCGAGGTCAAATTCTTTGGCGGATGTTGCATCTTCATAGCCAATTCAAAGTTGGGCAAGCCCTTGCCTGTTTGGTTATTTCCATTCAAAAAATTCGCAGCAGAAGTAAGCACCAAATTGCGGGTGCGCAGCGGATTATCTGTTCCTGTCATCTGCAAGAAACATGCAATCGCGCCAGCCAATACGGGCGCTGAATAGGAAGTTCCGTTGCTGCGGATAAAATATCCGTTTGAATTAATTACGGTGGTGCGTTTGCCCATGGCAACCACATCGGGTTTGATGCGTTTGTCTGCCGTAGGTCCCACACTTGAGAAATCAGCGGGCAGGCCATCTGCATCTACCGCGCCCACCGCAATCACGCCAATGGCATCTGCCGGAGCTCCAATGTATTTCCAGCGGCTGTCGCCTTCATTTCCTGCGGAATTCACAACAATCACACCCCTATCCCACACCATATTCGCAGCGCGGGTAATGATGGTGGTATTGCCATTTAGATCGTTATAAGTATGTCCAAAACGCTTGTCGTCAAACTCTGTATATCCCAGCGAGGAGCTAATCATGTCCACACCTGCACTGTCGGCCAATTCTGCAGCACATAGCCAGGTAATTTCTTCGCAGGGCATTTCCGTACCCGCATCTTCGGTGCGAATAAGCAAATACGAGGCTTCAGGCGCAGTGCCAATCATGACTCCAGGCTGCCATGCCGCCATGCAGCTCAGCACTTGGGTCCCGTGGTCATCATCGTTAAAAACATTGCTTCCACCATCCACCAAATCATAGGTACCGAGCAGCCTACCCGATTGGAACAAGCTATCAAAGGCCTGCATCACATTGGCTCGGTAAAAACCAGCATCAAAAACTGCAATTTGTATTCCTTTGCCTTTATAGCCCGCATGGTGCAAGGCTTCCGCATGGAGCTGATGTATTTGATCCCAACCAAGGCCGTATTCGCCCTCTTCAGCATCTTCTGATACTTTGTTTTTGGTAAGAATGCGGTCGGCATCTGCAACAGGCATGTTGTAGTCTGTAACCGCATCTGGTGCCAACTCTGCGATACCGCGACGGGTGTAATAAATCCCCATTAAAGACACCTGACGCACGCAAGGCAGTTGCGCTATGGACAATGCCAATGCAGAGTCGGTAGTGGCAACCAAGGTGGCATTCATCCAGCGGCTTGTAACCAAGACCCTCACACCGGTTTCTGCCACAGATTGAATGTAGTTGTGGTTTACTGGCAAGTCCTGCATGTTCACCGCATATCCTACCCTATTTCTTCGCGCTAAGGCCTTTTCACTTAAAAAATCCCATGGATTTAATAGTGAAAAAACACTTCCATTTTTATCAGAATATTCTACCCAAAAACGGTATTGCTTGTCGCGTGAGCCCGCGGAAGCCCTAAGGGAGCTCAGTGTAATGAGTATAAATACTAGGGTACGCAAAAATCCTTTTTTCATGTTTCTAAGTATTGATACCCTGCAAGGTAGAAAAGTAAACGCGGAACTTACTTTTCCCAGTAATTCCTAAGATTCCATTCCATTATATAGCCTTGAATCTTGTCCGTAACTTGGTCGAAAGTCACATTCTTTTCCATCTTATACACCATACCCGTGCTGGCGGCATAGATTTCCATTTTCTTTTCCTGCGCAATAAACGAACTGTCGTTTTGCTGCATCACATGCACGCAGTCTGCATATTCTTTATAGTTATTGGAAAAAGGTGCTTTTACAGCATAATATTGGTACTCGCGGTAGCCCAAATTATTGTATAAATTTCCGTCCCATTTTTTGCGTTTCACCACAGGACTTACCATTTTCAAATAGCGCTGATTGTCTTCTACACGCTGCATTCCTGTTTCATCCACATTGATGGTGTGCACCGCATAAATCTCATAACTCCTTCCAGAATCACGAGAAATAAACTGCTCCACACGCAAGGCTTCTTTACCGCTTAGATCTACATATTTCCCCACAACACGTTCGCGCACCATGTAGTGAAATTGTATTAAATCCCCGGTGCTCCAGTCGTAACTAAATGAGTCTAAATCGTAATCGCGAATGTTCTCAACCGCATACGGATAATAGGCAGCCGGATTAAAGCTATAGGCCTCAGTAGTTGTTTTGGTACAAGCCGAAAACAACAAAAAGGCTGAAAGTATGCAAGCGAAAAGATTTCTCATTTTTGTGCAAATTTATAAAAGACCCAAGCTACCGGAATAAACAGCAAATTCAGCGCCCACACAGCCAACCACGGTGGCATTACCCCAGATTGGCCCAGCGACATAAAGTACTTGCTGAAAAACAGGTAAAATATAATTACGAAGATACCAATTGCCATGGAAAAACCAAGGCCTCCTCGGGTTTTGCGGCCCGCAACGCAGACTGCAATGGTGATGAGAATAAAGGTACTGAAAGGCGCCCCATACCGCCGATGCAATTCTGTTTTTAAGGATTGAATATTCCCCGAACCCCGCAGCTCTTCCTTGGCGATAAAACTCCGCAATTCGGTCATATTCAAACTTTGTACATCTTCTATTTTAAAGAAAAAATCACGCGGATCGAAGGGTATGGCGGTGTCCAAATACTGCTTGCGCTGCACAATTTGATTGGCATTGGACTTAAACTCACGGGTGAGTACATTTTCCATACGCCAGGTGCCTTTTTCTTTATTCCAGCGCAGAAACTTACCAAAAGTATTGCTTTTAAGCCGCGTGCCTTCGTAGTGTTCTAGGTTAATCCCTACCCCGCTGCTGTCGTTGTTGTTGAAGTACTCCATATACAGGATTACCCCTGGGCGCAACTGACGGTACAAGGTACCTTTGGCCTGGCTCCAGTAATCGCGCAGGTACATATTTTCAAAACGCACCCGCTTTTTATCGCTGCGCGGAATAATCCATGCATTGAGCAAATAACTGGAATAGGCAATAACGCCACCCACCAAAAAATACGGCAGCAAAATGCGCTTGAGTGACATGCCGCCCGCCAGCATAGAAATAAACTCCGATCTGCCCGCCAATCTGCTGGTGAAATACAGCACTGCGATAAACACAAATATGGGGCTGAACGTATTGATCATACTCGGAATAAAATTCGAGTAATAGGTAAATATTATGCCTTTTACAGGCGCATTATGTTCCAAGAAATCATCCAATTTCTCGGCAATGTCAAATACAATAATGATGATAACGAACAAGAAAATGGTAACCACAAATGTGGTAAGAAACTTCTTTGCGATATACCAATCTAGTAGCTTCATCCAGTAATTCGGGTGCTCACCGCTTTTACCATTTTCTCTTTCCACGCGGGGAAGGTGCCAGCGAGTATTTGGGTTCGCGCTTCGCGCACCAACCACAAATAAAACCTTAAGTTATGCAAACTCGCCACCACCGCGCCCAGCATTTCGCCCGTAACAAATAGGTGGCGCACATAGGCTTTGGAATATTCAGGGCTTAAGCGGTCTAAGGGCGAAAAATCCATAGCCCAGGCTTTATTGCGAATGTTAATAATGCCATTTTCTGTAAACAGCATGCCATTTCTGCCGTTGCGGGTAGGCATAACACAGTCAAACATGTCTATGCCGCGGTCGATGCTCTCCAAGATATTGGCCGGAGTACCCACACCCATGAGGTAACGGGGTTTATCTTCAGGCAATATGGCATTCACTTCCTCGGTCATACTGTACATCTCCTCGGCAGGTTCGCCCACACTGAGTCCGCCTATGGCGTTCGCTGGCGCATTTTTGGAGGCGATATATTCCGCGCTTTGGCGGCGCAAATCAGGATAGGTGCTACCTTGAACGATAGGAACTAAGGTTTGTTCGTAACCATATAAAGGCTCGGTTTCTGAAAAACGCGCCACACAGCGGTCCAGCCAGCGGTGGGTCATGTGCATGCTTTTTTTGGCATACTGATAATCGCAGGGATACGGTGTGCACTCGTCGAAGGCCATGATGAAGTCGGCACCGATAATGCGCTGCGTGTCCATCACATTTTCTGGAGTAAACAGATGTTTCGAGCCATCTACATGGCTTTGAAAGGTTACCCCTTCCTCCTTCATTTTGCGGGCGTCG
>JBEIRK010000174.1:0-4175 GCA_040376005.1 Flavobacteriales bacterium
AGATTTTGGAATTTGGGTATTATCAGGCTGTAAGCCTGCAAACAGCCCTAGGCACCACCTAGGGTTTATATGGAAATATGATATCGCCCTGTAAGGGCAAAAGGAGAATTTCTTTCCATCGCAGCATGGGGGCACCTTAACCAAATATTTGGGTGTGCCCCTTTTACGTTGTATCTTCGCCAAACTGCTTTGACATTCGAAGATTTTAATTTCACCTGGGACCTGCTCGACGGGTTGGACGCCACCGGTTTTATCAATCCAACCCCCATACAACAAGCCGCAATCCCACTCATTCAACAACAAAAAGACTTAATCGCCTGTGCCCAAACTGGCACTGGGAAAACCGCTGCATTTCTGCTCCCCATTTTAGATGAGTTTACAGCCAATCCGCGCACCACGACTGGCGCATTGATTATCGTGCCTACCCGTGAATTGGCCCTGCAAATTGATCAAACCCTTCAAGGGCTTGCGTATTATACACCTGTCAACTCCTTGGTGATGTACGGCGGGGGTGATGGTGCTGGTTTTGAACGCGAGAAAAAGGCCCTTCAAGAAGGTGCCAATATTGTGGTCGCAACACCAGGAAAACTCATGTCACACATGAATCTGGGAAATACAAATTTCGACCATCTCGAATTTCTTGTGCTCGATGAAGCCGATCGTATGTTAAATATGGGCTTTATTGATGACATTATGCGCATCATTTCTTTTCTTCCAAAAAGCAGACAAAGCCTTCTTTTTAGCGCAACCATGCCTCCAAAAATCAGAGACTTGGCAGCTAAAATACTGGTGAATCCAGAACAAATAAATATTGCAGTTTCTAAGCCTGCCGAACGCGTAAAACAAGGAGCTTTTGTGGTGCATGAGAATCAAAAAATACCGGTGGTGGTGCAGCTTCTCAAAGACCAAAAAGACATGAGTATTCTCATTTTTGCATCTACAAAAATTAAGGTAAAAGAATTAGAAAAAGAGCTCAGAAGAAGTGGTGTAGCCATTAAAGCGATTCACTCAGATTTGGTACAAGCCGAACGTGAAGAAGTGCTCATGGGTTTCCGCAGCAAGCGTATCCCGGTGTTGGTGGCTACCGACGTGCTTTCCCGTGGAATTGATATTGACGATATTGGAATTGTCCTTAATTTTGATGTTCCTGCAGATGCAGAAGACTACATCCATCGCATAGGCCGCACCGCGCGTGGCGCTGCCGAAGGACAAGCCTACACACTGATTTCACCCTTAGATCAAAATAAATTCCATAGGATTGAAAGCCTCATGGATATGGTAGTAGAGAAATTACCCATCCCCGAACAGCTCGGTCCTGCTCCTGAATATAAGCCGGGGAAATCCCATGCTGGCGGAAATCCAAAATTTAAAAATAAGGGTAAATTTAATTCCAATAAAAAAGGCAATTTCAAACCTAAAGGCAGTCAGGGTCCACCGAAATAGCCATTTTAGCGTTTAAATTCCGATGCGATTCTTGAGTTGAGAAAACGCATCACCCATTTTCCCATCCATTTTTGGTTCGTTCGCAATTACCTTGCAATTGTCATTATTTATTTGTACATTGAAGTAAAACAAAAAGGCCTCAGATGCCTCTGTTTCACCGAAATTGGCACGGCCAAATTTCACAGTGTAAAAACTCAAATTTTCGGCACTGTCTTTCTCAACAAAAAATTGTCCATCGGCAAACCAAATTAGGGTTTTTACGTCTTCGCAGTCTACGTTGCTCAACAATTCTAAATGTCGCGGGTAGGCAATCCACTTTACTGGTATGCCGCGATTGAGATAAGAATATTCGGCAACATACAAACTGTCTGGAGTAGTAGCAATACCTGCCCACAGCACCGAATTTAAAATGGTAGGACTGGAGTTTAGCTCTAATTTAGGATTGTATTTTACATGCCCCGGCAAACTGTTGTGAAATGTATCATGCGCGCCGTATTTCAGTCCAACAGTGAGCAGCATATACGCACTGCTAATCCCAACGCCAACCCAGGTAAGTCCACTTCTCGCATTATTTTCCCTTGGGAAAAGCATGGCTGTGATGATGAATATCATAAAGGGTAGGGTGTAGAGGGGGTCTACCACGGAAATATTATTAAATGCTACTTGGTAATCAGTGAATGGCAAAAACAAGCGCGTGCCATAGGTTGTGCAGCAGTCCAACAAGGCATGGGTGAAGAGGCCTAAAAACCAAAATAAATACCATACTGAGAATCGGGTTTCTCGGTCAGGACGAGAGAGTTTTACACTCAACCATGCCAATGGAATAGAAGCCAATAGATGCGTAAAAACAGCATGGCTATATGCCCTATGCATCTTGAGGCGGTACACCGCATCTGAATTCCAAAAAGAGGTTACTACATCTAGATCTGGGAGGGTTCCGGCCACAGCGCCGAGCAGAATAGCTTTGTTTCCTAGCTTTTTACCGAGCACCAATTCACCAACAGCAGCGCCGAGTACAATTTGGGTTAAGGAATCCATAGGAGTGCAAAACTACATATTTATTGCCATGGCATACACCTTACCGAAGCAGTGGATTGTTTATGGGTTTTGGGGCTACTTGAATTTATAGGGAACCCCAGTTACTTGGGTCAATAATTCCTGCGGTCCATCTAGTATATCCGCGTTTTTAGGCAAGGTGGGAGTCACGGGTGAATTGACTTTTAAATACTCAAGCAAGATGCTGTGTAAGGTATCTGCAGCGCGACTAACATTCTTCACACCACGCATTCTGCAAATCATATCCATAGGGTCGCCTTCACGTTCGCAGGCACTGATGACATATTCTTTATCTAATTCCAATGGACTTCCATTGATTTCAGCGGATTCAACGCGCTTGCCATTCTCATTAAAAGCGTAAAATTTAAGTTGCATACCTTTAAACTTTACCATCCATCCACCCAGTCTTTCTGAGGCCTCTTTTGCAAATACATTATTGAGCTCTTTTTCCAACCACTCTTTGATTTGAGCACCTGTTGCTGTACCTGTGCGTATGGGACTGTCTACAGGCAACATGTCATGAATATACCCTTTGGTAATTGGGATATTTCCTGTGTGGTCAGGTGTGCTTCTTGGTGGACAAAAGCGGAATCCATTGGACAACACAATATCTACAGTATTAAGTTTCCATTTAAGCGCGTCCATAATTATGGTGTCAATGGGGTTTTCTACCACAAAATATCGGAATAAAGGCAAGGTACTGTAGCCAACAATGGTTTCTATTTCTTCTAAAAAAGGAGACTCATTTTCTTTAATTATGGCAGCAATATTTTTATCCGCTTTGTGCTTTTTACTGCTTATTTCTTCCAAGGAATAGCGGTCTGCTGTAATTTTACCTTGGGTTATAGTAAGTTCCAGTTTGCCAACAAAAGATCCAAAGGCACCGGGTTCTACAACCTTAGAGAATGCGCACTGTATTGGGGTTCTCACGCGTTCATGGGTGTCACCACCAAAGATGTAATTTACCCCTTCACAGGCGGGTAAATTGGCCAAGTGAATTTGTTGGGATAAGCCGAGGTGTGCCAGCATAATGATGTAATCACATTGTTCCTGATTTTTCAATACATCTACATAATGCGCTAAATTTACTTCAGGTTTAGTGTAAATAATACCTTTGCTGTATGCGGGCGATTGTCTTATTGGGACAAGCGGATCTGTATATCCTAAAAATCCGATTTTAACTCCTTGAATATGCCAGATATAATAGGGTTGAAAAATGAGTTCTCCGCGTTTTCCTTCCCCTAAATCATGGTACATATTGGCGCAAATTTTAGGGGCTTGTAACCCTCCCAATAAGGTTTGCATGGCTTTTTTACCATAAATAACCTCCCAATTTCCGGGCAAGTATAAATCGTAATTTAATGCATTTAAAATTGGTGACATAGCCCTGCCCGTGGTTTTTACGGACAGCGCACTGCCTTGAAACATATCACCGGTATCTAATAAGAATGTATTCGGGTTCTTTTTGCGTTCCTTTTTTAAATAGGTGGCTAGATGCGCATAACCGCCCGTTTGCCGGAAATCTGGTCTATCATCATTCCAAAACAATTCATCATGAGGATGTATTTGGCAATGCACGTCGGTGGTTTGCAAAATGGAAATTTGAAATGATTCTTTTTTTTCACTTGCATTTTCAGAATCCAGAGGGTCTTCAAAAAGCGATACTGCGGCCTTGG
>JBEIRK010000228.1:0-2215 GCA_040376005.1 Flavobacteriales bacterium
GACTCATTCTAGGGAACAAGTGATGTTCTACCTGGAAGTTCAAGCCACCAGTAAACCAACCCAATACTTTACTTTTTGTAGCAAAGTTTGCGGTAGTCTGCAATTGGTGAACGAACCAAGCATTTTCAATTTTCAATGTTGCAGGATCAGGTTCTGGGAACTCCAAGTTCTCAGTAGTGTGAGCCAATTGAAACACCACACCCAGGGTAATTCCTGTAGTTGCGAGTGTCAAACCATAACCAAGGATAAACTCACCTACTGTGAAGTTACCGGTTGTAACACCTACATAGGGTGGCAATATCCAGTACAAAGCAAAATAGAGAAACTTACCACCCCAGAAAATCGCATGTTCTTTGAAATTCATTTCTGGAATTTCAGTAGTAGCCACGCGCATTTCTCTGTATTTCTTGCCATCGCGTACAAATACCCACCAGAAATAGGTAAGGCTGTAAAGCAAAGGCCAGTAATAATGCTGATACTTATGGTATGGTTTCTTGGTTTGCTGTGTGTTCATGCGCATGAACGGACGGATATCAATATCCTCATCATGCCCTTCAATATTGGTATAAGAGTGGTGAGCCACATTGTGCTTCACTTTCCAGAAGTATGAGCATCCGCCCATGAGATCTAGGGAATAACCCATTAAATCATTCACCCACTGTTTGCGAGAATAGCTGCCGTGGCAACCATCGTGCATCACATTAAACCCAATGGCTGCAAAATTGATGCCCGCCAAAGCACAAAGTGGCAATGCAATCCATGCTGCTGGAGTATTGAAAACCAAAATAACATACAATGCTATCATGCTTGACAATAATATAATAGTCTTACTGTACAGCTTCCAATTGCCCTGTTGGCTAATTCTATTGGTTCTGAAATATTCGTCTACTTTTTTTCTGAGTACTACTGAAAACTCATCTTGAGTTCTTGCAAAGCTTACTTTCGTCATCCGAATGATTTTATTCATGCAAAGTTAGGCATAATTCGACTTTTTCAAGCCTTTTTTGAGAAAGTGGCCTAAAAAACTAACAAATGTTAGTTTGCTTTAGAATACATTTGCAATATGAAAAGCAAGCGAATTCGCATGCTGCTTGTATGTTTGATATACAGGGGGCTTGCAGTGCTCATTGCGATCATCATAGATAAATGTGTATAAGTTTGTGAAAGCTACGTATTTCATCTTACTCTCACTAAGTGTTACCCCTATTTTTGCTCAACAAAAAGTGGAAAAATATAGCACACATAAGCACCTCAGTGTGCTGCCTGTTCCTACTTTTGGGTATACCCCTGAAACCCGATTTTATTTTGGAGCCGCCTGCCTATTCAGCAAAAAACTTGATACCGGAGCTATTCGTTGGAGCAATGCAAAAATTGAGTTTAGCTACACCCTGCGCAAACAGATCATTGGCGAAATTGGCTGGAACGCTTACCTCCCCAAAGAATCTTATTTTACTTCAGGCAAAGCCCACTTCTCCTATTTCCCCGACTACTTTTGGGGCAACAGCCTTGCACTTGAAAGAAAAAATCCATTGATTTTTAGTACCCGAAGAAATACAATTGAAGCCCAATTGCTTCGCAGAACAGGCCAGAAACCCTTGTTTTTGGGATTAGGGATACGTGGTGTGCGATACGCTTCATTGAAACCCTTGCGAGGCGATAGCAGTTTAATGGCGGAACTTTCTCCTGTTTCGGCCATCGGCATTCCTGCTCCAAGCCTGTTGTATGACAGCAGGAACAATCCCTTAAATGCAGACTCAGGGTTTTACAGCCTATTCCAAGCGCACCCGATGCTCGGCACAGCAGGATTCTATATAAAGAGCACCTTGGATGTTCGCAAGTATTTCCGGATAAAACGCAGTGCCATTGCCCTAAGATCAAGAACGGTATATGTGTCAGGCCCCACCCTGGATGCAGTTGCATTTGGTGGCGATGAAAATGCAAGGGGATTTTATCAAGGACTACTTCGGGCCCCATTCATGAGCACACTGCAAGTAGAATGGCGTTTGCAACTACTTAAACGATGGGATTGGGCCTTTTTTGCCGGTGAAAGCGCCATAGCCAATCAGACCCGTACCCTTTACGCATGGAATGCGGGCACTGGCTTACGGTTTCTTGTAGACCGCCAAGCACATATCAACCTTCGAATGGACATGGCTTGGGGACAAGGAGGCAACAGCGGCTTTTATGTGGCCTTCGGTGAATCTTTTTAATGGTA